>SICM01000092.1 GCA_009694805.1 Candidatus Latescibacterota bacterium
TTTAAAACTCGCGTGACAGTAGGTTTTCCCGTAAGACCGGTGACTGACAGATCACGTTAACCCCCTGATTTCTGGGGTTTTGCAGTTTTAGCGCTTCGCTCAAGTTGCTCGAAACTGCCAGACAGAGGGATTTTAAAACAGCTTCTTACTCCGAAGACAAGGAGATGAACCGCCCGGAGATCGAGTTGGATGCCGGGGCGTATGAGGATTTTGAGACAGATCTCCGGGCCTTTGAGGACTGGATTCGCGATCATACGGGCAAACGGGTGACCTTCTACGGTCGCCTCCACTCGGTGAAACCGAGGTTCCGGGGGGCGTCCGATGGAAAGGCCCAGCGCCTGTCCTTTCACGGGTTTTTGCTGGTTTTCCAGGAGGGCTACGTCGGGAGGGACCACTTTGAGGACTTCGGTTACGCCACGATCAGCCGGGACCTTCAGGCGCGCTGGAAATTTCGTCAGGGCGATACCGTGGAGTTTGAGGGGGACTTCGCCATGGACCGGGGGAGATTGCTCCTGTCCAGGCTGAACCAGATCGAGGTGGTGGAACGGGGGGATGGAGAGGTCTGGACGGAGTCCCGGGCGCACGTGGCGAGGGCGACAGGTACGGTCTTCACGTCTCAGGAGGAGATGTGCGTGGCCTGTCCCAGGGGCGCGCTGGTGGACATGGTGGACGAGACGGATGGGCGTCACTACCGCCGGATGCTCTGTATGGAGGGGATGCCCGACCCTTCGCTCTGCACGTATCAGAGGGAGAGCCTGCTTCAGATCGAGGTCTGCCTGGAGGACCGGGAACGGTTGAGGCGAATGAAGGGCAACGGAAGATGAGGGGAGGGGTCAGGCGGGGTTGGAGGAGAGGACGGCCTGCGCGTCGGAGGCATGTCCTCCGATGGCCTTCCGGACCTGCCGGGCGCCCTTTTTGAGGTGCGCCCGGACCGTGCTCTCGGAGATGTTGAGGAGAGAGGCGATCTCGGGCACGCTCCTGCCCCGGAGGGTCAGGGCGATGATCTCGTATTTTCTTCCGAGGGGCATCGTCTCGTTGACGTCCCGGACCTGGGCGATGCGGACATTTTTGGCGACACCGTCTATCACGTCAGGATCGGAGCGTCCGAGGCCCGTTCGATCCTCCGTCAGGAGACGGACCTTTCGCCCCTGATTTCGCGCGACGGTTTTGAAGAGTCGTATTTCCATCGGTTCATTCGCGGATTTCGCAGATCCCGCAGAAAGGATGCGTTTTCCTGGTGTCTGGGTGTCTGGGTGTTTGGGTGCAGGTGCGGCCACCATCGACACAGCGCCAAATGTAGCACTTTCGACAGGGTTTGGCAAGCAAAAATTGGCGGTTCACACTCCTTGGGAGGATTCATGGCGGGGACAGTCGAAGAGTTGACGGCAAACTATGAAGAGGATGGGGTGCTGGTGGTGAAAGAGGTCGGGAAGGAGGTGCTGACGAAGGGGGCGTGGGCGACGGTCATGTTCCTGCACCAGGACCTGGACCGGAAGACGGGGGAATATGGCCCGCCCAAGATCACGATCCGGCGCTACCAGCGCCGGGACGGGGTCTACATGGCGCGCAGCAAGTTCACGATCTCCAGCGAAAACCAGGCCCGGCAGATCTCGGCGAAGATCGCGGAATGGTATCCGGAAAAATAGTGAAACGGCAGACGTGAAACGTGAAGGCAAAAGGCTGAGTCTTTTACGTTTGCCGTCTGCCGTTTGCCGTTTGCCGTTTCACTCTTCTTGGGAGGAGGGACATCACCATGCGTGTGGGATGCTGTGCTTACTCATACCGGCAGTATCTGGGCAGCTATCGAGACCCGAAGGACCCCAAGGCGGGGACGATGACGCTGGAGAGCTTCATGCAGCGGTGCTCGGACATGGACCTGGACGGGGTGGAGTTGACGGCCTACTACTTTGCGTCCACGGACGACGCCTATCTCAACGGGCTGAAGGCCCTCGCGTGCAAGCTGGGGCTGCATATCTCCGGGGCTGCGGTGGGGAATAATTTCTGCCAGGCCGATCCGGCGGAGCGGGCGAAGCAGGTGGCGGACGTGAAGAAGTGGACGGACGTGGCCTACAAGCTGGGCGCGCCCTGTCTGCGGGTGTTCGCGGGGCCGGCCCCTCAGGGGCAAACGGACGAAACGTGTATGGACTGGGTGGTCCAGTGTCTCAAGGAATGCGCGGACCACGCCGCGCCGAAGGGGGTGATCCTGGCGCTGGAGAACCACGGAGGCATCACCACGCGGGCCGAGCAGGTCCTGTCTCTGATCCAGTCGGTGGGCTCGGAATGGGTGCGGGTGAATCTGGACACGGGGAACTACCGGACGGACCCTTACCGGGAGATCGCCCAGACCGTGCCCTATGCGGCGATGGCCCACGTGAAGACGGAGACGCGGACGCCCGATGGCAAGAAGGAGCCCCTGGACTACACCAAGATCATCGAGACCCTGAAGCAGGCGGGTTTCCGGGGATACCTCGACATCGAATACGAGGCCGCCGAAGACCCAATGACGGCGGTGCCGAGGTTCGCGAAGGAACTGCTGAGGCTGACGGGGAGGTCGTAGGATCAACGCGGGGGCCCGATGCACCGCGCCCCCGCGGAGGTACTTTATGGAAAAACGTGATTTCATCGGCGTGATGTTCGAGTGCTGCAACGTCTACTCGCGGGTCTACATCAACCCGGAGCGGAATGCCTACACGGCCAGGTGCCCCCGTTGCGGGCGTCCGCTCCAGATCAAGATCTCGCCCGACGGGAGCGACAGCCGGTTCTTCTCGGTGAAATGAGTGCGATCTACCATTGGGAGGTGGGGGCCGTATTCGGTCGGCCTGCTGATGATATTGGGTCTGACATCCCTGGGTCAGGGGCAGATGGTCTTTGCGGATCAGATCCCGAAGGCCACGGACTATTTTTTCCCGGAGCAGATCGCGCGGGGGAAGGCGTACCGTTTTGAGAATCGCGTCCTCTACTTCGTCTCGCTGGGCATCCAGGTCACGGCGCTCGTCCTGCTGTTGACCTCCGGGGCCGGGGGGGCGCTCCGGGGTTTCGTCGCACGGATGGGGGGACATCGCCCCTGGCTCTCCGCCCTGTTCCTGTCCGCCTCCGTCCTGGTCCTGCTCTCCGCCGTCTCTCTGCCCCTCTCCCTCTACAGCGGCTACTTTCACGAGCATGCCTACGGCCTGTCCACGCAGCGGCTCCCGGACTGGTTCCTGGACTACGGAAAATCCCTGCTCGTCAACGTCGCCCTGTTCGCCCCCGTGGGGCTCGTCCTGTGGGCGCTCATCCGGCGCTTTTCGGGGGGCTGGTGGCTGCCCGCGTGGGGGGCGGCGGGGCTCGGGATGCTCCTGCTCGTCTTCATCGCGCCCATCCTGATCGATCCGATTTTCCATTCGTTCCGGCCGATCCCGGACCCGGCGTTCCGCGAGCGCGCCCTCCGGCTGGCGGAGCGGGCGGGCATCCGTGCCGACGAGGTGCTGGAGATGGACGCCAGCCGGCGAACCCGGCGCGTCAACGCCTACTTCACCGGGCTGGGCCATACGAAGCGGATCGTGATCTACGACACGCTCCTGAGGGGATCGACGCCGGAGGAGGCGGAGCTGATCCTGGCCCACGAGATGGGGCACTGGAGGCACGACCACATCTGGAAGGGGATCGGGCTGAGCCTCCTCGGGACCCTCGTCCTCCTGCTGGTCGCGCATCGCGCCGTCGCGTGGGCGGCTTCGGGCGGACAGTTCGGGCTGTCCGGCGGGGATGATCCGCTGGCGCTGGTCTTGATCCTGCTGCTGGTCACGGTCCTCAATTTCCTGAGTCTCCCGATCCAGAACGCCGTGTCGCGCTCGTTCGAGCGCGAGGCGGACATGGCCTCGCTGACGCTGACCGACTGGCCCGACGTCTTCGTGGAGGCGGAGAAGAAGCTGGCGGTGACCAACCTGGCCGACGTGGAGCCCTGGTGGGGGACCTATTACCTTTTCTACACGCACCCGTCCGTGCTGGAGCGGATCGGGATGGCGTTAAACTACAAGAGCAGGGGTCAGGGGTCGGGGGTCGGGGAATAATAGACTCTGTTTTCCTGGCCCCTGATCCCTGGCCCCGGTTTTATTTTTCCTTTTTATCAAGGAGGTTCCCATGAAAGTGCTCCTCTGTCCCGAAGTGAGTCAGGAACTGTTCGAGCAGGTGAAGGCTGTCTCGCCGGCGCTCAACGTGGTCATGGCCAGCAGGGAGGCGGCGGCGCGGGAGGCGGAGGATGCGGAGGTCTTTTACGGGTATCACAGCGACGAGATCGTGAAGGCGGGGAAAAAACTGAAGTGGATCCAGTCGGGCAGCGCGGGGATGGACAAGTTCCTCTCCCCGGCCCTGATGGACAGCGATATCCTCATCTGCAACGCCAGCGGGTTGCACGCCCCGCAGGTGGCGGAGCACGCCTGGGCGCTCACCCTGGGGCTGTGCCGGGGGATCCCGCAGTATGTCCGCAACCAGGCGGAGCGGGCCTGGAAGGGGACCCCGTATATGGACCTGTACGGGGCCACGGCGGGGATCGTGGGGTTCGGCGGGATCGGGAAGGAGTACGCCAGGCGGGCGCACGCGTTCGACATGCGGATTGTGACCGTGGACGCGCACACGAAGGAGAAGCCGGCCTACGTGGAGAGCCTCTGGGGGCCGGAGCGGCTGAATGACCTGATCCGGATGTCCGATGTGGTGTTCATCGCGGTGCCCTACACGAAGGAGACGGAGAAGCTGATCAACGCGGAGCGTCTGTCCATGATGAAGCCGACGGCCTTCCTGGTCAACACGGCGCGGGGTCCCATCGTGGATGAGCAGGCGCTGACCGCGGCGCTGAAGGCGCGGCAGATCGCCGGGGCGGGGCTGGACGTGTTCGAGGCCGAGCCCCTGTCGAAGGAGAGCGAACTCTGGGGCCTGGACAACGTGCTCATCACCCCGCACGCGGCCGGGAGTTCGGCCCTGCGGCCCAAACGTCTGATGGATTTCTTCTGCGAGAACCTGAGGCGGCACCTGGCCGGACAGCCGCTGATGAACGTGGTGGACAAAAAACGCGGTTATCCCGTCCGGGAGGGGTGAGATCGTCCATTCACGTGAGATGGAGGGAATCCATGCGTCGATTCTGGATGTTGGGGGTCCCGATCCTGGCCCTCTGCCTGGCTGCGGGCACGGCGGGGGCGCAGGGGACTGCTGATCCGGTCAGCCCGGGAGACACCGCGTTCGTGCTGATCTCCGCCGCGCTGGTCATGCTCATGACGCCGGGCCTGGCCCTGTTCTACGGCGGCATGGTCCGCTCGAAGAACGTCATGAGCACGATCATGCAGAGCTTCATCCTGATCGGCGTGGTGAGCATCCAGTGGGCGCTGTGGGGCTACAGCCTGGCGTTCGGGCCGGGCGGGGGAGGATTCATCGGCGGGCTGGCGTGGGTCGGGCTGCGGGGCGTGGGGCTGGACCCCAACCCGGACTATGCGGCCACGATCCCGCATCAGGCCTTCATGATCTATCAGGCGATGTTCGCGGTGATCACCCCGGCGCTCATCACCGGGGCGTTCGCGGAGCGGATCAAGTTCGGGGGATTTCTGCTTTTCATGGTCTGCTGGTCCACGCTGGTCTACGACGTGGTGGCCCACTGGGTCTGGGGGAACGGGGGCTGGCTGCGGCAGATGGGGGCCCTGGACTTTGCGGGGGGGACGGTCGTGCATATCAGTTCAGGGGTTTCGGCCCTGGCCTGCGCCCTGCTGATCGGGCGGCGGCGGGGCTACGGCCGTGACCAGATCCTTCCGCACAACCTGACGATGACCGTCCTGGGCGCGGGCATCCTCTGGTTCGGGTGGTTCGGGTTCAACGCCGGGAGCGCCCTGTCGTCGGGGAGGCTGGCCACCAGCGCGTTCGTGGTCACCCACACGGCGGCGGCGGCGGCGGCCCTGGTCTGGATGATCGTGGACTGGCTGCACAAGGGGAAGCCGACGGTCCTGGGCGCGGCCTCCGGCGCGGTGGCGGGCCTGGTGGCCATCACGCCGGCCTCCGGGTTCGTGGGGCCGATGTCGTCCATCGCCATCGGAGCGGGCGCGAGTCTGATCTGTTATCTGGCCGTGGAGATCAAGACGAAGGCGGGGTATGATGATTCCCTGGACGCCTTCGGGGTCCACGGCGTGGGCGGGACCTGGGGGGCCCTGGCCACGGGGTTGTTTGCCTCCAAGCTGGTCAACGAGGCGGGGAACAACGGGCTGTTCTTCGGGAACCCTTCCCAGTTGGGCATCCAGGCCCTGGGGGTCCTGGCCACGGCGGTCTATTCGTTCGTGGTGACGTTCATCCTGTTCAAGATCATCCAGCCCATCGCCGGGATGCGGGTGGAGCCGGAGGACGAGATCACGGGGCTGGATCTGACGCAGCACGGCGAGAGGGGATACAACGAGTAAGGTGAAAAACGTGATCAAAGACCTCCACATCGTCCCCTTCTCGCATCTCGACCTCCACGGGCTCGGCCAGCGGGAGGAGTCCCTGTCGCGCGGGGGGTACATCCTCTCGAAGGTCCTGGACCTGATGGATCATCCGGAGTTCCGGTTCCTGCTGGAGCACGCCGTCTTCGTGGAGGATTATCTCACCTGCCATCCGGAGCGACGGGATCGGGTGGTCCGGCTTGTGAAGGAGGGGCGTATCGAGGTGGGGGCGACGTGGACGGGTCTCCCCCAGAACCTTCAGATCGGAGAGGACCTCGTCCGCAACCTGCTCTACGGGCAACGGTATCTGAAGGAGGTCTTCGGCATCCGGGGCAGGACCCTGAGCGACCTGCCGGGGTACACGCCGCAGTACCCGCAGATCGCCCGGGGGTGCGGGGTGTCGCAGGTGGTCTGGGCGGGGTGTGGACCGAAGGCGTGGGGGCTGTTCCGGTGGCGGGGGGCGGATGGGACCGAGGCGCTCACCGGGTGTGCTGGCGGGGGCGTGTTGTGGGGGCTGGTGGCCGGGCACTACGATGTGATGCGGTCCAGGGCGCTGGCGCGGGAGATCGCGCAGGCGGTGGAGCGGGGCCCGACGATGGCGCTCTGGGGGGAGGCCCTGACGGCCCCCTCGGAAGAACGGTACGAGAAGCTGCTGGCCTGGTGCGGGGCGCAGGGGTTTCGCCCGGTCATCACCACGCCGGGGGCGTATTTCGACGGGGTCCCGCCCGCCGAGGCCCTGCCTGCCCTGGAGGGGGAGGTCCCGTCGGCGCGGCCGTCCGTGGAGCCTCTTTTTCCGGGCCTGCTCCCGTTGAACGTCGCGGTCGTACACCGGCTGACGACGGCGGAGAAGCTGGCCACGGCGGCGTGGGTGCTGGCCGGGAGGGCGTATCCGGCAGAGCGCATCCGGGAGGCGTGGCTCAGGACGCTGGAGGCGATGGAGCGCCACGACGGGGGCACGGGGGGGGAGGACACGGAGGTCCGGAAGACGCGGACGCAGCAGGCCATCCTCGGGTGGGCGGAGGATCTGATCCGGTCGGCGACGCGGGCGATGGCGGAGCGGGTGGCGCTCCGGGCAGAGTCCCCGGCAGCGCTCCCGGTCGTGGTGTTCAACCCGACCTCGTGGACGCGGACGGATGCGGTGACCGCGCACCTCTCCTTCTACGGGCCGGAGGACCCGGCGGAGGCGCAGTTCGACATGTACAAGATCGTGGACTCGGAGGGCCGGAACGTGCCCTTCCAGGAACTCTCCGTGCAGCGCATCGCCGCGACGGAGGCGGCGCTGACCTTCATCGCGGAGGGCGTTCCGCCGGACGGGTACGCGGCGTTCTACCTGGTCCCGGCCACGACGGATACGGCGTCTCTGCTGAGGATCGAGGCCCCGGGGATGATGGCCCCGGGCGAGGAGGCGCCGGAGTTTGTCATCCGGGACGTGCAGTCGTCCGTCTCCGTCCCCTACCGGGGCATCCGGACGGGCCGGACGTTCTCGAACGATTTCTACGACCTGACCGTGGACGAGGTGACGGGCAGGGTCTCGGTGCGCGACCGGCGGCTGGGCCGGACGGTCCTGGACGGCGTCTGCGTCCGGGGCGTCGAGGAGTCGCTGGACCGGGGGCGCTTCCAGTACGACCTGACCGGAAGGGGCTTTGAGGTCTCGGTGAGCCGGGTGGACCTGGTCGAGAGCGGGGAGGTGCGGGCCACGGTGCTGATCGAGGGGCGGCTCCTGGGCTCCCCGGTGGAGCAGCGGTTCACGCTGTATCGCGGGCTGGATCGCATCGATGTCGAAATCCGGCTCCGGTGGCGGGACGAGCAGCCCGTACGGGTCCAGGTGGCCTTCCCGACGGGGATGGGCGCGCCTCGCGTCTGCTATGGGACGCCTTACGGGGCGAACGCCTTCGAGCGGACGATGCCGGGGTGCGGGCCGGACGGGGACGACGAGATGGACCGGGAGGTATGGGGACGGCAGCGGGAGTGCCAGGGGTGGGTCTCGGCGGACGGGGATGGGTGGGGGGTCGTGATCGCGTCAGACCGGCGGGCCTTTGAGGTGGAGGGGGGGGTGCTGCGGGGGGACCTCCTCCGGTCGATCCCCGCCGAGGCGTCGCAGGACTATCGGCTGGTGTGGCGGCGGTATCCGCCCGAGGTCGTGGCGCGCTACTCGCTCCGGTCCTACGCGGGCGACTGGCAATCGGCCAGGGCCTGGCGGGACGGGTGGGCGCTCAACAACCCGCTGGTGAGCCAGGGGGTGAACGACACGGCCACGCCCAAAACCCTGCCGGCGCGGATGCGCTTCTGCGGGATCTCCGGGGAGGGGGTCCTGATCCCGGTGTTCAAGCAGGCGGAGGATGGGGAGGGGGTGGTCCTGCGGGCGTTCGAGCCTGCGGGGGAGGCGCAGGAAGGGGCGCTGCACCTCTGCCGGGAGATGGGGGAGGTCCGGGAGACGAACATGCTGGAGGAGAAGGTCGGAGACGTGGATCGGGACCGGGTGCGGTTCCGGCCGTTCGAGATCAAGACGCTTAGAATACAGATTTAAACGCAGAGAACGCAGAGAACGCGGAGGGAAAAGAGCATGCCGAAGGTGACTTTCAAGAACTGGAACAAGACCGTGGAATGCCCGCCGGATACCAACCTGCGCAAGCTGGCCCTGCAGCACGGCATCCCGCTCTACAACGGCGTCTCCGGGGTCCTCAACTGCCGGGGGCTCGGCCTGTGCGGGACCTGCTGTGTGGAGGTCATCCCGGAGGAGAAGGTGGGGCCCAAGCAGTACATGGAGGTCCTGAGATTTTTCCAGATCAAGGGCAACTTCCGGCTGGCGTGCCAGGCGGAGGTGCGCGGGGACATCGAAGTGACCAAGCGCGAGGGGCTCTACGGGACGGGGAAGGAGCCGGTGAAAGGATAAGGATGTCGTAGGGGCGACCCTTGTGGTCGCCCTTGAAGGATGAACGATGAATGACGAAGGTGGAGACCCTCTGTTCGTCTATGGAACCCTGCGGGATGACGAGATGGTCCGGCAGGTGACGGGACGGACTTTCCCGAAGGGGGACGGGACGCTGGCCGGGTACCGCCGGGTCGGGGAGGCTTCGGGATTCCCCTATCCCTATCTTGTCGTCCAGGAGGGGGAGGTCACGAAGGGGACGGTGTTGCTGGGCATCGGCCCGGAGCACCTGGCGCGACTGGATGTTTACGAGGGGGCGTGCTACGAGCGGCGACGGGTCGTGGTCGCCACGGGGCAGGGGACCTGTCACGCGTGGGTCTACGTAGGGGTTGAAGAGAGGATTGTGCGCGAGGTCAGGCGACGTGTCGAGTAGGGGCGATCCTTGTGATCGCCCGGAGCGCAGGGGCGTCGGTCCCCGGGAGGTGAGGGTATGGCGAAGTTGCGTTTGGCAGCGATGGGGATGGCGCACGACCATCTCTGGTCGAACCTGAAGCAGGCGCAGGCGCTGGAGGGCGTGGAGGTGGTGGCCGGGTCGGACCCGAACCCGGCCCTCCAGGCGCGGTTCCGGGAGCGGACGGGCCTCCCGAACGCCTATGCGGAACACGAGCAGATGCTGGACCGGGAGCGGCCGGACGCGGTCCTGATCTTCTCCTCGAACGCGGAGCATCAGGAACTGGTGGAGCTGGCCTCGGCGCGGGGCCTCCACGCCCTGGTGGAGAAGCCGATGGCCGCCACCCTGGAGCAGGCGGACGGGATGGTCCTGGCGGCGAAGCGGGCCGGGACGACGCTGATGATCAACTGGCCGACGGCCTGGTCCACGACGCTGCGGACCGCGCATCGGCTGGCGCGGGAGGGAAAGGTCGGGGAGGTCTGGCAGATCAAGTTCCGGGGGGGGCACTGTGGGCCGGACGAACTCGGCTGCTCGCCGGAGTTCCAGGAATTCCTGTTCGACAGGCACCTGAACGGGGCCGGGGCGCTGAACGACTATGCGGGCTACGGGGCCACGCTCTGCGTCTGGTTCCTGGGCAGCCCGAACTCGGTGGCCGGCGTGGCCGGCCGGTTGCTCAAGACGCATCTGCCTGTGGATGACAACGCCGTGATCCTCCTGCGCTACCCGCACGCGCTGTGCATCCTGGAGATGACCTGGACGGAGGCGGTGGCGCACCGACCCGCGCACGACCTGGTCGTCTACGGCACACAGGGGACGATGGTGGTCCCGATGTCGGCCCAAGAGGGGAACATCCGGGTCTACACGCGGGAGGACAAGGAGGGGGCGGAGGTCGCGCCTGACCCGCTCCCGGCAGGGATGACGAATGGGCCGGAGTGTTTCGTGAACGCGATCCGGAAAGGGGCGTGGCCGGAGGGCATCTGCAACCCGAATCTGTCGCGGCAGGCGCAGGAGATCATGGAAGCGGGCCTCATCTCTGTGCGGAGCGGGGCGGCGATCGCATTGCCGCTCGAAGACCATCTCTTCAGGCATTGAAAGGAAAACCTGTGAACGGTGACGGCGTCTTTGTGGATTGTCAGACCCACTGGAAGGGACGGATCGGGGGCGTGGCGGTGAGCTTCGCGAAGTACCGGGGCGGGGTGTTCGCCATCGGGGAGGACGGTGAGGATGCGGGCGTGGGGCTGAAGCGGGTCGCGCTGCGGATCGGGGCGCGGGTGCGGCTGGTCTGCCGGTCCGAGGAGGGGGCCGGGGATCACGGTCAGTCGGTCCTGATCCGGCAGGAGCACGACCCCGCGCCGAAGTTCAGCTTCCTGGAGGAGGGGCCGGCCCGGGTCGGGATGCGGGTCGCGTTCGACCTGCTGGACGAGGCGGGGCACTACCACGGGGATGGGCGTCAGGACGTGTGGGTCTACCCGGAGGGGGATCTCCACATCACGGTGGCGCTGCACGTGGTGGACCTGGCGGGGCACGGTGCGGTGCAGGACTGCACTCTGGAGGTCGAGGGGGCGAAAGAGCACCGGGAGGTCCTCATCGGCGAGAGGACGATCACCCCCGCGCAGGGGGATGCCGTGATGCCGTTCGGGGAGGGGCTGTCCGGAAAGTCGATGATCCTGGCCGGCGGGGAGAGGTCGGCGGCGCTCTACTGGGTACGGGACCAGGGGCACGCGTGGCCGTTCACGAGCGACCACGGCAAGGTCCCGCCGTTCTATGCCTCGCACTGGCCCACGGGGATGCAGCAGTGGGCCTGGGAGGGCATGGGGTGGGCCTGTGGGGGCGCGGGCGCGAGTGTCCGGGTCGGGGAGTCCGGGCCGAACGTGCGGATGGCGTGGCTGAAGGACAGGGCGACAGAGGGGGAGGTGCGCATCGGGGCGACGCTGATCGTCTCGCTGGGAGACGACGTAGAGGACCTGAAGCGGCGAATCGAGGCGGTTCAGTCGCCCCTGACGCCGGAGGTGTTCGGGGGGAACTTCCGGAACTACACGGAGGAGGACGGGACGTATGAGGTGGGGCAGGGGGACCCGACGCGGGTCGTGGTCCGGTTTCCGGCCGATCCGCTGGAGCGGCGCATCCGGGTGCGGCTCTACCGGAGGAAGACGGACCCCCGGCACCGGGGGGCGGTGGTCGCGCGGGTGAACGGGGAGGTCGTGCGCCCCAACCTCATGTCTGAGGGGGAGCTGACGGACGACATCTGTGTGGTGATGGAGATGTCGCCCCGAAACGATTCCGTAGACGACGTGATCGTTCCGGCGCGGCTCCGGAAGGACGGCCCCACAGAGGTGGTCATCGAAAAAACGCCGGGGATTCAGGCGACGTATCAAGCCGAGAGCGCCGGGCTGGACCTCCAGCGGCGGGCGGGGAATCGGCGGGACGTGGTCATCTGGAACAGCCACAACCCGGAGCGTCCGGCGTTTGAGCTGGACCTGTTCAGTTGCGCCGTCCACCGGCCCACGGCCCACGGCAGGACGGCGCCGGCGCTCTGGGAGATGCCGATGGCGTGGTTCAAGTCGTGCGGGATCTCCAAGCACCACTACTGCAACTCCATCAAGGCGTTCTCCGTCGAGAAGAACGGGCCGGACGAGGTGCGGCTCTACGCGCGGGGGACGAACCCGAACCAGCGGGCGCAGTCTGAACTCTGGATCAGGATGCCCTACGACCATCCACGTTGGCGGATGGAGGTGCGGATGCGGATGGAGGTCCTGAAGCAGTGGGACTACCCGAACGTGGAGTTCTCGGACATCTTCCCCTCCCCCTCGCGTCTGGTGGAGACCTGGTTCCACGACGCGGTGCTGTTCGTGCAGAGGGACAAGGCTTCGACGGTGTACACCTACCGCCCGGATACCAGCTACTACGACCCCCGGGAGAGCGAGGACGACCGGTTGTTCTATGGGCTTTTCGCGACGGACCGGGGGAACGTGTTGACCCTGTTCCGAAACCTCCAGCACCCGACGCACAAGCTGCACTACGCGGTGTGCGGGAACTACGTCGACATCCACGTGAATCTGCATCCGGGGGAGGTCCCGGTACCGCAGGGCAAGGTCTTCGAGGTGGAATACGTCTGCGAACTCTACGGGGACGGCAAGACGAGCGCGGACGAGATCAGGCAGATCGGCCTGCGGTCCCTGGAGGCGGGGGATATCGTGATCGAGTGAAGGGAATCCGCAGATTTCGCAGATGGACGCAGATGGTTTTCGATCTGCGCATATCTGCGCCCATCTGCGGATTATTCTTTGGAGGAAACGGACATGGACACTCTGAAAATCGCCGTGGCAGGGACGGGGCAGCGGGCGCAGTCTCACCTTTCAACGATCGTGAAGATGGCGGACCTGTACCGGCTCGTGGGGGTCTGCGACGTGGATCGGAAGAAGGCGGAGGAGGCCGCGGGGCATTACGGAGGGAGGGCCTACGACCATCCGGTCCGGATGATGGAGGCGGAGAAACCGGACCTGCTGTTCGTCATCGTGCCGCCGGAGGGGCACCACATCCTGGCCGAGGCCGCGGCGGACCGGGGCATTCACGTCATGAGCGAGACGCCCATCGGCATCACGCTCCCCTGCATCGACCGGATGATTGAGGCGGCGCGGCGCAACCGGGTGAAGCTGGAGGTGAGCGAGAACGTCTGGCGGTTCCCGGCGGAGCGGCTGAAGAAGCAGATCGTGGACGCCGGGCTGCTCGGCCCTGTGACGCAGGTCCACTGCCAGTACACGTCCGGGGCCTATCACGGGATGAACGCCCTCCGGCTCTATGCGGGGGGCGCGGCGAAGCGCGTGGTGGGCATGGCTCGGGACATCCCGGTGCGACCCTATGTGTCTTACGGAGAGATTCCGACGACGGCCAACACCTGGGAGGCCGGGCTGATCGAGTTCGACAACGGGGTGACCGCGGTCTATGAGTTCCCGGCGCGACGGGGCGGACCCCGGGGGAATTACTGGGAGATCGACGGGCCGGAGGGGCACATCCTGGGCAACGAGCTGTTTCTCTACCGGAAGGGGGAGAAGGGGGACGAGCGGGTTCCGTACCCCATTCTCACGGATGTGGAGGAGGTCGGCGGCCGGAAGGTGATCGTCCGGCTCCGGGTGGAGACCGACCCGCCCGTGGTGTGGGAGAATCCCTATGTGCGATACGAGACCACGGGGACGGACGACGTGGCGCGGGCGGATCAACTGGCGATGATGCACAGGGCCATTGTGGAGGACGTGGCGCCGGGCTACGGGGCAGGGGAGGGGCGAAAGGATCAGGAGTTGGTGATCGCGGTGCGGGCGTCCGCGCTGATGGGGGGGGCGCCGGTGGACCTGCCGCTGAAGGCGATGACGGCGCACGAGGAGCGGCTGCACGCCGAATTCCGGGAGCGGTTCAAGTGCGACCCGCTCTCCCCCACGGAACAGGCCATCCAGATGTTCTATCCGACCATCGGGGTGCGCCAGGCGGTCAAGAAATAGTCGCGAGTCCAGAATCAGACCCTCCCTATCTCCAGGTCTGGGGAGAAACAACAACCCCCTTCCTCTCCCGGTCCTTCGACTTCGCTCAGGACAGGCATTGGGAGAGGGAGGGGGTCGTCAGGGGGTGGGTGAGGGTCCCGGACCTGTGATCCTCACCGCTTCTCGATGGACTTACTTCCATCCTCCTTGATGAGTTCCGTGATCCGGATCGCCAGGCTGTCTCCCACGACCACGACCTCCCCCCTTCCAAACAGCTGGCCGTTGACCAGGACCTCCATCGGCATGCCGGAGAGTTTTTCGGTCTCGATCAGGGCTCCCTCTTTGAGTTCCAGGACTTCCTGAACCGTCTTCTCAACCCTCCCGAGTTCGATCGAGACGGTGAGGCTCACGTTGTCGTACTGGTCGACATCCTTTTCGCGTTCCTCGGCCTGTTTGATCTCGAGCTGCTCAAACTGCACCGGGGAGACCTCGGCATCGTCATCGAGGGAGGAAGCGCCTGTTCCATCGCCAAATCGTGGCATAAAGACCTCGGTTCTACGGGTACACAGGGGTCAACCGCCAGACGGGTTCGTCAGAAAGGCGCTGACCCGACCCATCAACTGGAGTTTCGTGAAACGGCCGGTGATCCGGTCGCTGAGTTTGCCTGCCTTGAACAGCAGGAGGGTGGGCAGGGTACGGACCTGATGGTTCCGGATGACCTCCTGCTCCACATCGGCATCCAGGGTCCCCACCTTGATCTTGTCCGCGATCTCTTCGGCTGCCTGTTCGACGATGGGGGCCAGGTCGCGGCCAGGCCGGCACCATCGGGTGGTCACGTAGACCAGGACCGGCCTGTCCGACTCCTTGATTTCGCGGTCGAAATTTTTGGCGGTGAAAACGGGCAGTTCGGGCATCGCAAAGACCGTGATCAGTAAAGGAAGATATTTCCCCCAAGGAGTTTGTCCGCCTCCTTGCTGAGGTTGGGCAGGATGCTCTTCAACTGTTCGAGCTGGACGTTGGCGTTGTAGAGCTTTCTGGAAAGATTCTGGATGACGTTGATCAGCATCTTCCGGCCGATCTCCGCGTGTCGGATGAAGAGGTCATCCAGGTCGTCCTGCTGGATGGAAAAGCCGATCACATCCTCGATGGCCACGACGTCCGCGGACCTCGGTTCCCGGGTGAGGACCCCCATCTCCCCGACCAGGCCGATGGGGTAGATCTGGGAGATCTCCACGCCGGCGGATGTGCGGACCCCGAGGCTCCCTTCCAGGAGAATGAACAGGTCCGTGCTGAGGAGAGCCGCTCCTGTACAGGTCCGATCCCGGGCTGACCTGTTTGAACTGACAGAGATTGAATATCTTCTGGATTTCGGGCAGGGATAGACCGCCGAAGATCGGGACCTTCTGGAGGACCGTGACGATCGGATCGGATACCTCTGCGTAGCGATCACCGTTCATGAAGGGCACTTTCTGAAGGGTGCGTTCGCGCCGGGCGGATCAATACCTAAATATATTGTAAACAAAAACAGGGGATCGGTCAACAACTAAGCTGCAGGCTCCCCTCAGGGCGGTCGAATGTCCTGAGGGGACAGCGTTCCCTCAAGGTTTTTTTTCGCCTGCCCCTTCTCATCAACGCGCCGAGCAGCAGGCCGAATATGAACATCCCGATAATCCAGACCCAGTTGATTTCCAAAGGTCATCTCCCGTCTGCCTGTGAGGGCAGGAGACAGGGTATCATCTCCGCCAAAGCCCGTCAGTCCGGTTGATCGACGCCCCGATGCAGGTGCCCCTTACGGCCCCGGCCCCGGCTGTTACAGGCGATCCAGACGTGTTCATAGGGGGCTTCCAGGACTTCCCAGATGGCATGTTCCTCGCCCATGCGGGTGCAGACGATGTCGCCTTTCTGGGCGATGCGCTCCTCCCCCTCCGTCATGATGCGCGCCTTGCCTTTCGTGACGAACCAGAACTCTTCGTTGTCGTGGAAGTGGGGTTCAACCTTGCCGTCGAGGCCACAGGACCAGATGCCCATGCCACAGATGCCGCCTGTGACCTTACACCATTCCGGCGCACAGTCGGCGCCGAAATCCTGATGCTTGAGGACGGGCATAGGAAACCTTCCCTCTAATACACAACGCCAAAGCGGGAGGAGGACAGGTCCGGAATCCGACCGGGCCTCCCCGAGCCGGGGGGTGAATCTGGAACGGGAACAAGGCAAAGGTAACCCGCCGGTAGCCCCAAGTCAAGCCCAAACCGGCCTCTTCATCGCGGCAAAAGAAAAGGCCCGTCCGGGAACATACCCAATCACCGGACGGGCCAAGTGCTGGCCAGGATGGAGAAGAAACCAGCACTGCAGGAGGGAGGGCCTCCTACCTTTAAAGACGCGTTTCGGGGCAGAAGGTTACAGGGACCTGATCAAGATGATCTTTTTGCTTGCAAAGCTAAATGGGGGATATCGTCAAGCCCAATGTTTACGCGGGTTTTGCAGTATCCCCCTATTTTTCGGTTGCTAAGGCGTTTTGCTTGCCGTATCATAGAATCACACAGATTCCATACTTTCACGCACGCTATAGTCACTATTTGGTCACTCGACAGAATCAAAGCAGAGCTAAAAATGAACGACCCAAAACACGCGTTAGAGCTGGAGGGAGACCCCTATTGTCAGGTATGTGCTGAATCGGTACGCCTGATAGAGAAACATCCAAGAGCGGATATATCAGAAATGGTCAGAGCGGAGATGATTGACCTCGACATCACCTTTGCTTTGGCTGGTGGTCGAAAAGGAACATTCAAAGACATTTGGATGGGTGCTATGCGGGGAGACGACAAGGCATTATTTAAACTGATACGGGTATGGAAACAGTTTGCAGGGGCTAAATGGGTCTACAATAGGGTTCGTGAAGCTTGCCAAAAAGGAGATTTAAAGTTTCTACAGGAGTACGGAAAAGCTTTGGCCCCCAGTCTGCCTATATTGGATGAGACACTTGCACCCCGGAGTTTACTGAGCAGGGCGGAGAGGAAAGATATAGATGAACGGGAAAGGTGAAGCACGTGAGCTGGGTTTGCCGTTTGGGGAATCGGAGTGTAGTGGAAGCGTCCCCAA
>SICM01000006.1 GCA_009694805.1 Candidatus Latescibacterota bacterium
GAAGGCCGGGAGACATCTCAAACTCCTGTTTCAAACAAATCGCAGATGTTGACTGCTTGATCCTCTTTTTCAATAATCGGCCCAAGTCATCCACAAATGCAGTCAAACAGCAAAAATCCTACTCAACCCAACTGTACGGTTACAAAAAAAGAAGGAGATTGACTCATGCTCAAGACAGCCGATGCCGTGGTGGTCGGAGGGGGCATCCTGGGGGCCAGCACGGCCCATTTTCTGGCGAAGCGGGGGTTCGGGAAGGTGGCCCTGCTGGAGAAGCGGACGCTGTCCGCAGTCAGCACCGGGCACTCGGCGGCGGTGATCCGGACGTTCTACTCCAATGCGCTGACGATCCGGCTGGCCCTGCGGGCGCTGGAGATGTTCGGGCACGACCGGGATGAACTGGGAGGAGACTGCCGGTTTCGCAAGACGGGGTACCTCTGCCTCCTATCCGAGCACACCGCCGCCTCCGGACGGCAGGTGCTCCAGGCCGAGCGGGCGCAGGGGGTCGAGGTGAAGGACCTGTCGGGGGAAGAGGTCCAGAAGCTGATCCCTCCGATCGACCTGAAAGGGCTCGTGGGCGGCGTGTACGAGCCGAATTCGGGGTATGCGGACCCGGTCCGGACGACCCGGAATCTGGTTGAAAAGGCGAAGGAATGGGGGCTGGAGGCGTATGAGGGCGTGGGCGCGACGGGCATCCGGCTGAAGGAGGGCCGGGTGGTGGGGGTGGACACGGAGCAGGGGACCATCGACACGCGGGTGGTCGTGAACGCGGCGGGGCCCTGGGGGCGGCACGTGGGTCTTGGGATCGGGCTGAACACCTCCCTGCGCTGGAGCCGGGAGAGCGACATTGTGCTCAAGAAGCCTGCGGGCCTGGGGCCTTTCCCGGTGACCTCGGACCCCAACCTCCGGATCTATCTGCGGCCGGAGGGGGAGGACGAGGTGCTGGCGGGCCTGAGCTTCCCCAAGGAGGTAGAACCCCTGGACATCGAAAATTATGATCCCCAGATGGACGCTGTGACGCGCAAGCGTATCGAGGACGGGATCTTCGAGCGGATACCGATCCTCCGGGGCGCGGCCTATGTCCGGGGGTGGGCGTCCGTGTACACGATCACGGACGACTGGCACCCGCTGGTGGGGCCGGAGCCGGGCATGGAAGGGTATTACGCCTGCTTCGGGGGGAGCGGGCACAGCTTCAAGCTGGGGCCTCCCATCGGCGAAAGCCTGAGCGCCGTGATCGCGGGTGAGACGCCGAAGCTCGACCTGCGGGCGCTGCGCCCGAGCCGGTTCGTGGAGGGGGAGATCTTCACCTCCGCGTGGGGAGGGGGGAATCGGGGTTAATGAAAAAAGATCCGATCCGATTCGAGGTCATCCGAAACGCCCTCCTGGAGGCCACGGAGGAAATGGCCATCGCCCTGCGGCGCAGCGCCTACTCCACGAACATCAAGACGCGGGCGGACTTCTCGTGTGCGCTCTTCGACCGGCAGTTGCAGCCCGTGGCCCAGGCCTTCACCCAGCCCAACCACCTGGGCTCGCTGGCCGAGCAGGTGCCCAGGGCGGTCCGGGCGTACGGGCCTGAAAATCTGGGGCCTGGCGACGCCCTTCTCACCAACGACCCTTACGGGGGCGGGGTGCATCTGAATGACATCACCCTGATCTCGCCCGTGTACTATGGAGACGCGCCGTTCGGGTACGTGGCCAACCTGGCCCACCACGTGGATGTGGGGGGGGGCGCGCCGGCCAGCGTGGGGGCCTTCCGGGAGGTCTACCAGGAGGGGATCATCATCCCCCCGGTGAAGCTGGTGCGGGGCGGGGAGATCGTCTCCGATGTGTTCCGGCTGGTGCTGGGGCAGATCCGGTCCAAGCGGGAGACGGCGGGGGACTTCCGCGCGCAGGTGGCGGCCAACCACACCGGCGTGCGCCGTCTGACGGCCCTGCTGGACCGGCTGGGACCGGAGGAGGTGGCCTTCTACATCAGTGAGCTGATCGCTTACACGGAGCGCCGGGCGCGCGCGGAGGTGGCCAAACTCCCGAAGGGGGTCTTCGCGGCGGACGGGTACGTGGACAACGACGGGTTCACCGATCAGCCCGTGCATCTGGTGGCGAAGGTCGTGATCGACGAGGCGGGCATCCTGTTCGACTTCACGGGGTCCGACGCCCAGCGGAGGGCGCCGGTGAACTCCACGTATTCGATGACCTTCTCGGCCTGCGCCTTCGTGCTCAAGTGCCTGATGGACCCCGACGTGCCGGCCAACGCCGGGTCCTACCGCCTGGTGCGTATGGTCGCGCCCGAGGGCACGGTGGTCAACTGCACGTCTCCGGCCCCGGTGGTGGGGGGGTGGGAGACGCAGTCCCGGCTGACGGACGTGATCCTGAAGGCCCTGGCCCCGGCCATGCCCGAACGGATCCCGGCGGGCACGAAGGCGATGATCTGCCACGTGGGGTTCGGGGGCATCGACCCGCACACGGGGGAGTACTTCTGTTTTCTGGAGACCGTGGCCGGCGGGTACGGGGGACGGGCGAACAGCGACGGGCCGGACGCGGTGCAGACCCACGGGCAGAACACCGAGAATGCGCCCATCGAGGAGACCGAGATCAACTATCCGGTGCGCATCGTGCGCCTGGAGCTGGTGGACGACTCGGAGGGGGCGGGCCGACACCGGGGGGGGCTGGGGCTGCGCCGGGACTACCTGTTTCCCGACAACGAGGCCTCGTTCACGGTCCTGGCAGACCGGGACCGGTGGGGGCCCTGGGGGCTGTTCGGCGGGCTTCCGGGACGCAAGGCCAGCTATGTGCTCAACCCCGACCGGGAGGCGGTCGAGCTGGGGTCCAAGGTCACGCTCCAGCTCAGGCCGGGGGACGTGGTGAGCTACCGGACCTGCGGGGGGGGCGGGTACGGGCCTCCGGAGGAGCGGGACCCGGAGCGGGTGCTGCGCGACGTGCGCGACGGCAAGGTGAGCGCGGCGCGGGCGCGGGAGGTCTACCGGGTGGCGGTGGATGTGGAACGGTGGACGGTGGATGAGGCGGAGACGAAGAGGCTGAGAGACGTGAAGCGTGAAGCGTGAAGTGTGGGGAGGGGTGGAACGAGATACGAGATACGTTTTTTGCGTTTTACGTTTCACTGCTTTTGAGGGTTAGTTCATGGCATTCAGATACCGTCTCGGCGTGGACGTGGGTGGCACGTTCACCGACGCCACGCTGATCGACGAGACCACGGGGGAGATCCGCGTGGGCAAGGTCCCCTCCACGCCGGGAGACCCGTCTATCGGATTCATCGAGGCCGTGCATCGTATCCTGAGGGATGCGGGGGCGATGCCCGCGGAGGTGGGCTATGTGGCGCACGGCACCACGGTGGCCACCAACGCCCTGATCGAGGGGAAGGTCGCGCGCACGGGGTTCGTCACGACCGAGGGGTTTCGCGACATGCTGGAGATCGCCCGCCAGGTGCGGCCCACGCTCTACGACCTGCTGTTCGAGAAGCCCCGGCCCCTGGTCCCCCGCCACCTCTGCTTCGGCGCGCCGGAGCGGGTGGACGCCCGTGGGAATGTGCTCACGCCGCTGGACGAGGGGGCGATGCGGAGGGTGGCGGAGGCGTTGCGCCGGGAGGGCGTGGCATCCATCGCCGTCTGCTTTCTGCACGCCTACGCCAGCCCGGCTCACGAGCGGCGGGCGGGGGAGATCCTGCGGGAGGTCTTCCCGGAGGCCATGGTGTCCCTGTCGTCCGAGGTGGCGCCGGAGTTCCGGGAGTATTACCGGGCCAGCACCACGGTGATCAACGCCTGCATCCGGCCCGTGGTGGCGCGCTATCTCCGGAACATCGAGGTCCGCCTGCGGGAGGAGGGGCTGAAGGCGGAGCTGCTGGTGATGCAGAGCAGCGGCGGGGTGCTGACGTTCGCGGCGGCCAGCGAGCGGCCGGTGTTCATGGTGGAGTCGGGGCCGGCGGCGGGGGCCATCGCGGCCACCTATCTGGGGGGCGTCCTGGGGTACCGGGACGTGATCTCCTTCGACATGGGGGGGACCACGGCCAAGGCCGGGCTGATCCAGGACGGCGCGCCCAGGGTGACGAAGGACTACGAGGTGGGGGCGACGGCCAGGGCGGGGGTGGGGGCCTCCCGGGGCAGCGGGTATCCGATTCGCACGCCGGTGATCGACCTGGTGGAGATCGGCGCGGGCGGGGGGTCCATCGCCTGGGTGGACTCCGGGGGGGTGCTGCGCGTGGGGCCGCAGAGCGCGGGGGCGGACCCCGGCCCGGTCTGCTACGGCAGGGGGGGGACGGCGCCGACGGTCACGGACGCGGACCTGGTGCTGGGACGCCTCAACCCGGATTATTTCCTGGGCGGGGAGATCGCGCTGGACGTGGCGGCGGCGCGGCGGGCGATCCAGGAGCGGTGCGCCGATCCGCTGAAGATGGACGTCGTGGCTGCGGCCCACGGCATCGTGGAGATCGCCAACGCGGCCATGGTGAACGCCCTGCGTCTGGTGTCGATCCAGCGGGGGTACGACCCGAGGGACTTCGCGCTGGTGGCGTTCGGGGGGGCCGGGCCGGCCCACGCCAACCGCCTGGCGGCGGAGACCGAGATCCCTACGGTGGTGATCCCCATGAGTCCCGGCACCACGTCGGCCATGGGGTTGCTGGTGACGGACCTGAAGCACGACTACTCGACCACGCTGATCCAGCGGGCCGACCTGGCCGACCTGGCGGCGATGGCGGCGGTTTACGGGAAGATGGAGGCGGAGGGGCGGGCGACGCTGGCGCGGGAGGGCGTGCGCCCCGAGGACACGGCCTTTCTGCGGCAGGTCGACACGCGCTACGCGGGGCAGAGCTACGAACTGACGATCCCGCTGCCGGGCGAGGGGCCGGGGGATGCCGACATCGCCCGCGCCCTGGACCGGTTCCACGCCGAACACGACCGGGCCTACGGCTACAGCGCATCGGGGGAGCCCGTGGAGTTCGTGAACCTGCGGCTCACGGCCACGGGGCAGATCGCCCGGCCCCGGCTGCGGGAGCTGGGGACGAAGGGCGGGGATGCGACCCAGGCCCGCAAGGCCGTCCGGCCCGTGTACTTCGCGGAGCGGGATGGGTACGTCGAGTGTCCGATCTACGACCGCTACCGGCTGGGCGCCGGATGCGTGATCGAGGGGCCGGGGATCGTGGAGGAGGTCGATTCCACGACGGTCATCCACCCCGGGTACCAGGCCGAGGTAGACCGGTACGGGAATCTGATTCTTCGTGCTTCCCCGATGGGTTGACAAACATGGATGTTATTGATTCCAGCGTAGATAAAGAGAAAGTTACAACCGAGTTCCCGAGTAGCCCCGTCCCCTTCGATATGCGGCCTTTGGCCGCTACTCAGGGAGACGGGGCGTATCGAGGGACGAGACATTTTCTTTAACAAATATGACGCAGATGAGACGCCTCGATCAAAAACGGGTTCTGATCACGGGGGCTGCGAGCGGCATCGGGGCCGCCTCTGCGCGGTGTTTTGCCGCAGAGGGCGCCAGGGTTGTCATTGCCGACATCAATGAGGATCTGGGAGCAGAGATTGTGCGCGAGATTCAGGCCGCGAGCGGGGAGGCCCATTTTTTGCAGGCGGACATGACGGATCGCGAAGCATGCCGCCGCATGGTCAGGGATGCCGTCGCCTGCCTGGGCGGGCTGGATGTCCTGTTCAACAATGTGACGGCCATGTCCACGACGAGGCGTCCTTCCTCCGGGGACATCAGCGATGAGGATGTCGGATGGAACGCGACACTCGCCAGCGGCCTGGACGCGGTCTGGGCTGCGTCCATGACGGCCGTTCCGTATCTGGCCGAGTCCGGGAAGGGCGTCATCCTGAGCACGGGGTCGGTGGCCGGGGCTCGTTTCGCGTATTCCTCGCCGGGGTACTCGGCAGCGAAGGCGGGGGTCGTGGGCCTCACGCGCTGGCTGGCCAAAAATCTGGGACCCAGGGGGATTCGCGCCAACTGCATGATCCCCGGGTTGATCGACACGCCCCGTTGGCACAGGCCCGGCCAGCCCTACACCCCCACCGCCAGGAACTGGGTCAAAATGACCCCGCTCGGCCGGGCAGGCACTGCGGAGGAGGTCGCCAAGCTGGCCCTCTTCCTGGCCAGCGACGAATCGTCTTTCATCACGGGGCAGGACATCGCCATCGATGGCGGATTCTGCGTGGGCATGCGCTTTGAAGAGGTGGTGACGTGAGGGACCGAACACCGGACGCCCTGATCGTGTCGAGCGACGCCCGCATCGGGAAGGTGCTATCGCAGCCGGGCGCAAAAGTCATCCCGGCCAGCGCCTACCGGCTGGACGGGTTCGTGAACGACACGTTCACGGAGTACGCCAACCCCTCGATCTACCGCCCGGCCTCGGTCTGCGCGGCCCGGACGGTCAGCACGGTGCGCGCCAGCTTTTACAGCCGGAGCAACTTCTCCTCCTTCACGGGCCGGACGGCCCCGCCGGGCCCGGACATGTTCGCCGACCCCGGCCTCTACCACCTCGGCTTCACGATGTACACCTCCGCCCGGCACGACGAGGCCGTGGACATCTGGTTCGGGGACCGTCTGGTGGCACGGGCGCGCCACCCGGACCCGGACAACCGGGTCCACCTATTCGTGGTCCCGGAACGGCTCCAGTTCCGGGTCGGCGAGTCGATCCGCCTGGTCACGTCCGGGACGGACGGCCCGTGCCGGGTCGAAAATCTGGTCTTCCTTCCGAAGCGCCCCCGGCCCACGGAGCGTCGGCTCCGCATCCTCTCCCCGAACGTGGACCTTCGCCACGCGGACGGCGGGGTCCGGGCCTGCGTCACGTGGGTCACGAACCGCCCGGTGTCCGGGGCGCTGCGATGGGGGAGGGACCGCACCCCTGACGTTGTCAGGCTTCCCGACCCCCTGTCCAACCACGAGGTCGTTCTGGAGGGCCTGGAGCCGGGGAAGGCGTATCGCTACGAAATCCGGATGAAAGGGCGAACCGGGAAGGAGGCCGTCCACGCCGGGGCCTTTCAGACGGACCTGGCCCCCCCCCGGAGCCGGGCGCGCAAGGCCCGGCTTCCGCTCCTCCTGCGGCGGCCCCTTCCCGACGGTTCACCGGATCGTCGCCCCTCCATGTCCGGACCCTGGCCGGTCTCGGTGGGCGTGCCGTTCCCGAAGGGTGCGCTGGGCAGCGACGGGGAGGTCCGTCTCGTTGGAAAACGCAACGCCGAAATCCCCCTCCAGACGCGGACGCTGGCGCGTTGGCCGGACGGGTCCGTGCGCTGGGCGCTGCTGGACTTCGAGGCCGACGGGCGGAGCGGGTACCGGGTCGAATACGGGGGCGACGTGGCCCGCGCGCAGGCCGGGGACCCCATCGTTGTGACAGAGTCCCGGACGGGGGTCGTCGTGACCACCGGCCCCCTGCGGGTCGAATTTCCGAAGGGGCGGGCCGCCTTTCCCGGCATCGTGTCCCTCCGTCAGGCGGACGGGATGTATCGCCGGCTCAGCCCGGCCCAATTGGGACCGGCGGTGACCTTAGTGGCCGGGGATGGAACCCCCTTCGTCTCGCGGAAGCCCGACTCGGTCGCGCTGGAGGCGTCGGGGCCTGAACGGGTCTGCGTCCGCGTGGACCTGAGACACCGGTCGCGGGGGGGAAAGGCGCTGTTCCGGTCGGTCCTCCGCGTCCATCTGTTCCGGGGGAGCGGGGCTGTGCGGGTCCTGCACACGTTTGAGAACGACCGGACGGACGCGGAGTTCACGCAGGTCCGGGAGTTGAGGCTGCGCGCGGACCTGGACGTGGGGGCGGGCGCGGCGGGACGGATCGACCGGCGCGCGGCAGGTCCATTGACGGGTCAGCCGGTCCGCCTGCGGCAGACGCACGACGACCGGTACGTCGTGTCGCCTGGACGGGGGAGGGTCCGGGGGGGGCGGCGCGCCGGGGGGGAGGTGGACCTGTCCGGGGATCGGGCGGGGGTTGCGTTTTCGGTGAGGGACTTCTGGCAGAACTACCCGAAGGGCGTGGCCGTGGACGCGGGGGGGATCACGTTCGAGGGCTGTCCGCCGCTGGGCAGGGAAGATTATCCGAGGGGGGGCGAGCTGGAGGACCGGCTCTACTACTACCTGCTGGACGGGCGCTACAGGTTCAAGCGTGGCGTGTCCCGCACCCACGAGTGCTGGTTTCACTTCCGAAGCGCCGGGGCCGCGCCCCCGGAGGGGTTCCACGCCTGCGTGCAGAGGCCCCCCCTCTACAGCGTGTCGCGGGAGACGTTCAACCGGAGCCGGGCCGTCACCCGGCTGCCGTCCAAGGCGAAGTCCCCCTATCCGTCCTACGAGGCGTGGGTGGAAGCGGCCCGAGAGGTCTACGCCAGGGACCGGGAGGCGTCGCGGGCCTACGGCATGCTCAACCACGGCGACTACTTCGGGGAGCGGACCTACAACTGGGGAAACATGGAGTACGACACGCCCTGGGGCTTCCTCCAGGAGTACCTGCGGGGCGGGCATCCGGACTTTTACACCTGGGCGGAGGAGGCGGCGCGCCACCTCGTGGACGTGGACACGTGCCATCACAGCCCGAACCCGAAGGCCGTGGGGGAGCAGTACTCCCACTGCGTGGGGCATGTGGGGGGGTACTACCCGGACGGCCACCGGGAGGAGGCGATCTTCCGGGGGAACTGGAGCGTGACGCACACGTGGGTGGAGGGGCTGTTTCTCCACCACCTCCTGACGGGGGAGCCGCGCGCCTTAGAGGGGGCGATGAAGACGTGCGGCCTGATGGCGGGGGAGATGGTCAGCGACTACGACTTCCAGAACTGCCGCGAGCCGGGCTGGCATCTCATCCACCTGTCCGCGGCCTACCGGGCCACGGGCCGGCGGGTCTACCTGAACGCGGCGCGGATCGTGGTGGACCGGGTCCTGGAGCGACAGCGCCCGTCCGGCGGGTGGGACCGGCTGATGGTGCCGGAGCACTGCTGCTGCCTGCCGCCCCGGCACACGGGGGAGACGGATTTTATGACGGGGCTGCTGATGGTCGGCCTCAACCGCTACTACGAGGCCACGGGGGAGGCGCGCGTGGCCAGGGCGATCGTGCGGGCGGCGGACTGGGTCCTGCGCACGGTCTGGGTCCCGGAAAGACGGAGCACGCGCTACACCTCCTGCCCCTACGCGTTCGTGCGGGAGGGCGCGGACCTGGGGGCCATGAAGGGCATTGCGGCGGCCCACCGGTTCTCGGGCGAGGAGCGGTTCCGGGAGGTCCTGCTGGCCGGGGTGGAGTCGGCGGTGGCCGACCGGCCCGGTCTCCATCGGGGGGGGGGTGGAGATCTGTTTTGCGATGCGGGGCGCGCCGCAGGTCCTGGCCGGGCTGCCGGCGGGCGGGGAGAGGGAAAGGAGGAGACGGTGAATCCGATACCTGCGCTGACGCCAGGCACGGCGAACGGCTGTCAGTTCGTGGTCTATGGGGACTGCTGCATCGGCCCGCCGGAGCCGGGACGGAACCACGAGCAACATCTGGCTGCGGTCCACGCGGCGCTGGGCCGGTTGACGCCGGGGCCCGATTTCGTCTGCTTCGTGGGGGACCTGATCTGGGGCCTGGGACGGGACCACCGCCCGAACGCGGACCGGGCGGCCCTGCGCGCGGAGTGGGACCGCGCCCTGGGGCGTGAGATGAAGCCGCTTCTGGACCTGAAGGTCCCGGTCTATCCCATCGCCGGGAACCACGACACGTTCAACACCGTGAGCGAGGGGGTCTGGCGGGAGGTGTTTCCGGACCTCCCGTCCAACGGCCCTCCGGGGCAGGAGGGGCTGACCTATTTTGTGCGGCGCGGGGACCTGCTGATCATGGGGCTGGACGTCTATGCCACGGCCCTGGGCGCGCCGTCCACGGTGTTCGGGGGGCGGGCAGACGCCGGGTGGGTGGACCGGGTCCTGGCGGAACACGCGGACGCGCGATACAAACTGGTGATGGGGCATACGCCGGCCTTCCCGGTCAACGGCTACACGGCGCGACACTGGGCGATGTCTCCGGAGTTTGGAGGGCCGTTCTGGGAGGCGCTGGTGAAGCACCGGGTGACGGCCTATCTGACCAGTCACGTGATCGCGTTCGACGTGCAGGTACATCGAGACGTTTTGCAGATCACCACCGGGGGCGCGGGCACGAGCTACGGTCCGGGGGGGTGCATGCCCGCCCCACCGGAATACCATCACCTCGCGCAGGTGGCGCTCGACGAAGCGGGCCTCCGGTGTCAGACGCTGGATATGGAGGGGCAGGTGCGGGAATCCTTCGCGTGGCCGGTGGCGCGAGGGGCGGCGCGGTTCTGGCGACTGAAGGCCCGGAAGGTCGGGGCGGGTCCCGCACAGGAACTGTTGACTGGAGAATCGCCCGGCGAGGCGTTTCCCCGGGTGCGGGTCTCGCTGGACGGCTGGCGGCCGAGGCTGACGGTCGCGCTCTATGACCCGCGCGAGAACTACCCGCGCGTCTGGGCGGGGCCGGAGGTCCCGGGGGGGCCGCTGGACGTGACCGTGGGGGTGTGTCCGGGGATGGGGCCGGGGGGCGTGCTGGTCCGGCTGGGCGACGGCCCGCTTTCATCCATGCAGACCGACTCCGCGATGGGCTACACGGCGGAGGGATGGCCGGATCGATGGGAGGCCGGGGAAGGGGTGGAGGTGGAGGAGGAGTTGCACGGCGATTCATCGCCGTGAAGGATTGAGGATTACAAAATGCAAAATGCAAAATGTAAAATGCAAAACGCAGGGTGGGCATCATGAACCAGCCAATCTGGGTGATCCGGGCCGGGAGCGGCCCGGAGGAAGAGGTCTGCGCCGAGATTCTGAGATGCGAGGGGTACCCCTGGTTTGAGGAGGTTCCGGCGGAGGGGTTCGACGGGGTCCCGCCGGAGGTCCATTTGATGGTAGTGACGGGCGTCGGTCTGAGTTCCGGGGCCGCAGCGCGGCTGGCGAGGGCCGTGGCCGGGGGGGTGTCTCTGATCGCGGTGTCTCCGGACCCCGCGCTGGCGGCGGCGCTGGGCGTGACCCTCGGCGAGCCGGTCCGGGATGCGCACCTCTCGGTGGGCGACCTGGCAGGCTGGGAGCACGGGGAGATCCCGCTGCTCTGCCCGGACGAGGGGGGACGGCCATTGAGCGGAGGACGGGAGGTGGCAGGGCTGCGGGATAGGACGGGCCAGAGGCGCGGGGCGGGGATCGCAGAGGTCCGGCTGGAGAAGGGGAGGGCCTGGCTCTACGGCTACGACCTCCCCCGGACCGTGGTCACGTTGCGGCACGGCACGGGGGATCTGCATGAACGACCCACGAAGGACATGGGACCCCTGGTGGGCCCGAGGCATATCTACGGATTTTTCGACCTGTCGGATAAGCTCCCGCGCGATGTGCCGGTGTGCGACCTGCACCAGGACGTTCTGCGGACGCTGGTGGGGGAGGCGCTGGCCGGGACTTCGATCCCCCGGCTCTGGCACTTCCCGGAGGCGGCCCCGGCGCTCTGGTTCATCAAGGGGGACGGGTGCGGGGAGGAGGGGGCGGATGTGGAGGTGGCGGTGGCGGAGCGGTACGGGGCCTTTCTGACGTTCTACCGGCCTCCGGTCAGCCGATACGGGGGCGACCTGGTCCGCCAATGGCACGAACGGGGCCACGGCATGTCCATCGAGGCCAACATCAACGGCCTCACCCAGGTGGAGGAGGAGGTCGGCGGGCAGAAGGTGAGGCGGGGCCGGACCGTGGAGGAACTGAACGCGCACTGGCTGCCGGTGATCCGGGCGCAACTGGAGGGGCACCGGGATACGTTCGCGCGCGAGACGGGGCTGGAGACGGACACGGTCTGTATCCACTCCTGCCAGTGGTCCGGGCTGCCCATGGCGGAGATGATCCTGGACCTGGGCTGGCACACGCCCACGCACTTCATCTCGCACGACCCCAGGATGCGGCGGGACGACCGCTACGGGCCTTACATGATCTCCTCGGCGCTCCCGATGCGCTGCTTCGAGCGGGGGGAAGGGGTGATCGACCTGTGGCACATGCCGGCGCAATGGGACGAGAGCCAGACCATCGGCAGGCACGAGGCGGTGGCGCAGGGGCCGCCCGCAGACTGGGCCGGGTTTCGGGCGTTCTCCGGGTCGCGGGAGTTCTTCGGGGCCCTGGCGCCGGACCGCGCGGCGGGCATGATCGGGTTGACGGCTGAGGAATATGGGGAGGTGCTGGCGCGGGCCGCAGGGGAGGCGGCGACGCGCTGGCACGGGGTCCAGATCTGCAACTTCCATCCCGTCTACGTGGCGATCCCCCAGGACCACCCCAGGGCCTCGCGGCGGGCGCTGGAGATGGGCATGGAGGGGGCGCGGGCCTCGGGCTGCCGGTTCGAGAACCTGGAGCGCTGGTCGCGGTTCTTCCGGGCGCGGGCCGGGGTGCGGCTGACGGAGTGGCGGAGCGACGGCGAGGCGGAGTTCATCACGCTGATGTCGCAGGAGGGAATCGAGGGGCTGACGCTGCTCCTGCCGGAGGGGTTCGGGGTGCGGGATGCCGGGACCGGGGAAGAACTGGCGGTCCACGAGGTGGCTCTGGAGGGACGCGGGCAGCGGGGGGTCCTGGTGAACCTGAGCAGTGGAGCCCCATTGAGGTTGCGGATGGCTAAAAAGAAGGAGATCGTCTCATGAAGATCCGATCCGTGCCGTTCATTGCGATGGGTGGCCTGTACGAGCAGGACGATCTGGAGGCCGTGACCCGCGTGACCACGGCGGCCATGCAGGAGAGCGGAAACTTCTTTCCACTGCCGGAGGAGAACGATTTTCAGAATGCGCTGGCGCGGCACGAGGGGGCGAAGAAGGCCATCGCCGTCAACGCCTGCGGCACGGCGCTGGACTGCTGTATGATGGCGCTGGGCATCGGGGCGGGGGATGAGGTGATCACCACGCCGATGACCTTCGTCTGCACGGCCGGGACGGCGATCGCCCAGGGGGCCAGGGCTGTCTTCGCGGACATCGACCCGGTCACGCTCAACCTGGACCCGGCTCAGGTGCGGGCGAAGATCACGCCCCGGACCAAGGCCATCCTCCCGGTGCATTTCGGGGGCCTGCCGTGCGACCTGGACGCCTTTGACCGGATCACGGAGGAGACAGGGGTCCCGGTGATCTACGACGCGGCGCACGCGGTGGGGGCCAGGTACAAGGGCCAGCCCATCGGGGGACGGGGGAAGGCGTCCTGTCACAGCTTTCAGAGCAACAAAAACATGACCTGTCTGGGCGAGGGCGGGGCCGTGACCACGGACGACGAGGCGTTCGCGGAGCAGGTGCGGCAGTTGAAGACGTTCGGGTACGTCTACGGCAGTTCAGGTGTGCGGGTGGTGAGCATCGGGTTCAACTACCGGATGACGAAGGCCCAGTACGCCGTGGGGCTGACGCAACTGGCCAAGATCGACCGGGTGATCCAGGCCCGGCAGGAGCGCATGGTCCGCCTCAACGAACTGCTGGTGGGCGTGGAGGAGGTCCTCCTGCCCGTCGGCCACGGCCCGGGCCACGGGAGCCATCTGCACGTGATCCGGCTGGACACGGACCGGGTGGGGTTTTCGACGCCGGCGTTCGTGGCGCATCTCAAGGATAAATATCAGGTGGGCACGGCCAAACACTACCCGGCGGTCTGGGGCTGGGAGGCGCTTCAGAAGCTCGGTTACACCGGCGAGGGCTGCCCGGTCGCCGCGAAGGTCTGCGAGCAGGTCGTCAGCACGCCGGTCTTCCCCCGGACGACCGAGGAGGATTTGCAGTACATCGCCTGGGCCATCAAGCAGACGATTGTGGAACTGAAAAAGCAGTGAAACGTAACGGCCCCCCTTCCTCCCCCAACAAGGGGGAAAGACCCTTGTCACCCCCTCCCTCCCCCCACAGGTGGGGGAGGGAGGGGGAACGGGGGGCGGGTGGGGGGCGTTTGCCGTTTGCCCTCTTTTGAGAAGGTATCCCTATGCAATTCGCTCCTAAGCCTGAGAACGATTTTGCGGAGTACATCCGCACCTATTACCGGGAGTGTCGCTACCGGTTCCCCAGGATCGAGGCGATCGCGGGGAAGTGGATGTGCCGGGACCTGATTCCCGGCATGAGCGACTTCGACGCCAGGTTCATCCTCAACGACGAGATGACGGTGGACGACTGGTGCCGCCTGTCCACGGGCATCGGGGAGGCGCATCTGGCGCTGTGTGAGCGGTATCCCTGCTGGGCGCGGAACTTCGAGCACCTGCCGGGTGTCAACCTGACCTGGTCGGAGCTGGTCTCGGAGAAGAACTACTATCCGGAGTACCAGCAGTGGACGTACTATCACACCGAACATCCCGAAAAGGTGAGCGCGGCCCTGGACGGGTTCGCCGGGCGGGCCTGGGACGAGAAGGACGAATATTTTCATCTGAAGAAGTTCTGTCTGTATTACGGGCGCTACAACCGGACCATTGACCCGGCCATCAACCTGGGGGTACACGAGAACAAGTATCCGCTGCACAGCCGGATCATGCACTACTTCAACCCGCCGGTGATGTCGGCGGTCTGTCTGCTGGAGCGGCGGAACATCGGCGGGAAGATGGATGCCTATGAGATCGCCGAGCGCCTGTTTCCGGGGCTGCGCTGCTGGGAGGTCATCCGGGAGATCCTGCACGCCAACTACGAGATCCCGAAGTGGTACCAGGAGCCGTATCTGACCGAACTGGAGGATGTGCTGGAGGAGGCGCTGGCTGCCATCTCCGCCCGGCTGGTCGGGGCCCTCACGCTGGTGCCCAAGGAGACCGGCGCGGACGTGGGGGCGTGGAAAAAGATCATCCAGAGCATCCCCGTGGAGCCTTCGCTGGTGATCATGGACAACGCCAAGTTCTCCCGGCTGATGAAGGGTCGGCTCCATTTCTACGGCCACGCCCCCGCCCGTTTTGACACGAAATGGCTGATCCAGAACGAACTGGGGCGGATTGGAAGCAACTTTTTCCGGACGCCTTTCCGGATCTACTGGCGGATCAGGACGGGGGAGACCGTGGAGGACCCGGTGACGATCCTGGACCGGCTGCGGGGGGATCTGCTGACGGACGCGGAGGTGGAGGGGACCAAGGCGTTTGCCCGGCTGACGCCCGGACGGTGGGAGGAGGGGAAGGAGCACGAGATGGCAGGGGCGATCGTGGAGGTGTTCGACGATTTCTTCCGGGCGCTGACCAAGATCAGTAAGGCGGTGTAGAAAAACGTGAAGCGTATCTCGTGAAGCGTGAAGCGTGGGTGGGGTGGAACGAGATACGAGATACGAGATACGAGATACGAGATACGAGATACGAAAGAAAGGTCAATCTCAGATGAAAATCAAAGCGCTCAAGCTACAAGACGCGAACTACGGCAACCAGTGGTTCGATGAGGTCGAGGACCGGTGGGAATATAAAGACTTTCTGAAGGACGAGGCCTGGCGCAAGGGCTGGATCAGCATGGACAGCCTGTTCTACAACGCGGAGGACGACCGGGTCTACCTGGGCATCACGTCGTTCGACGCGGATATCTTCCGGGCCTACGACCGGAAGCGCGGGGCGTTCGTGGACCTGGGCTACAGCCGGGTGGCGGACCCCTTTGACGCGAAGTTCCACCGGTCGCTCGTGAAGTGGGAGAAGGACGGCTGCCTGTACGGGGCCATCGCGCTCCTGCACGATGTCGATTGCTACTGGCAGGCCCCCGGCGGGGCCATCGTGAAGTACGACCCGCGCAGCGGCAGGATCGAGAAGGTGGGGATCCCTCTTCCGCACATGTACATTCAGTCGATCTGTCTGGACCAGGCGCGGGGGGTGATCTACGGGTTCACGTTCACGCCGGAGCGGATGTTCCGGTTCAACCTGGCCGACGGCCGGGCGGACGACCTGGGGCCGATCAGCAGCGGGATGTGCATGGCCCAGGGAGAGAACATCGAGCTGGACGACGAGGGGTGCGCCTGGTGCGGCTGGAGCGTGACGCGGGCGTGGCAGAACACGTCGGGTGAGGACAAGCATCGGCTGTGCAAGTTCGACCCGAGGACGGACCGTATCCACTACTTCGACGCCGGACTGCCCAACCCGGACGGGAGCTATGGCTACGCGAAGGTGGAGGGGCTGTTCCGCCTCGGCAAAGATCGGCTCTACGCCAGCGGGGCCAACGGGTCGATCTACCGCGTGGACACGGAGACGGGGATGGGGACCTATCTGGGCACGCCGATCCCGGACCGGCGCAGCCGGCTGACGACCCTGCGGAAGGGGCCGGACGGGGCGGCCTACGGGGTCACGGGACGGGACGGGAAGTGCGAGGTCATCCGGTTCGACCCGGACACGGAGAAGTACGAGCTGATCGGCCCGGTGGCCGACGGGGACCTCCATTGCTGGCAGGTCCACGACGTGGCCGTGACGCCGGACGGCACGATCTACGCGGGGGAGAACGACACGCCGTATCGCAGCGGGTATCTTTGGGAGATCAAGTTGTGATTTCTTTGCGCGGGAATGAATTCCCGCGCTCCCGAAATACGAAGTAGGGGCGGGTTTCAAACCCGCCCCTACAGGGTCTTTTAGCCCGGCGCAGCCGGGCTTCTTCTCCGTAGCGAGGAGCGATGATGTCTGAAACGGGACTCGTGCAGCGCGAGTGGCATTCGGCGGGGGGGAACGGCGCGCTGCTGGTCGTGATCGACAGCGGGGGGCCTTACTGGGAGCGGTCCATTGTGGACGAGACCGTGCTCGTGGCCCTGGAGCATTTCGGGTTCCCCTACCGCCTGCTCGACCTGGCGAAGGAGCGGCCCACGCCGGAGGGCCTGAATGGGTGCGCGGGGATCGTCCTGGCGCAGAATGGGCTGGGTGAGCGCCTGAGTGCGGCGGAGACGGGGAGGATCGCCGATGCCGTCCGGAATGGCGTGGGGCTGGTCAATTTTGATTACGACCTGAGGCTCTACAGCGCCCCGCTTCTGGAGATGTTCGGGTTCGAGGGGATCAATCCCCACCCCTACGCCACGAACAGCGTGCGGGTGCGGGAGGGGGAGCACGATATCACCGGGATGCAGGCGGGGGGGGAGTTTCACGCGTTCGACCGGATGGTCACGGGGATCGCCGTGGAGCGCTGGCGGGAGGACGTGACGCCGCTGGCGGACGGGATTCTGGGGAAGGACCAGCTCGTCTACATCCGGCACCTCGCGCCGTGGAGCGCATTTGAGCCCCGGAACTTCCCGTTCCTGTTCGCGGGCCGGTGGGGGAAGGGGCGGGCGGTGCAGTTCACGCTGAACCAGCGGGTCTGGCGCAACGCCTTCTTCGGGCACGCGCGGGGGATGGATGACCTGTTCTGGCGGTCCATCCTGTGGGCGGTTCGCAAGCCGTTCGTTGCAAATCTGATCCCGCCGTTCGTCACGCTGTCGATGGACGACTGCAAGGGCCGGCACGACTTCGCGTACGCGGACATCGCCAGCGCGCACGGGTACAGGATGATGCCTTCTCTGATGATCCGGGAGGTGCCGGAACGCCTGTTCCCCAGGGTCCGGGAGGGGCTGAAGGGCGGGAAGATCCACTACAACGCCCACGCGCTGGACTACTACACGCTGCTGGTCTACGACTTCGGAAAAGGGGAGTGCTCGGCGGAGGATCTGAAGGAGCGGTTCGGGTTCATGGACGCGTGGTGGAAGCGGGTGGGGGCGCAGCCGGGGACCACGCTCCGCCTCCACTGGGGGGAGTACGGGGTGAAGTCCCTCCCGCTCTGGAAGGCGCGGGGCCACCGGTTCCTCTGCCCGACCCTGCAGATGGGGCTGCATAAGGCGGACATGTGCATGCTGGACGGGTTCTGGCCCTATAACCTGCAGACGTGCTACTACGACTATGTGCCGGACGACCACGACTTCTTCGCCTTCGCCGCCATGTCCGCCCGGCACCAGGAGGATTTCCTCACGGGATGCACGGCCTACCTGAAGGAGAGCGAGCGCAATGACGTGGAGAAGGCGGCCCGCAACGCGGCCCGCTGCATCCAGAACGGGCTTCGGGGGGGGTTCTACGCCGAGGTCGTGACCCACGAGCAGAAGTTTGACGCGCTCTCACCGGGGGAGTGGGACCAGATCCTCCGCCGGGCCGGGGAGTTGACCGAAGGGTATGAGAAGATCCACGCCAGCCACGACGAGATCGGGGCGTACCTGAAGGGGAAGGATGGGGTCTGGATCCGGGAGGTCCACGCCGAGGGAGGTCAGTTGCGGGCGACGCTGGCGGGGAAGACCGAAACGGGGCTGCGTCTGTCCGTGTTCCGGGACGAAGGCGATGCGGTGCGGCGCGAATACAGGGCCGTGGAGGCGTTCGAGGGACACGCGGAGATCGGATAAAGGCTATGGAAAAAATCTATTTCAATATCCAGATCGACTGCGAGTCCACGCAGCGCACGATCCACGACCCTGCCCTGGGGGAACGGGCGATCCGGGGGCTGGGGGAGGTCTTCGCGCAGACCGGCGTCAGGGGAACCTTCGTCGTGATCCCGCCGGACCTGAAGGTCCACGCGGCCCTCTACCGGGAGCTGGAGGCCGAGGGGCACGAGGTCGGCCTGCATATCCACCCGGCGGAGCAGGGCTACGAGGAGTTCCTGGGGGTCTACGGGTTCGATGAGCAGGTGAAGATCCTCCAGGAGGGGATCGATGTCTTTGCGGAGGGGATGGGCCGGAGGCCGGAGGTCTTCACGCCGGGGTATTTCTCGGCCAATGACCATACCTATCCGGCGCTGGAGGCCCTGGGGTTCCGGCACGGGACGGTGTCCATCTCCACCCGGGACCTGCCGCAGTGCGCGTGCGTGTGGGGGAGTTCGCCGCTGGAGGTCCACTATCCGCACCGCCATAACCGAAGTCTGGCGGGGGACGTGGATTTCGTGGACGTGCCGCCCACGGTGGACGTGGCGTCCCGGATGTGGGGTGGGGCGCATCCGCAGGACCTTCGGATCGAGCTGGTAGACGCCAAGAACCACTGGTACACGATCCACAAGAACGTGAAGCGCCAGGTCGCGGCTGGGGAGGCCATCCCGGTGAAACACCTGAAGGGGCTCACGCACAACATCTTCGACTACAGCCATCCGCACGACTTCCGGCGGGAGACGCTGTTCGGGGTGATCGCGGCGGCCCGGCAGATCTGCGAGCAGCAGGGGTGCGAGCTGGTCCCTGCGACGACCGGGGAGATCGCGGCGGAGTACCGCCGGAGGGCGCCCCTGCCCCGGGGCGGGATGAAGCTGGGGCTGGACACGCGTGGGCGCGCCGCGTGGACCGCGCAAAAAACCGTTTGAAGTCGATAAGGATATCGCCATGGCGACGGATCGAGATTTCATGACGCTCCACCGGGATTCGCTGGTCATCGACTCCCACAACGACACCATCGTGTCGCACATCCGGCGGGGGAACCTGGGGCTGGATGGGAACCCGACGAAGGACCGGGACCGGCGGAGCGGGACCGTGGCCTACCTGCGGGGGCTGTTAGACGCGGCGGACCGGAAGGAGGAGGCGCAGATCGACTTCCCGAAGATGCGCGCCGGGGGGATCGATGCCGCGTTCTTCGCCGTGGACGTGACGCGGGCGTGGAAGAACCATCTGACGTACGCGCTGGATGCGCTGGGGTATTTTGAGGAGGAGGTGGAGCGGCTTCCGGGGGAGGCGCTGATCGCCCGGTCCGCAGAGGACATCCTGAGGGCGAAGGGGGAGGGGAAGCTGGCGGCCATCCTGGTCGTGGAGAACAGCGACGGTCTGGAGGGGAGCCTGAACGTACTCCGGATGCTGCACCGGGTCGGCGTCCGGTCCATCGGGCTGACGCACAACCCCCGAAGCGAGGCCGCGGACGGGAACGCGGAGGAGCGGAACGGGAGCGGGTTGACGACGTTCGGGGTACGGCTGGTGGAGGAGATGAACCGGCTGGGCGTGCTCGTGGACGTGTCCCACATCAACGAGCGGGGGTTCTGGGACGTGATGGGGGTGACGCGGCGTCCGGTGGTCGCGTCTCACAGCGATTGCAAGGCGGTCTGTGACCACCCGCGCAACCTGACGGACCGGCAGATCGAGGCCCTGGCGAAGAACGGGGGCGTGATGGGCGTGACGTTCGTGCCGGGGTTCGTGGACGCGGAGGCCCCCACGCTGGAGCGGCTGCTGGACCACATCGACCACGCGGTGAAGCTCGTGGGGCCGGACCACGTGGGGATCGGGTCGGACTTCGACGGAGGGGGCACGGCCCTGAAGGACGCGACGGCGTTCCCCCGGATCACGGAGGGGCTGCTGAATCGAGGATATAGCGAAGGGGATGTGCGAAAGATTTTAGGGGAGAACCACCTACGCGTCCTGAGAGAGGCGATTGGGTGAGAAGACCTCATAAATGAGCGCGGGAATGAATTCCCGCGCTACGCATACAAAGTCCGCTGAAGCGGACTCAAAGGCGTCTTCCAGCCCGGCGTAGCCGGGCTTCTCTTTTGTAGCGCGGAGATTCATCTCCGCGCTATAAGGGGGATTTTCATCCTGATTCAGTTATCAACCCTAAAAATTAAAAATAGATCGTGAACTGTGTCGGCCCTCCCGGCTGGCCGTCCAGGGAGAAATCGAAGTGATGCCGGCTCAGGATCTCCTGGACCAGGGTGAGGCCGATGCCCTGGCCGTTCGGTTTGGTGCTGAAGAACGGCGTGAACAGGTTTGAACGGACCTCCGGCGCGATGCCGCAGCCCGTGTCCTCCACCGCGATGAATCTTCTCCCGCCTTTTTTTCCTCCCCGGATCGTGATGCCCCCGCCCTCCCCGATGGCCTCCACGGCGTTTTTCAGGATGTTGAGGAAGACCTGCTCCATCTGATTCTTGTCCATCAGGATGGGCCCCAACGGCTCCCGGATGTCCCACGCCCAGGCGATCCGCCGGCTCCGGCACTCGGCGCTCATCAGAAAGGCGATATCCTTCAGGAGCTGCTCCACGTCACACAGACGGAGTTCGGGCGGGGGGAGCCGGACCACGTCGGCAAAGCTCTTCATGAAGGCGTTCAGGTGGTCGGTCCTGGAGATGGCGACCTGGAGGGCGGTCTCAAAGTCCCTGCGGTCCTCGTCGCGCAACTGGTCTCTGTAGTTCAGGCAGGAGTGGAGGAGGGAGCCGGCCGCGCCGAGGGAGTTGTTGACCTCGTGGGACATCAGGCGGATCAGTTTTTCGTAGGCCGCCTTCTCGGATTGCCGCAGTTCTTCCGTCAGCTCTTCCATCAGGATGAAGCTTCGGGGGAATCCCCGGTCCAGGAACTGGGACCGCTGGCACTTCACGCGCTGCCGGCCCTGGAGCGGGATCACCCGAGATTCGCCGACCTTCAGGTGACCCAGGGCATCCGCGAAGGGGGTGTGGAGCACGGACAGTTTCTGGCCGGTCAGGCTTTCGGCGGGGGCTTGAAGCGTTCGCTCCGCGCTGGGGTTGGCCGTGGCGATGGCTTCGTCAAAGTCGAAGGTGAGGATGCCGGAGGGGGAGGCCCGGAGGAGCCTGTCCAGAAAGTAGTGCTGTTCCTGAAGCCGAACCCGCTCCTCCCGCAGATGGTCGATCATCCGGTTGTAGACCTGGATCAGCCGGTCCGCTTCGGGCTGGCCGACCTCCCGGAACCGGCAGGTGAAGTCGCTCTCGTCGATCAGTTCCGTGCCGGTCCGGATGAGGTCCAGGGGGCTGAAGAGGGCCCGGAGGAGCCTGACGCCGAAGACCAGGGAGAGGAGGAAGAAGGCCTCCACGGCCAGGAGGAAGGCCCGATTCTCCATCAGGAAGGCGGCGGAGGCCGCGAATGCGAGATGGATCAGGACCAGATAGAGGATGAATTTACGGTGGAGAGTCACGACTGATAGCTCGGTCAGAATGGTTCATGGTCATTTTGAGCCGGAGGCGAAGAATCTCGTTTTTATCGGCGAGACCCTTCGCTTCGCTCAGGGTGACAGGGATGGACTATGGACGAACCTTTAGCCCGGCGCAGCCGGGCTTTTTCTTTGGAGCGAGGAAATTCATTTCCTCGCTCCGGGGCGCAGGGTCACGATTGGATTCCGTACTTCTCAAACCGCCGGTACAGGGCAGCCCGGCTCAGGTCGAGGGCTTCGGCGACTCTGCTGATGTTGCCCTGGTGATGGTCCAGGCATTTGAGGATCATGGCCTTTTCGAGTTCATCCATGGTCATGCTCCCGACCGCGGGGAGGAGGTCTCTACGGCCCTCGTCGGACTGCGTGCTCAGGGCGCGCTCGAAGTCCTCGGCCTCCAGAATGTCTCCGGAGGTCATCAGGATCGTCCGCTCGATCACCTGCTTCAGTTGCCGGACGTTTCCGGGCCAGGAGAGCCCTCCCAGCCACCGCAGGGCCGCGTCGGAGATGGACAGGCTGTTTCTGCGGTAGACGCTTCCGATGACCTGCAAGAAGTGTTCGGCGAGGAGGGGGATGTCGTTGGACCGCTCCCGCAGCGGAGGCAGGTGGACGGCGATCAGGTTCAGGCGATAGAGGAGGTCTTCGCGGAAGTCCCCCTTTTCCACCCTCTCCGGCAGGTCCCGGTTGGTGGCCGAGATGACCCGGATGTCCACGGTCCGGGGGGCGCTGGAGCCGAGCGGCTCGTAGGTTCGGTCCTGGAGCACGCGCAGGAGTTTGACCTGACAGGCCGGGTCCAGGTCCCCGATCTCGTCCAGGAAGATGGTTCCGCCGTCCGCCACCTCAAATCGCCCCTTCCGGTCCTGCCGGGCGTCCGTGAAGGCGCCTTTGACGTGGCCGAACATCTCGCTTTCGAACAGGGTGGAGGAGATGCCGCCCAGGTTGACCTTGACGAAGGGCGCGTCCTTCCGGGGGCTGTTCCGGTGGAGGGCCTCCGCAACCTCCTCCTTGCCGGTCCCGCTCTCGCCGGTGACCAGGACCGGGGCGTCCGTGGGGCTGACGCGGCCGACGAGGTGGAGGATCTTGAGCCATCTGGGATCGCGTCCGATCAGATGGCGAAAGTCATGATGGGCGTCGAGTTCTTCCCGCGTCGGTGTCTCCTGATGGATGGAAGAGGCGGCGGTCAGGCTCAGGGCGGTCCTGACGGACTGGAGGAGCTGGGGGTTGGACCAGGGCTTGGTGACGAAGTCGGCTGCGCCGGACTGGATACCCTTCACCGCGAGGGGGATGGACCCCCAGGCGGTGATCAGGATGACGGGGATGTGAGGCGTGTGCGCCTTGATCGCCTTGAGCAGGGTCAGCCCCTCCTCGCCGGCCGTCTGGCGGGAGAAGTTCATGTCCTGAAGGACCAGGTCGAAGCGTTCGCGCTCGATCACCCGCAGGGCCTCGGCCGGGGAGGCCGCAGACCGGGACGAATAGCCGGCCTGCTTCAGCAGGAGGGCCAGCGAGGCGGTGATGGAAGGGTCGTCGTCGATGAGGAGGATCATGGTAAAAGGCATGGATCGTGGATCGAGACACCCCCCTTCCACCCCCACATCCCCTCCCTCCCCCCACGTGTGGGTGAGGGAGGGGGTAACCAGGGCTTTGCCCCTTGAGACGGGGGAGGGTGGGGGGCGTTTGAGGTTTCACTCTTATTCATAATGCAACGCCTCAGCAGGCTGAATCCGGGTGGCCAGCCGCGCCGGGTAGAGGCCGCAGAGGACGGTTAATAGATACATGAATCCGATGGAAATCGCAAGGCTGATGATGGTGACTTGAGCGCTCAGGAAGCTGAAGAGTTTGAGCAGAGGGAACTGGACGATGACGAGGGTCCCGGCGAGGATGCCGAGGGTTGTGATCGCGAGGAGTTCACCTATGATTTGCCGGTAGATATCCTGCGCCGTCGCGCCGCTGGACCGCCGGAGGCCGATCTCCTTCGTGCGCTGGGTGACGTTCTGCCAGAGGACGCCCATCAGGCCCAGGCCGACCATGAGGATCAAGAAAGCGGCGACGAGTCCCACCCCGATGAGAGGGGCGAGCCGAAGCTTGAGGTAGGATGCTCTCATCTGGCTCATCGGTCGGATATGAAATGTCCAACCCTGAGCGATGGCCTGAAGCTTTGCCATCAGCTTTTCCTCGAATGCGGCTCTGGTTCCAGGGCGGACTTTAATTAAAATGTTGCTGGGGAGGCCGAAACCTTTAGATGATACAAGCGCAGAATCGTTTAAACTGACCCGTCTGATCGCCAGATTGCCGGGCTCCGAAAATTCCCCATTTCTGCGGAAATCGGAGATGACGCCGACAACTCGTCCTGTATAGTCTCCGATTGTTTTCCCTAATGGGTCTTCTGAACCGAACAGTTCCCGGCTGAGCCTTTGATTGATGATCGCAGGCTTCCATTTCAGGGCATCGTCCCCTTTTTCAAACCATCGCCCTTGAATTAATTCCATGTCCAGAACCTTTTCCAGGCCATCCGTCCCCTCGCCTGTTTGCGTGTCCGCCTTTCGGCCCTTGTATTCGATGTCATAAGCTGCTCTGGAATTTGAGTATGGGACCAGTGTCACACTGGCGCCCGCACAAGACTCTACCTCCTCAAAATCCTTCAGAGAAAGGAAAAGTCGCCGCACAGTAGCCGGGACTTCCTGTGACCAGTTAGGATAATTAAATTCGATAACCCATACATTTTCGCTGGAGAAACCCGGGGGGCGTCTGTAGTTGTCTGCGTAATAGAATCCAAATGCGGTGATGGCGAACAGGATGAGAAATGAAAAGAAGATTTCAACGGCGATCAGGGCGTTGGTCCGCTTCCGATTCCAGACGAGTTTGAAGAGGTGCTGGATCATTGTGCCCTCCTTCTCAACGCTTCAACCGGGTGCAGTCGGGACATTTTATAAGCAGGATAAACTCCCGAAAAGACGCCGAAGAATACGGCAATGAACAGGCCATACAGAAAAATCCGGTAGTTCATGTGAAACTGGGCATACTGGATCAGGCCGCTGTGGGTGATCGCCTGGAGGACGAGAAACGAGCCGACGAATCCGATGAGTCCGCCGATCAGGGCGAGCAGGATGTTTTCGATCACGAATTGTCCGATCAGGGTCCGGGAAGAAGCGCCGAATGCCTTCCGCACCCCGATTTCGGAGGCGCGTTCCATGATGCGGCTGACGTTAATATTGATCAGGTTGACAGTGGGCAGCAGCATGAAAAGGACCATGAAGCCCAGTATCGCAGCAAGAAGGTATCCCGGATGACTCTCTGACAGGTTTGAACTGAATACCATGCGAGATGCAGACTCAAAAAAAGTATCCATGCCCACGAATATTCTGTTGTACTTTTGCGGAAGTTCCACCTGAGAGAGCCGGGAGCGAAATTCCTCCTTGATTCTGTCGAAATCGGACGGGTTCCTGGCCAGAACCAGGGCCAGAAATCTTCCTGACAGTTCTTCTTTTCGGTAAGTATTGGATTTCATCGTGCTGATCGGGACCCAGATGTCGGCGAAGGGGACGATTCGGAAAATAGGGACGTTGGCGACCACCCCGACCACGCGGAAACTCTGTCCATCCACCTCAAGGGTCTTCCCGACGGCGGGCTGATCGTCGAAGAATTTTCTCCGGGTGGCCTCGTTGATCACGGCCACGAAACTGGCATCCCTTTCATCCTGAGAGGTGAACGGATCGCCTTCCAGAAAATTGAATTCCAGAATCTTCCAGAATTCCCCATCCGTGTGTTTGAGATCAGATTCAATTTTCACCCCATTCTTGTAGGAGATAGCGGTCTGATGATCGGTGAAGAGAGAGACCCTTTCCACGTCCGGCAGAGTGCGGACATATCGATCCAGGAAGGTATAACTGGGAGCGCCTGTAGAAGTGGCCTCGGGGCCTTCCAGCCGCATCGTAAAGACCCCCAGCGTCCGGTCCGCCTTCACCTCCGGAGGGAAGGGGCTGAAGAGGTGATCGAAGAAGGCCGTGGCCACCATCAGGACGGTCAGGGTGAAGCTGATGGCGAACAGGCTGATGAAGGTGAAGAACTTCCGCCGCAGGAAGACCTTGAAGGCGGTCTTGACGTAGTTTTTGAGCATGGCGCGGGCTCCTTCTTCGCCCCCTCACCCCCCGTCCCCTCTCCCACGGAGGGGAGAGGGGGGGCAAGGGCGTCGGGCAATCCTCTTCCCCCTTCCGCCCCCCGAAGTGGGGGAGGAAGGGGGGCAGGGGGATGGTGGGGGGATCAATTCACCTGCCGTCCATCGAACAGCCGGACGATGCGCCCGGTGCGCTCGGCCAGGCGGGGGTCGTGGGTGACCATCACGACAGTGGTCTTCTCGTTCTTGTTGAGGTTCTCCAGGATGCCCATGATCTCGTCGCCCATAGCGCTGTCCAGGTTGCCGGTTGGCTCGTCCGCGAGGAGGATGCGGGGTTTTCCGACGATGGCCCTGGCCACGGCCACGCGCTGCTGCTGACCGCCGGAGAGCTGGCCAGGGAAGTGGTGGACGCGGGAGGTGAGTCCGACCCTATCCAGGGCCTCCAGGGCCATCCGGCGGCGCTCAGAGCCGGAGAGGCCGCGCCGGTAGAGGAGGGGGATCTCCACGTTGTCCGCGACGCTGAGGTCGCTGATCAGGTGAAAGGTCTGGAAGATGAACCCGACCTGCTCGTTCCGGAGCCGGGCGATATGGCGGTCCTCGTAGGAGGTGATGGGCTGGCCGTTGAGGGTCACGGTGCCCTGCGTGGGGGCGTCTAAAAGACCGATGACGTTGAGCAGGGTGCTCTTGCCGCAGCCGGACGGGCCCATGACGGAGATGAATTCCCCCTCCTGCACGTCGAGGTGGATGCTGGACAGGGCGAGGGTCTCGATCTTTTCGGTGCGGTAGACTTTTTCGATGGATTCGAGGTGGATCATGGTGGACTCCTTTATCATGAAAGACACCCTGCCGCCGCCCCGGATTTCCCACTTTTCTTGCTCGTGCAAGAAAAGTGGGCAAAAGAAGCACGCTCCTCAAGCGCCGGAGAGGCTTTGGCGCGCCGCAACCTCAACGTTCAGTTGTCGCACCGAAATTTGTGCCCCCGGCATGTGGGTTGCTTCTGCTGGGCTATGGTAGTGGGGGTTTCTGGCGTCGCGCCTGCTTTTTATCTGTACTTCGTACTGGTTATTGTGCCCCCCCCTCTTGTAGGAGGGCAGGGGTCGCGACCCACGGGAGCGACAGGGTGGGCGGCGGGACGGGGGAGGGGTGCTTTCTCTCCCCTCTCCGTTTCGGGGAGGGGATGGGGGAGGGGTCATTTCACCTTCACCTCTTTCATGTGCGTGTAATCGCTCATGTCGGAGAGGATGACCTCGTCGCCTTCGAGAAGGCCGTCCAGAATTTCGGAGTGGTCGAAGCTGGAGAGGCCGATGCGGACGGGGGTCTTGATTGCCATGTCGCCGCGTATGACGAACACGTCCTGCGAGCCTTCGCCGTTGAGGGCGGGTCCTTTTTTCACCCGGAGGGCGCGCGCCCGGCGCTCCGTGATGATGAAGACGTCCACTCTCAGGTTGGACCTCAACAGCTTGCTGGACCTGTCCTCCAGGCCGACCTGAAGGGTGATGATGCCGTCCTCGATGGTGGGGAGGATGTGGGTGATCGTGCCCGTCAGATAGTCGTCGTTGACCTTCACTCTGACGGGCAGGCCGGTGTGGAGCCGGGTCGCGTGGACGTCGGAGACGGCCGCCTCCACGTGGAACGAGCTCAGGTCGGCGATCCGTGCGATGATTTCCCCTTTGTGTACGGCGATCCCTTCCTGGGGCGTCACATAGGTGAGCACGCCGTCCCGGTCGGCCCGGAGGGTCGCCAGGGTGATTCGACGCGGGTTCTCGGCGCTTCTGTCCTGTAGCATCTGGGATTCCGGGACCCATCCGTCCAGTTGGGTCTGAATGGACTGCCGGGTGTTGCGAATGGAATTTTCGAGCCGCTGCAGTTCAATGTCGGCCTTATCTACGGCGAGTTTTGCCTGGTTGACCTGATCTTCTGGAATCAGGCCCCGTTCGTACATCTTGCGGTTCTTAGCGTAGGTCGCGTCGTAGAATTGCAGGTCGAGGTTTTTGATCTGAAGCTGGCTGTTCAGGTCGTCCAGCTTATTCTCAAACGTGAGGAGAGACTCGCTCACGTCCAGGTCCAGGATGGGCTGACCTTTTTTCAGGATGGCGCCGGGCCGGCTCAGGATGTTGACGACCCGGGTGTCAATGGGGCTGGAGAGCACCTGCTCAAACTCAGGGATGACCGTGCCGGATGCCGTGATAGTGGCTTCGATGGGCCCGGCGTCCACAGTCGCTGTACGAATCCGGTTTCTGGACACGGAGGGGGCGATCCAGCCGGGGGCCCAGATCAGCGTGAAGGCGATCAGGGCGACGGCCATCATCGCCTGAATCCCTCGTTTGACGATCTGCTTTCTTCTGAAACGTCTGTCTATGGGGCGGTCCATGTGGGCCTCTTTGGGGGTCTCCCCATGACAGTCGCAATAGATGTGCCAGACGACGGGCGGGGCGATTTATCGCCCCGCTGCGCACCGATCAAGCCAGGGAACCGGGCTAAATAGAGCGCGAGTCCGTTTCAGCGGTAGCGCGGGAATTCATTCCCGCGCAGAAGGTCGGAGTCAAATCGTCCGGTTCCGAACATGCGCTGTTCAGGATCGGACACCTGAGGGATGTTTGCCTTTTCCACAGGATTGGATTTGACAACTGAACGCATGTTTACTATATTCTCTCCGTCCATTTATGGGGAGGAGAGATGTCCCTTTTGCAGATCGAGGAGATCGGCGTCCGGTCCGTACTCACCCCCCAGGAGGGGGAGCGAGCCCTGTCCTTCTACGACTTTTCATTGAACCCCTACCAGGGGTGCGGGATGGGGTGTTCCTATTGCTACGTGATCCGCTATCCGTTCGCAGAGGCGCACCCGGCGCCGTGGGGGGCGTGGGTGCGTCCGAAGATGAACGCGCCGTTTCTGCTGGGGAAGGCCCGTCAGAAGGTGTGGGGGAAACGGATCTTCATGTCCACCGCCACGGACCCCTACCAGTACGTGGAGCGGAAGTATCGGCTGACACGGCGGTGCCTGAAGGTCCTGCTGGAGTGTAACCTGGAGCGGCTGACGGTCCACACGCGGAGTCATTTGATCCTGGACGATCTGGACCTGCTGCTGCGGTTCGGGGACCGGCTGGTGGTGGGGTTCTCCATCCCCACGGACGACGACGAAGAGCGGAAGCGCCTGGAGCCGAACGCGCCCACCATCGCAGGACGGCTGAAGACGATGCGGCGGCTTCGGGAGGCGGGGATCGAGGTGCGGGCGGCTGTCGCGCCGGTCCTGCGCTGCTGCCCGGAGCGGTTCGCCGGGCTGCTGTCGGAGGCCGCGGACCGGGCGTGGGTGGACACGGTGCGCCACGAGGGGCAGACGTATCTCCGGGACCGGCAGGAGGACGTGGCCTTCTTCAGGGGCCGGGCGTACCGGGAGATGGTCGAGGAACTGGAGGCGCGACTGTGGATGGCGGGGCTGATGAGGAGAGGATGAGCGGCCCTTACCCTCTCCCATGTCTGTAGGGGCGGGTGAGGGTCGGAGATCTTATAAGAGGTTGTCCTTGATCACGTCTTCCAGGCTGGAGACGCGCAGGTCTGCGGCGGAGTGGTCCTGGTGGGCGGTGAAGACGTGGGGGACGGCGATCACGAACACCCCGGCGGCCCTGGCGGCCTTCACGCCGCTCTCGCTGTCTTCGAGGGCCAGGCAGCGCGCAGGGGGGACGCGGAGGCGCTCGGAGGCCAGGAGGTAGATGTCCGGGAAGGGCTTGGTGCGGACCACGTCGCTGCCGGAGACGATCACCTCAAAGAGGTCGTCCAGGGTCTCCGGGCCTTCGAGGTGGGCCAGCACGCCGTTCGTGAGGGTGGTCATCAGCCGGGGCCGGCGTGTGGAGGAGGCGACGCCCAGGCGGTAGCCCTTTTTCCGGACGTGGGCGAGCAGGTCCTGAAAGCCGGGCATCATCCCGACCTGCGCGGGGTCGGCGATGGCCTGGTCGAACCGGTCCAGCCAGGTCTGGCAGAAGGTCTCCGGCGCGGTGTCCAGCCGGTAGTGCTCGACGGCGTAGCGGCTGTTGTCCTCCACGGGGTGTCCCACGCAGACGGTGTAGTGGGCCCGGGACGAAGGGGCGCCGAAGCGGTCGAGGGTCTCGTTGAAGGTCCGGCAGTAGAGGTCCTCGGTGTTGACCATCAGGCCGTCCATGTCGAAGATGACGGCGTCGTAGGCGCGGTTTTCAGGCACGGTTTCTCTATTCATATGGGCGTCAGACCTGCTCCTGTTCCATCAGGGTTTTGAGGGGGAAGTCCCGGACCTGGACCGGGAACTCGACCAGGGCGCGCCGACGGGCGGACTCAAAGATGCCGATCATGACCTCCAGGATCTGGCGTCCGATCCCTCCGCTGCACGCCGGCTCCCGGCCCTTGTCCACGGCCTTCACGAACTCGACGATTTTGAGGGCCGTGCTGTCCACGGGTGGCAGGGCCTCGGGAACCTCCCAGCCCGCCCGGCCGGAGGAGAGCAGGCGCACGGGAGGCCCGCCGGGGACGTTCACGTCGATGAGGCCGTCCGAGCCGAACAGGTGGAACTGGTAGTCCTGCGGCGCGAACGCGCCCAGTTCCACGACCGCGCGCAGGCCGTTGGCATACCGGACGTGGCCCACGCTCATGTCCTCCACCACCATGTCGGGATGGTTCGCGCGGCCACTGTGATGACTCCGGCAGTCGATCTGGCCCATGGCCCACTGGGCCGGGACATCCCCGTTGAAGTAGTGAATCAGGTCCAGGACGTGCGTGCCGTTGTTCATCAGGTCCAGGCTGCAGTGGCCCCAGGACATGACGGGGTCACCGATGCGCCCGGCCTCGATCCACGCCCTGGCCTGGATGGCCTGCGGGTCGTAGCGGTGCTGGTGGCCGGTGGCCAGGGCGACGCCGTTCCTGCGACAGGACTCCAGCATCCGGTCCGCCTCGTCCAGGGTGACGGCCAGGGGCTTCTCGCAGAGGATGCCCCTGGGACGTTGCTCGGCAGCGGCGAGGGTGATCTCGCAGTGGGTCGTGGGGTAGGTGCAGACGCTGACCAGGTCCGGGCGCTCCTTTTCGAGCATCTCCCGGTAGTCCACGTACATCCGCTCCACGCCGAAGGCCTCTGCGAACGATTTCGATTTTGCCGGGTCCTGCTCCACCCCGGCCACGACCCGGCACCCCGGGGCCTGCCGGTAGCCCCGCACGTGCCCCCGCCCCATGTTGCCGCATCCGATGATCCCTACCCGATACTCGGCCATAGATCGTTTCGACTCCTCCATTTGAAAGAACTTCTTTACCCCTGGGAGACACCCCCAGATCTTCTACCGGCCGCTGAATTCCACGTCCCGGAAGACCAGGGTGGGGGTGCGGTAGCCGGACCAGGGGTTGGGGTCGTCCCCCACGGCCACCAGGTTGTTCAGCAGGTCCAGGAGGTTTCCGGTGATGTTCATTTCGGAGACGGGCGCGCCCAGGCGGCCTCCTTCGATGGCGTGGCCGTGGAACCCGAAGGAGAAGTCCCCGGTGGCGCCATCCGCATTGCCCCCCAGCCAGGCGTTGACGTAGAAGCCCTCCCCGGCATCGGCGACCAGGGCGGCGAGATTTTTCGCCCCAGGGGCGAACACCAGGTTGGAGGGTCCGCCCGTAGTGGGGGCCCAGCCGAGCTTGCGGCCGTAGTAGGTGTCCACGTAGTAGCTGCGCAGCACCCCCTGTTCGATGACGCGCATGGGCCGGGCGCTGATGCCTTCGCCGTCGTAGGGCCGGGAGTTCTGGCCCCGGGGCAGCAGGGGCTCGTCCGTGAGGGTGAGGAGGGGGCTGGCGATGCGCTGGTCCTTTTTACCGGCCAGAAAGGAGCGGTTCTGCTGGATGGCGTCTGCGCCCAGGGCGCCGACAATGCGGCCCAGCAGGTTGCCGCCGGCTTCGGGGTCCACCACCAGGGTGGTGCGGGCGCTGGGGGCCTTGCAGCTTCCCAGTCGGTCCAGGGCGCGGCGAAGGGCCTCTGCGGCGGCAATTTCGGGGGCGGGCAGGTCGGTCAGGTGGCGGGCGGTGACGTAGCGGTAGGCCTCGGGCCGTCGGCCGTCCCCTTCCTCCAGGGTGACGCTGCTGCCGTAGCTGACGTGGACGCCGCCCTGGCTGCCCTCAAAGCCGTTGGAGCTGACCGTCCCGGAGGCCGAGCTGCCGAAGCTGACCTGGCTGGTGGCGCTGATGACGCGGGGGTCGCCGTGGGCAGCGGCGTCCATGCCGCGCAGCCACTCCAGGCAGAGGTCCCGGGGCAGGTCGCGCACGGCGGGGTCATCCAGGTCCAGGTTTGCGGTGGACCGATCGGCGTAGAGGGCCGGGTCCGGGATGACGCGATGCGGGTCGGGCTGCAGGTGGCGGGTGAGGAGGATGGCGTCCTCCACGAAGCGGCGCACCTGTTCCGGGCGCAGGTCGGTGGTGCTGTGGGTGGAGTAGCGGCCGTCCACGTAGAGCCGCAGGTACAGGCCGTAGCTCGTGCTCTGCTGAACCTGTTCGATCCTGCCGTCCCGGTGGACAAACCGGGCGCTCTGGCTGCGGCTGACTGAGGCCACGGCGTCTCCGGCCCCGCTTTGCAGGGCCAGGTCCACGGCCCTGGCCGACTGCTGGAGGAGTTCGTCAGGCATTGACGCCTCCCACGGTGAGGCTTCTGACCAGGACCGTGGGAATGCCCAGAGAGACGGGCACCCCCTGGCCGTTTTTGCCGCACGTCCAGCCGGACTCGTCCAGGCGGGCGTCGCCGGCGGCCATGGTGACGTTCTGGAGGGCCCTGGGGCCGTTGCCGATGATGTTGACGTCTTTGATGGGGGCGGTGATTTTGCCGTTTTCGATCAGCCAGCCGTTCTTGATGTAAAAGGTGAAGTCCCCGGCCCCGATCTGCACCTGGCCATTGGTGAAGGTCTCGGCGATGATGCCCCGGTCCACGGCGGCGACGATCTCATCGCGGGTGTGCGGCCCGTCGAGCATGTAGGTGGACCGCATGCGGGGCATGGGGACGTGGCGGAAGCTCTCGCGCCGGCCCGAGCCGGTGGGCGTGACGCCGTAATGCCGGGCGGAGATGCGGTCGTGCAGGTAGCTGCGCAGCACGCCCCCTTCGATGAGGACCGTGCGCTCGGCCGGGGCGCCTTCGTCGTCCACGTTGAGGGCGCCCCGGTCGTTGGGCTGGGTGCCGTCGTCCACGATGGTGACGAAGTCCGGGGCCACCTTCTGGTTGAGCAGGGTGGCGTAGATGGACGTGCCCTTGCGGTTGTAGTCGGCCTCCAGGCCGTGGCCGATGGCTTCGTGCAGGAGGATGCCGGAGGCGCCGGCGGCCAGCACCACGGGCATTTCGCCGGCCGGGGGGCGCCGGGCGTCGAAGAGGATGCGGGTGTTTTCCACGGCCCTGCGGCACAGGTCGCGGATGCGCTCGTCCGTGAACCAGCCGATGTCTTCGCGCCGGGCCACGGAGGCGCCGTGGCTCTGACGCCTGCCGTCTTTGAGGAGCGTGACCCGGCAGGACAGGGTGGCCATGGGCCTGCGGTCGGCGCAGAAAACGCCGTCGCTGGTGGCCACGAGCACCCGCTGGTCGCTGTCGTTCCAGGAAATGGAGATCTTCTCCACGCTGGGCTCCATCCGGCGCACGGCGTCTTCCGTCTTCTGGAGCAGGGGCAGCCGCTCGGAGACGCTGACGGCCTCCCAGTCCCGGTCCAGGCGGTAGCGGTCGGGCAGGTTCAGCGGGTGGATGGCCTGCGGGGGCGCGCCGGAGACGCCGGAGGCGATGGTGGCGGCGGTGCGGGCGGCCGTGAGCATGGGTTCCAGGTCCAGGCTTTCGCTGAAGGCATAGCCCACCTGGTCGCCCAGCACGGCGCGTATGCCCACGCCCTGGTCCACGCCGGTGCTGGCCCGGCTGATGAGGCCGTCTTCCAGCGTGACGGCCATGCTGCGGGTGTGCTGGAAGTAGGTGTCGGAAAACTCCGCGCCGTAGCGCATGGCCTCGGCCAGCAGACGGGCCACGGTGGCCTCGTCGATGCCGAACCAGGCCCCAAAGGGATGGGCCTGCAAGGTCATATCTGACATGGACCCTCCTTCTGAGAGACTCAAAAAATGCAAAGTGCAAAGTGGAGAATGCAAAGTGTAAAATAAGGAGCCCTAACTTTTGCATTTTGCATCTGTCTTCTCTGCGATCTCTTCCCTGAACTTACATATTCCAGGCCCGGGGTTCAAGGTAAAAAAACGCCCTTCATGCGGCCAGCAGCCCTGATTTCCGGAACTCCCCCTTCAACTGCCGGCGTGCCCGGCAGAGCCAGGTCTTGACCGTGCCCATCGGCACCCGGAGGGTCCGCGTGATCTCCCCATAGGACCGGTCCTGCACGTAGCGCAGATAGACGGCCTCCTGGTAGCGAGGGGGAAGGGTCTGGATACCCCGCCTCACGCGTTCCTGCCGCCACCTCCCGAAGACCGCCTCTTCGGGGCTCTCGTGGTGCGGACACGTGCGTTCGACCGGATGCAGAGACTCGACGATCGCCGCCTCGTAGACCTGCCGGACCTGCTGGGTCCGGAGGTGCGACGCGCAGACGTTCAGGGCGATCTGCGTCAGCCAGGTCGAGAAGGCCGCGTCTCCGCGGAAGCCCTTCAGCGCCTGAAAGGCCCGCACGAAGGTCATCTGCACCAGGTCTTCCGCCTCGTCCCGATCCCGGCGCACGACGATGGCGTAGACCCGTGGGCGGTGCGCCCTGTAGAGGGCCTCGAAGGCCCTCTGGTCTCCCGCCAGCGCCCGGCGGATCAGGTCGCGATCTTCAGTCTGCGTCATCTCCGGGCTCCTCAGAAGAAAATCAGGGGTGAGGGCCGATCCCTGTTTTTGGCCTTGCGCTACAGTTTGAGATAACCGACGCTTCCGATGCGGTCCTCGTCCACCGGTTCAGGTTTGGGCCTGGTGGAGTCCGTCAGTCTCCCTTCTTTCAGCCCCAGCCGGGACTGGACGGCGCCCCTCTGCGCGGGCGTGCATTGGATCTGTCCGAGGTTGTGGATCTTCGCCAGGCGGTCGGCCAGCAGCTTGGGATCGAGGTCAGGCGCGATCTTCAGTTCGCCGGACACCACGAGGGTGGCCTGACCCTTCAGATAGTCGAAGCGGGAGGCCAGGAGGTCCGTCTCGTCGTCCACGAGCCAGAGTTCTCCTTCGTAGAAGATGGCCTTCGTCTCGACCAGGTTGCACTTCCGGATGACCCCATCCTTGAGGGCCGCCGGGCAGATGAGCAGGTCCTTGACCACGAGGGCGTCGAGGTGGCTGTCCAGCGCGGCGGGGTCCACGCCGGGGTCGATCTGGACCCGACCCGTGCAGTAGAGCTTCCGTCCGGGCAGGGCCTTGAGCAGGTCGGCGTCCAGCACGAAGGACTTCTCCACGGGCTCGAACCCAGCGGGGATGGCCGTCAGTTTGGGGGAGCCTGACCGGTCGTCCAGGCGGGCAAGGAGGGCCTGCGCGTTCTCCTCGCGGCAGACGACCCTGCCGATGACCCGGAGGCTCTGGATTTTCTGCTCCAGAAGGTCGTCAGGGAGCACCTTCGGCGCATTCAGCTTGCCGACCACCACCAGCTCGGCGTTGTCCTTCAGGGAGCGGAGATAGGTCTCATCCAGCGTCAGGGCGCCCAACACCATCCGGCTGGTCCGGGTATAGGTCAGCATCTGGCCGCTGAGGCTGCGGAGTTTGGACTGGATGGCCCCCGTCAGGTGTTCGGGGCAGAGGATCTGGCCGGAGACGATCAGTTCGCGGAGGCCCTTTTCGATATCCCCGGCGAGCACGTCCGGCTGGATGAGAAGTTGTCCCTCGATGAACAGGCTCAGCGGGGAGGGCTGGTCCTTGAAGTAATCGTGGTTGAAGACGGTTTGACCCGAAAGCATTTTGGCATCCGTCGGGACCTCGACGGTGGCGCCCAGATTGCCTATCTTGAGCCGGGTGATCAGGGGGGCGGTGTCCGGGGAGTAGAGGAGCGCCCCGACGTTGCCGATCCGGCAGATGCCGGCGACCGATGCCTCCGTGGCGTGCCGTAGGTCCAGAGTCCCCACGCTGCCGATGACCTTTCCCTGCGCCTTGTCGTGCGTTTCCATGCGTTCTCCTTCAGAGGTACCGCGTTTTGTGGGCGCGAAGCTGTTTGATCGCCAGATGGAGCCGCGACCGGACCGTGGCTGCGGGGATCCCCAGCTCGCGGGCGATCTCTTCGCCCGTCATGCCGAGGACGTAGCGCTTTTCGAGCAGCTCGCGGTAGCGGTCGGGAATCAACTCGAACAGGCTGGGCGACATCACCTCCTCCGTCGTGGGATGGCTGGCGGAAGGGGTTTCCAGGGTGAGTCGCTCGACCAGGGCCTGTTCCCGCTGGCGCGTCAGTTGCTGGTCGATGAACAGGTTCTTGAGAACGCGGTAGAGATAGGCGCTGCGCTGCGGGTCGTTCAACTGCCCCAGCAGCTCAAGGTGGGCCATCGCCCGGATGAACGTCTCCTGCACCAGGTCATCCGCCGCGTGCGAGTCTCGCGTCAAACTCGCGGCGAAGCGATGCAGTTTCTCCTCGAACGCCTCGTAGAGGTCCGCAACCGTCATGCCCCTGTTCCTTTTCGTCTCGCCCCGGAGTTACCTTCCGGCGGCTATTCAATCCTATAACGGTCGCGGGCGTTCGAGTGTTTAATCTTTTTTCTACGATCTGACCCTCACCCGATTCCTCTCCTGGTATTTGAGCCCGGCCATGTTGACCCCGGTCAGGTCCACGCCCTGGAGGTCTGCGCCGTGGAAATCCGCCCCTTGAAGGTTTGCGCCTTCGAGGTTTGCATCGCGCAGGACGGCATCGTGGAAGTCTGCGTCCTGCAGATTTGCGCCTTCGAGGTTTGCGTCGCGCAGGTCCGCGTTTCGGAGGTCTGCATCCTGAAGGTTGGCCCCTTCTAGGTTGGCCCCTTCTATGTTTGCTCCACAGACATTTGTGCCTTCCAGATTGGCGTCTTTCAGGGAGCGTCCCAAAAAATTGACCCCCTTCAGGTTTGCGCCTTCGAGGTTGGCGTCGCTCAGGATGGTGTCGTGGAAGTCTGCGCCCTGCAGGTTTGCGCCCTCCAGATTGACACCGCGGAGGTCTGCGTTTCGGAGATCGGCCCCTTGAAGGTTTGCGCCTTCGAGGTTTGCGTCGCGCAGGTCCGCGTTTCGGAGGTCTGCGTCCTGAAGGTTGGCCCCTTCGAGGTTGGTCTCTCCCAGTTTGATGCCCTCGAACTTTGCCCCCTGGAAATGGGTCCCGTGGAGATTGACTCCTTGAAAGCTGATCCCACGCAAGCCGGACTCATGGCCGTCAGAATCTTCATTAGATCCCGAACCCTGGCTCTGGTGAAAATCCGGTTCGCGTTCAGGCTTATTCTCACCTGGCGCAGCGCCTTCAATCGCTTCGATAAGCCGGGCGGCGTCTTCGACCGTGATCTTGCCCTCCTGGAGCATCCTGAGGATCTTCGTGCGTTCTTCACTCATGGCCTTTTCCCTCCGAAGGTCCGATGTGAATTTCACCGATGTTCGTCTTCAGCCGGATGTCCGCCCCGCCCCCGTTGAGCTTCCCGTGAAGGAAGCCGGCGCCCTCTTCGACGATTTGCAGGGGGAGGTCGGCGTGGACCTTTCCCATCTGATCCACGACGGCGCGCACCTCAAAGGCAGAGGCGGGGGAGAGGCGGAGGCGGATGGCGCCGACGTGGGAGGCGAGATGGACCGCCCCCTGCGTGACCGTACCCATCTCCAGTCTGACCTCCCCCGTGTTGGCCCTGACCCGGACGTTCGATGAGGTGATCCCGCTCATCTCGACCTTGCCGGTGTTCGCCTCCACGCTCAGGTCGTTCGAGAGCCCCTGAGCCGTCACCTCGCCGAGGTTGGCCCGGACGTTGATCCGGCCCGACCGCCTTCGGCACGTGGACGATGAGGGAGGTCTCGAATTTCTTGCCACTGATCATCACCTCGTCCTCGCTCCGGGAGACCGCGTAGTGCCGCTTCAGCGGCCCTTCGACCCGGATCTCCGCCTGGTCCGTGCCGAGGAGCTTCAGGGCGCCGGCATTCGTCTGGATCGAAAGCGTCATCCCCCCGGAGACCGGGATCGTCTGCGGCGATGTGTCGAAGTCGAAGGGGTCCTCCCTGTCGCCTTTCCCTCTCTTTTTGAACATTCCGGAATCGAAGGTCCCCTTCTTTCCGAACATCTTGAAGCCGCTGAAGGTCCCTTTCTTGCCGGCGTCGAAGGAGAAATCGCTCTCCGCTGTCTTCTCTCTCCGTTCTGACTTCGGGGGGGACGCGGTGGACCGGTGTTCGCCCCCGAGGGCATCCAGAAGCCGTTCCCCTTCCTCGGCGGTGAGCTTTTTCTCGGCGACCATGCGCAGGATGGACAGGTGTTCTTCGTTCATGATGGGGTTCCTTTTTCTGAAATGCGACCTAACCCCCTAACCTCCTTTCTGAAGGAGAGGGGATGGGGGAGAGGTCTACCGGCCCGTGATGTAGATCCTGCCGCCGTTCGAGACGAGGTGGAGGGTTGCGCCTCCGCCCCGCAGGGTCCCCTTCAGCGTCTGCTGAGACCTTTCGGAGAGTTCGGTCCAGGGCAGGTCCGCCGGGCAGATGGTCCCTCCGTCCGTGGCCTCTGCGGACAGGGCGCACGCGGAATCCCTCGCGAGGAAGAGTTCGATGTCCCCGCCCCGGGTCTCGCACCGGAAGTCCCCCCGGGTGATCGTGCCGAGGGAGAGGGAGATGTGGCCGTGGGCCGTGAGATGCATCCGCGTCGAGGAGATCTCTCTGGCCCGGATGTTTCCAGACTCTGCGGTGACGGCGATCTCCCCCTCGATCCCGAAGAGGTCCGCGTCGCCTCCGCGCACGTGGGCCTCAACGTCCGCGTGAATGCCCTCTGCCCGGAGGTCTCCGCTCTCACACGCGAGACAGACCTGCTGCGCCCGGAGGTCCCGGATGAGGAGGTCTCCGGGAAGCACCTTCGCGTCGATGCGGGAGATCGCATCCGGGACGCGGAGGTCCAGCGCGCCGGTGGCGGCTGCGATCCGGGCGGCGCCCGCGTCGCGGCCGATCCGCAGGTCGAAGGCGGCCGCGCCGATCTTCAAGGCCCCGTCTTCCCTGCCGGTGAGCGTCAGATCCCCCTCGTAGACGACGGCGAACAGGCCGCATCCGTCGGTCAGGTCGAGGGTATGGTCGACGTGGACGGGGTGGTCGAAGTCCTGCCAGAACCACTGCCAGGGCTGCTCCGGCCAGGGCCAGGGCCGGGGCGAAGGGGTGGAGGGGAGGGTGACCATGTGGCGCGGGTCCCAGTCGCGAATGCGCTCGGTCAGGGCGAGGAGGCGCTCCCGTCGGGTCAGGACGGCCGGACCCTCCGGATCGATGAGGGTCGCCGGGGCGCCTGCCGGTTCGGGCAGGGCCGGCGCTTCCGCTTCCGGCCCTGCCTCGCCCGACAGGGCGCGGAGCGCGTCCTGGGCCGAAATCTCCCCCCGGTCGAGCCGGTCTATGATCTCTGATCTCTGATTCATCCTATCGCCTTTCGGCGCGGGAATGAATTCCCGCGCTACCTCTGAGAAGTCCGCTGAAGCGGACTGAGGGGGTCCTTTAGCCCGGCGCAACCGGGCTTCCTGTACGTAGCGAGGAGATTCATCTCCTCGCTACAGCGGCGAGGATTCACACCGGGATGGGATCTCAATCGATTCCGATGACGACCAGTTTCCGTTTTCCAGGATCGTTCTTCTCGACCCTCAGAAACTCCAGGGCCATGCACGATTTCGCGTAGCCTTCGACCGCCCCGTAGCCGTCCACCTCCTGTTGGGCGAGGGCCGCGACCTTCGCGGCCTGATTCCACGTCAGGTGACGCCGAAAGAAGGCGGCGATGATCGGTATCGGGATGGGGATGCGGATATCCACGCCCTCCTGTTTTGCCCCTTTCCTATAGACATAGATCCGAAACCAGCACAGGAACACCCGGCGCATCAGGGTGGAGGGGGGATGCACGGTCACCTCCCGGATTCTCTGGATCTGGCTGTGAAGCCAGTCGGGGCCCTGAGGGATCGCTGATGCGACCTCGACCATCTGAGCGATCCCCCGATGCACGGGCAGACGCCTGCCGGAGTCCTCTCTGCGCGCGTCCCTGTCGGATGTCTCCATATCCTTCCTTTCCACCTGAAAGCTGGCTCTATGACAGCCAGAAGCCGATCTCACTGTCCTGGTCCTTCACGTGAACGCCTGCCCCCCGGCCGTGGAGGAGGAGGGTGGCGGTCAGGGCGTTCAGAAGGCCGATGCCCTGGATGAAATGGCCGAGCACGCCCCGTCTTCGGATGCTGACCAGCGCCACGGCGAGGACCGCGAGCGGGAGCAGGGCGACGAAGAGGGCCAGGCACAGGGGACCGACGATGAAGAGGGGGATCGCGAGACGGACGCCCCGGCCGTGCGACACGACCACGACCCGGAACCAGAGGGGGAGCCACGCGCGTCTCCGGCGTTTCGCGGGGGTCCTGAGCGCCTTCACGCCCTGCGCGACGGAGAGTTCGCCCCGCTCTATGGCGGACAGAACCCCGGTCCTGTAACGCGTCGCCTCACTCAAGGTATATTTCGACGTGGTCGGTCCCATCCTGCACCTCGACGAGTTTGCCAGGTTTCAGACTGTCCACGACGCCGTTCAGGAGCTGGTCGATGTCCAGGCCCTGGGCGTTGATCTGCTGGCGCGCGGAGTTGGGGATGGCCTTCATCGCGATCCGGGCCAGGGCAAGGGGGACGTTGACCTTGACCTTTTCCTGCCCGTTCTCGCAGACCAGGATGCGGAGGAACTCCGCCTTCTCTCCCGCCCTCCGGGCCGGGGCTGGAGACTCGACGGCCTCGATGAGCCGGGAAGCCTCCTCGACGGTGATCTTGCCCTCTTCAAGCATCTTCAGGATCTTCAAGCGTTCTTCGCTCATGGGGGATGACTCCTGTTAAAAGATGGCAGGCGAACCCAACCCCCCGCCCCCCTTCCCGACACGGGAAGGGGGAGAGACTATCGCCCCTCTCCGCGTCGGGGAGGGGATGGGGGAGGGGTCTTTACGTTTCACTCGAACTTGACCAGCCGGATATCTCCGCCGCCGGGGGCCGACAGCCTGATGCGGCTGTTCCCGCCGCCGTTGCGCAGGCCCTTGACCGAGGAAGCGGTCTGCTCTGGGGTCTCTATGGGCAGGTCCGTGTGAATGTCTCCGCCGCCGGGGGCCTGCATCGCGATCTCGAAGGCGGCGTCCTCCGGGACCTTCAGGACGATGTCTCCGCCGCCGGGGGCGGACAGGGTGATCTGGTGGCCGTTGAGATGGTCCAGGCGACAATGGATGTCTCCGCCTCCGACGTTCTCAGCGTGGATGGAGCGGATGGAGGCCGGGACGTGCAGGGTGATGTCGTTTCCATCCCTCTCGTCTATTCTGGCCTCTTCTCCGTGGGTGGTGACGCTGCAGCGCCCTTCGACCTTCAGCGTCGCCTCGTCGGTATCCGCAAGGGTCAGATCGCCACCCCCGCTGCACATGATCATCAGCCGCTGCACCCCCTCCGGGACGCTGACCTCGGGGGACTCCTGGGCCAGGGCGCCGACGAAGACGCCTTTCAGGGCCTCGCCGACGATTGCTCCGACATTAACCGACTTCATGGCGTCGCTGACGATCTTTCCGACATCCGGCATCGCGGGCATCTCAGGCATCTTGGGCATCGCTGGCGGTGCTGGCGCTGCCGGAGGAGGGGGGATACTGCCGTGCATGCGCGCCCTTTCCTCGTGCCTCTGATGTCTCTCTTCGTGCCTTCGCCGATGCTCTTCGTGCCTTCGCCGATGCTCTTCCTCACGTATCCGGTTCTGTTCCTCGCGCCTTCGCCGGTTCTCCTCGTGCCTCCGCTGTTTCTCTTCGTGCTTCCTTTGTTTCTCCTCCAGCTTCTGCCGGAGGGCCTCCATCTTCATCCTGAATTTTTCCGAAATCTCCTGGCGGCTCCCGTGATCCCGTTCGGACTGCTGCAGGTCTCGTTCGGCCTGCTGGATATCCCGTTCAGTCTGCTGGATGTCCTGTTCGGCCTGTCTGACGTCCCGCTCGGACTGCTGGATGTCCCGTTCGGCCTGTTTGACGTCTTTCTCCATCCGAGCCTCCGGCACATTCAGAGGGGGAGGGACGAGACGCCGCCCTGAGCTGTCCTCCAGGGCCTCCAGCAAACGCTCCCCCTCTTCGGCGGTGATCTTGCCCTCGGCGACCATGCGCAGGACCGTCAGGTGTTCTTCGTTCATGGTGGGACTCCTTTCTAAAAACGGCAGACGTGACACCCCCCTTCCACCCCCTCCCCCCACAGGTGGGGGAGGGAGGGGGCATCAGAGGGGCGTTCAATTGAACGCCCCTCCAGATCCGGGGGAGGGCTGGGGGGCGTTTGCCATTTCACTGCTTCAACTGTGCCAGCATCTCCGCGGCCTCGGACGCCTTGATCTCCCCGCGATCCAGCCTGTCCAGGATCTCCCGCCGGCGGGCGGTGACGCCGTCCTCCTCGACGGGTTCCACCTCGAAGCCCAGTTCCTGGATGAGGTCATTGAGCTGTCCCCGGACGGTCGAGTAGGGGATGCCCAGCTCCCGTTCCATCTCCTTCACGTTGCCCCGGTTCTTGACGAAGATTTCGAGGAACCGCAGGCTCTCCGGAGACAATTTGCAGAATTTGCAGGAGGCGTAGCGCCCCTGGATGACTGTTTCGCAGGAGGTGCAGCTCATTCTGGTGATCAGAAGTTCACCTCCACAGGCAGGACATTTTTCGATAGCCTTGCGCATGACGACCTTCTCCTATAAATTTTTTTTAAAATACGACACAAAAATTTCAATAAATCAAGAAAAATTTTAAAATTTTGTTGAATAATATAAAATATTTGAATGAAATTCAGAAAAGGGGGAAACTTATCTCATTGTCAGAAAAAATAAAAATCAAGGCGTTAGGCAAGATGGGGGATTCCTGGGAGGAAAGAGGGCTTATGATCCGGAAAAGAAACAGGAGAAGGCGGTCTTATCGGGGAACGGAGAGCGGAGGGCTGCCCTAAAAATTCTTTGCAATTCAGATGTGTTTCATATAAATTATTTCAATATATGAAGTTAGAATATAACCCTTGAGACAATCCGACATTTTACGAGAGGGGCACGGCGCGCCGTGCCCCCACCCGGTCAGACTTTTATTTTTTTCTTCTGCTGGATGGACTTCTCCAGGGCTTCCAGCACGGCTACGGGCATCAGAATCGTGGTGTCGGACTCGTCGGTCTTGCCCGTTTTGAACATCCGGCAGAACGACTTGATGCCCGCCAGGTAGGTGTTCGAGTCGCGGGTGATGGTCCGGTCGATGCGTCCCTTCTCGCCGATGACGGACACGTGGAAGTCGACCGGGCCCTCGCTGATCAGGTTCATGGTGGAGATCGCGCCGCTGGCGGAGAAGAGGGTGGCGGTGTGATTCTTCTGGCCCAGGTTGACGACGGCGTGGGTCACGTCCTGGCCCAGCAGGCGGACGACCATGTCCACCTGGTGGATGCCGTAGAAGAAGACCCCGCCGTACTGGGATCTGATGTCGCACGGCCCGGTGGAGACGACGGAGAGGATCCGGCCCAGGGCCTTGATCTCCTTCTGCAAGGCGACGAATGACGCCTGTTTGGGCAGGACGGAGAAGGAGCAGACGGGCACGCCGAGCTGATGCGCGCGGGCCAGGAAGGCCTTGCCCTCCCGGAGGCGGTAGCAGAAGGGCTTGTCCACGAACAGGGGGATCTTCGCCTCCAGCAGGGGCCGGACCGCGGGCAGGTGGTACTTCGGGTGCCGGTGATCGACGAGGGCCGCGTCCACGGTTCCGATCATGTCTTCGGGCCTCTTCACGATCGTCGGGATCTGTCCCGCCTCCGCCGCCTCCCCGGCCAGTTTGGAGGTTTCGCCCCAGAGGCTCACCACGCGGAAGCCGGGGACGAGCTTCTGGAGGTTGATGGTCTTTGCGATGGCCACGGTGTGGCTGTTCTCCGCGCCGACGATGCCGATTCGAATCATGGAGCCCTCCTTCAGAAAAAATTTAACTTCAGGGCATCCGCAGATGTTCGCAGATGACGCAGATAAGGGATACCCTCTGCGCATATCTGCGTGTATCTGCGTGTATCTGCGGATGCAATCCTCTTACACGAAAGGAATCTCATGAAACTCGCTTTGATCGGTCTGCCCCAGGTCGGGAAGCGCACTCTGTTTCGGCTCCTGGTGGGCCAGGAACCGAATCCTGCGGGGGGCGAGACCCTGGGGCTGGCCAGGGTGCGGGACGCGCGTTTCGAGCGCCTCGTGAACATGTATCGCCCCAAAAAGGTGACGCCGGCTCAGATATCCTTTGTCCTCCTGCCGGACCTGGGGCAACAGGCCGAGCGGAACGCGGCGATCTTCAAGTCGCTTGAGCAGGTGGACGCGGTCTGTCACCTCGTCCGCGTCTTTCCGGACGAGACGGTCTTCCACGTGGAGGGGAGCGTCGATTCCCGCCGGGACATCATGGCCTTTCACGAGGAGTTGCAGTTCAGCGACATGCTGTTCGCCGAGAAGCGCCTGGAGCGTCTCGACAAGGAGCGGGGCAAGAAGGTCGATGCCCAGAAGGCGGCGCTGGAGGCGGACCTGCTGACCCGTATGAAGGAACACCTCGAAGCGGGCCGACCGCTCCGCAACTTCGCGTTTACCGACGTGGAGGAGAAGGTGATCGTCAGTTATCCGCTCCTGACCCGCAAGCCCGTGATCCAGGTCCTCAACGTGGGGGAGGACCAGTTGCACGATGCGGGGCTGGTGGACCGGCTCGCGGCGGAATTCGCCGATCAGGCGTTCCAGTGGATCGCCGTGTCCGCGAAGATCGAGGAGGAGATCTCGCAGCTCAGTCCGGAGGAACGGGAGGCCTTTCTCAAGGCGCTTCAGGTCGACCAGCCGGCCATGGACCGCCTGACGCTGCTCTGTTACAGCACGCTCGGCCTGATCTCCTTCTTCACCGTCGGGCCGGATGAGGTGCGGGCCTGGACGATCCGCCGGGGCGCGCTGGCCCCCCAGGCCGCGCGGGCCATCCACGAGGACCTGGAGCGGGGGTTCATCCGGGCGGAGGTGATGCGCTACCCGGACCTGATGGAGCTGGGCAGCGAGCAGAAGCTCAAGGAGGCCGGCCGGTTCATGCAGAAGGGCAAGGATTACGTCGTCGAGGACGGCGATATCGTGAATATCCTGTTCAAGGTGTGAAAAGCAGGCAACAGGCAGCAGGCAGTAGGCAATAGTTCCCCTCCCTCCCGTTTTTGTTTTAGGTTTTACTGTTGCCTGTTGCCTATTGCCTGCTTTCCGGCTTTTTGATCATCCACCCCGGCTGCGTGCCCTTCCGCATGTGCTCTGGCAGGGGCGCCACCAGTTTTTCGTAGAGTTCCGGGCGGCGGGCGCAGAGGTAGCGGTAGCCGGAGGAGACGGGGATCTTCTCCGGCGTGAGCAGGCCCACGACCACGTCGTCCTCCAGGGCCTGGGACTCGATCAGAATTTCTCCGAAGGGGTCGAGGATCATGGCGTTGCCGTTCTTGATCGTGTCGTGGTCCACGCCGATGGGGTTCGTGTAGACGGCGTAGACGCCGTTCTCGTAGGCGCGGGTCGGCAGCCAGCGCATCAGCCAGGCCCGGCCCTTGGGGCCCAGGAATTCCTGCCGGAGGCGGACGGGGTCTCGATGGCGGTTCTCCCAGAGCTGCGGGTCGATCTTCCCCCGGCCCGGCATGACGGAGTCCAGGCCGCAGGTGACGTGGGGCATGAAGATGATCTCCGCGCCCATGATGGCCGTGATGCGGACGTTCTCCGGGAGGTTGTTGTCGTAGCAGATCAGGATGCCGCAGCGGCAGCCGCACAGGTCGAACACGGTGTAGGTGTCGCCCGGCGTCAGGAACTGGCTGATGAAGGTGTGGAGCTTCCGGTGTTTGGCGACGAACCCGTCGGGGGAGACGGCCACGCAGGTGTTGTGGAGGCGGTCGCCGTCGATCTCGATCAGGCCGGCCAGGATGGCCGCGCCGGTCTCCTGGGCGATCTCGATCAGGCGGCGTGTGGAGGGGCCGTCGGGCACGGGTTCGGCGATGTCGTCCATCTCGCGGCGGGAGAGGGTCTGGAGGAAGGTGTAGCCGGAGATGCAGCACTCGTGGAAGGCCACGATCTCCGCCCCCCCGGCCACGGCCCGCCGGGTCAGGTCCGCGATGCGGCCCAGGTTGTAGGACTTGTCCGCGTCCCGCGCCTCGAACTGCGCCGCGCCGATTCGGATGTCGCGCATGGAATCACCCTTTATTCTCAGGCTTCATCTTTTTCTGCGCCTCGATGAGGACCTTTGAGAGCTTGTCCGCAAACCGGACCTGGCTGTCATCCTCCGGGGCGTAGCCGATCACCTTCCGGGCGTTGGCGAGGCCCCAGAAGTTGTGCGAGTTGCCGCTGATGCCGTAGAAGATCTGGAAGGGGATGCCGTTCTCGTCCTCGATGTGCTCGGTCTCGATGCTCTTGATGACGAGTTGCACCTGGTCCCGGATGCTCAGGTAGGCCCCCAGGCCCCGGTGCATCCGCTTGAGGTCGTCCGCGCTGGCCCGGTCCATGTCGGTCTCGCGGGGGCCGCCGACCCGGAGCTGCACGTTCTGGAGCTTCTTCCCGTCGCTGACCCCTCCGGTCGCAAACGCAAACCCCAGGAGTTCATAGGCCGCCTTGGCCCAGCCGTAGAAGTTGTCCGACAGGGGGCGCATGTCGGGCGTGACAAACTCCATCTTGTTCGCCCAGATCAGGCGCTCGTAGTAGTCCGCGGCGTGGTTGGAGCTGATGACGACGGCGCGGCGGACGTTCTCCTCCACGCAGGTCCGGTAGACGTTGTGGGCCATGTTCACGTTGTCGGCCTCGGCCCAGTAGTCGTCTTCGGGCTTCGCCGCGCGGGTGAACCCGCAGTGGACCACGGCGTCCGCGCCCCGGAAGTGCTGCCGGTAGGCGTCCCGGTCCCGGTTGAGGAGGTCGGTGATGTGGACGCCCTCCACCTCTTTTCCCTCCCGGTTGGTGGTTTTGACGTCGAGCAGGGTCAGGTCATACCGCTCCCGCAGGGCGGGGAGCATGCGGCTGGCGATGTAGCCGGCCCCGCCGGTGATGACGACTTTGCGTTTGGACATGGAAGATCTCCTTTCTTGCCTGTCATTCTGAGCCGAAGGCGAAGAATCTCTTTTCCCCAAAGAGATTCTTCGGTTGCGGAGTTTACCCTGAGTAGAACCAGATTCTTCGCTACGCTCAGAATGACAGCGAAGGGCTCCCTCAGAATGACCGAGTGGTAAACCCCGATTTTCCTTTACGAAACAACATGAGATTTCAGCGCTTCTTCGTCGAACTCGATCCCCAGGCCGGGGCGGTCGGGGACGACCAGGCAACTGTCTTCGATCACGAGCGGGTGCTTGAGCACGTCGTCCCGCCAGGGGATGCGGGAGGGGGAGATGAACTCCTGGATCAGGGGGTTGGGGATGGCGGCCATGACGTGCGCGGCGGCCATGATCCCGACGGGGCCCTTGGTGTTGTGGGGGGCGATGACGACCTGGTAGGCCTCGGCCAGGGCGGCCACTTTTTTCATCTCCGTGATGCCGCCGATGTAGACGATGTCGGGCTGGGCCACGTCCAGGGCCCCGGCGCGGAAGAAGTCGTTGAACCGGTGCTTGCTGGTCAGGCGCTCGGACCCGGCGATGGGGGTGGAGGTACCCTGCCGGATGCGGGCGTAGCCCTCCGGGTCCTCCGGGATCGTGGGTTCCTCGAAGAAGAGCAGGCGGTAGGGCTCCAGCAGTCGGGCGATCTCCAGGGCGGTGGGGGGGTCGAAGTAGGCGTGGGGGTCGTCCATCAGGGGGATGTCCTCGCCGATGGCCTTCCGGAGCGCGGCGTAGCGCTCGTCGATGTTCCGGAGCTGCTGGCGGGTGATCTTGGGGCCGTGGGCCTCGAAGATGGAGATGCCGGATTTGAGGGCGTTGAAGCCCTCGGCCAGGACGCGCTGTGCGCTCTCGACCAGGGCCTCCACGGTCCTGCCGCCGAAGTGGGAGTAGACGGGGACCTTCGCGGAGCGGGGGCCGCCGAGCAGGGCGCAGACCGGGGCGTTGAGGGCCTTGCCCTTCAGGTCCCACAGGGCCTGGTCGATGCCGCTGATGGCGCTGGTGAACATCACGCCTCCGGTCCGGTAGCCGGTCCTGCCGCTGGCGTAGAGGTCCCGGTAGATGCCTTCGGCGTCGAAGGGGTCTTTGCCGATGACGTGGGGCCTGAGGGCCTCCACCATGCTGGCGACCACGGTCTCTTTGTGGGAATAGGTCCCCTCCCCGATGCCGGTCAGGCCCTCGTCCGTGTGGATGCGCACGTGCGTCCACTTGCGCCCGCAGTCGGACTGGACCAGTTGTACGGTGACGTCGGTGATGCGCATCGTCGTCTCCTTAAAAAGCTTTGACAGCATTCACCGCAGAGACCGCAGAGGTCGCAGAGGGAATAAAAAAGTATGGGGAGTATGGGGAGTATGGGGAGTGGAATAAGAGGTAGTATCTTCCTACACTTCCCACACTTCCCATACTGCTCTTGCTTTTCTCCGCGTGCTCCGCGTTCTCTGCGGTAAATTTTTTTTAGATCATCTCAGTGCCGGCGCTGGAAGGCGTGGCTCTGGGGCACGGTCGTGGCAAGGTACTGATCGACCTCGCGCGGGTCGAAGCGGTCCGGGGAGAAGGCGGCCAGGTCGATGCGGGTCCGGCCATCGGCCACGAACTCCGCCAGGAGCAGGCCGGAGGCGGGGTTGTAGGCGAATCCCCCCGAATGGAAGGCCACGCCCACGTAGAGGCCGGGCAGGCCCGCGACCGGCCCCAGGATCGGCTCCCCGTCCATCGAGAAGGTGAGGAGGCCCACGCGCTCCGTGGCCCAGGATAAGGCCCCCAGGTCCGGCACGAGCGGGACGAAGTCCCGCATGAGCTGGTCCCTGAGTTCGGGCGCGGCGGAGAGCGCGGACATGTGAAAGTCCAGCGAAGGGACGGGGTGCTCTTCGCGGTCGGAGGTCTCGATGCCCACGAGCAGGCGGTTCCCGGAGGCCGGGCGGATGTAGCCGTTGTAGGGATTGGCGTTGACCACCGGGATCCGGACGGGCGAGGGGAGGGGCGTCGTGACGTAGCGCTGGTGGACGAAGCTCTTCACGGGGAGGCGCAGGCCGATCCGTTCGAGCAGTTTCCGGGTCCAGGCGTAGACCGTGCAGACGACGATTCCCTCGATGTCTCCCTCCGGGGTCCTGACGCCGGTCACGCGCCCACCCCGCGTCAGAACGTCTGTCACCTGCTGATGCTCGCGGATCTCGACGCCCAGCTCCCGGCACTTCCTGGCGAGGGCAGGGAGGTATTCGTCGGGCTCGCTGTAGCCTCCGAGCGGGTCGTAGAGCGCCCGGAGGTCCTCGCGGGGATGGAGGGCGGGCCAGCGGCGGCGCATCTCGGTGGCGTCCAGGATCTCAAACGGCGCGCCCACGCGCTCGTAGAGGGGGAGGAGCTTCTCCCGGTCCGTCCAGGACGGCGGGTCGAACAGGATGATGCTGCCGACGTCCTGAAATTGGTAGCCTTCGAGTTCCTGAGAGAGTTCGCGGAAGCGCTGGAGGCTGATCTGGCGCGCCCGCACGCCGGTCTCGGACCAGAGCAGGCCGGTGATGATGCCGGCGGAGCGGCTGCTGGAGCCGTCGCCCACGGGGCCTTTGTCCAGGAGGATGATCCGGCCGAATTTTTTGAGGGCGAGGTGGTAGGCCGTGCTCAGGCCGGTGACGCCGCCGCCAATGATGATGGTTGTGGGGGGGTGCATTCAGGGTTCCTCATTGGCCCCTTTTCTTTGGGCGAACAGAGAAGAAATGGGGCATCAAAGTAGGGCGTTCGTTCAGGCGTTCGCTCAGAGATTGTCTAATCGGCCTTTCCCACCTTTCTTGCTCGTGCAAGAAAGGTGGGGCCAAAGAAGCACGCTCGCTCAGACGCCGCGAGGGGCTTGAGCGCGGCGTAAATGCTCCCCCTGTCAGATCGGGGTATTGATGGCCGCGACAGGGGCGTTGCCTCAGATGGGCCATTATAAAGGGGGATCCCGACGCCGCGCTGCCCTGGTTTCGGGTTAAAGAAGAGTCTCTGGAACCGATCTGTTTTTAGCCCGGCGTAGCCGGGCTTCTCAGTAGTAGCAGGGCGGTGGAACGCGACAGCTAGGAGCGTTTGGTGGCTGGGGAATTCATTCCCGCGCCCATCCGACGCCGCGCTGTCCTGGAATCGGGTTTAGGAAACATCTCTACGACCGCTCCATGAGACGGAGGGGGTTGACGCCCAGGATCTTCTCCCGGAGCGCGTCGTCGATCTTCGCGCGATTGATCAGGTTCAGGCGGTAGTCGATGGCGTCCGCGAATCCGAACCCGAAGTCCGTGCCCCAGAGGAGGCGGTCCGGGTCCGCCCGCTGGCAGAGGACCTCGATGGCGCGCATGTGGGGCCCGCACAGGCAGGCCCAGACGTTGGGCCGCCGGAGGGCCTCCAGGGCGCTCCGCCAGCTCCAGAGGAGGCCGGCGTGGCCGAGTACGAAGCGGGTCCGGGGGAAGCGGCGGGCCAGGCCGGCGATCTGCTCGGGGAGGCTGTAGCAGGGGGTGCCGTCGTGGAAGAAGACGGGGGCGTTGAGGGCGCCGGCCATGTCGTAGATCTCGCTCATGGTGGGATCGGCGGTGCTGAACCCCTGCAGCCAGGGGTGGAACTTCAGCCCCTTCAGGCCGAGGACCTGGAGGCAGCGACGGGCTTCCTTGACCGCGTCCTCGCCCTTCTGAGGCCAGACGGTCCCGAAGGGGATGAACCGGTCAGGGGCCTTTGCCGTGATGCGGGCGAGGCGGTCGTTGTCCGCCTCGCACTGGTCGCTCCGGTGGAGGTTATAGTGCCCCAGGAGGAACGCCCTGTTCACGTGGTGGTGGTCCAGCATGGCGAGCCAGCGGGCCGGGTCCTCGTGGTCCCGGTCCTCCCAGACCATGCCCCAGTGGGTGTGACAGTCGATGATCATAGCGCACCTCGCTTCAGCAGGAGACGGAGCAGGTTGGCGCCGCAGACGTCCTCCAGGGCCTCCGGGGGGAGGACGCGGCGCATCTGTTCCCATTCAAAGGTCAGCTCGTTGATCGGGGCGAAGGAGCCCATGATCCCCTTGTGCATCCCCACGACGCTCAGGCGGCCGACCAGGCTGAAGGGACGGGCAAGGGAGGATTCCAGGTAGACGTTGGGCGCGGCCTGCCCGGCGTCGACCACGTCGTTCCAGAAGTCGGTCGCGCCGCAGTGCCCCATGATGAAGTCCAGGGCGGGGTAGCGGTCGGCCAGGTCCACCACCTGCCAGGGGGTCGCGGCGCCGGGGGGGCCAGTGTGGATGTAGACCGGGATCTTTTCCGCGCGCGTGGCGTCGAGGAGGGGCCAGACCAGCTCGTCGTTGGTCAGGTAGCCCTGGACGGCGGGGTGCAGGACCAGGAGGCGCGCGCCTGCGCCGACGGCGCGTCTGATCTCCTCCAGGGCCGCGTCCCCGTACCAGGGGTTTGCGGAGCAGGCGGGGATGAACCGGTCCGGGTGCGCGGCCGCGGCCTTCCGGATGAAGTCGTTCCCCTCGCGGTTGTTCACGGCGAGGTGGCGGTCCACAGGCGCGATCACGGCCCGGTCCACGCCGGCCTCGTCCAGGGCCTTGAGGAGCGCGGATTCGGTCAGGTCGTACTCCCGGTCCACGCCGAGGGTACAGTAGCCATCGAGGGTCATGAGGTACTCCGTAGAATGGAGAATAGAAGCCAGCCCTCTCCCCTCATTCTAAGGGGCAAAGCCCTGGTTTCCCCCTCCCTCCCCCACACGTGGGGAGAGGGAGGGGCATGGGGGAGGAAGGGGGACGGTTGCCGGTTGCTTATTGTTTCATCCCTTATTTCTCCCGCCAGCGTTCGAGCTGATCCTCGTCCAGTTCCACGCCGAGGCCAGGGCCTTCGGGGCAGCGGGCGGCCTCCGGGCCGAGGGCGAGGGGCTGGCGGATCATGTCCGCCTCGTGGTAGAGGGGGCCGATGATGTCCGCCGGAAAGGTCTCGCTGTCGATCACGGGCAGGGCCGTGGCCAGGTGGAGCATGGCCGCGCTGCCGATGCCGAGTTCGAGGTTGCTCCCCACGCTGCAGACGATGCCCGCGGCGCGGGCCACGCAGGCGATCTCCAGGGTCCCGGCGATGCCCCCGTTTTTGCCGGGGTAGACGCTCAGGACGTCGGCGGCGGCGGCGGTGACGATGTGATAGGCGTCGGTCAGGGTGAAGACGCTTTCGTCCGCCATGATCGGGATGTCGGTGGCCTGCCTGAGCCGGGCGAGGGCGCAGGGGTCGCCGGGGGGGATGGGCTGCTCCGCGAACAGGATGTTGAAGGGGTGGAGACGCCGGAGGGTCTGCCGGGCGGAGGCCGCGTTGTAGCCGCAGTTGGCGTCCACGCCGATGGGGATGTCCGGCCCGGCCAGTTCCCGGATGGCCTGCACCCGCTCCAGGTCCGCAGCGGGGTTGAGGCCCACCTTCACCTTGATACAGCGCACGCCCCAGGTGAGGAACTTCTCGGCCAGGGCCACGGCCTTGGGGGTGTCGAACGCGCCGACGACCAGCTTGATGGGGATGGCCTCGCGCACCTTTCCGCCCAGGAGTTGATAGACGGGCACGCCCGCGGCCTTTCCGGCCAGGTCCCAGAGGGCCATCTCCACCGCGGCCTTGGTGAAGGGGTTGTGGCGGATCAGCCGGTCCATCCGCGTCCGGAGGACGTTGATCTGCGTGGGGTCCTGCCCGGTCAGGGCCGGGGAGATCAGGTCCCGGATGGCGGCCACGCAGCCGGGGCTGGTCTCGCCGCTCCAGCGGGGGGCCAGGGTGGCCTCGCCCAGGCCGACGAGGCCCTCGTCCGTGTGGACCCGGACGATGACGTAGGGGGAGTCGATGTGCTCGCCGTGGGCGGTCTTGGTGGTCAGGCCCGCCTTGAGCGGGACCAGGATGGGGATGGGTTCGATGCGAGTGATGCGCATGGAAAACCTTTCAAAAGAAGGCAACAGGCAACAGGCAACAGGCAATAGTAAAACCAAAGACAAAAGCGGGAGAGTGGGGAACTATTGCCTACTGCCTACTGCCTACTGCCTACTGCCTACTGCCTATTGCCTGTTTTTTTCCGCAGGAACGTCAGACATCCCGCCACCTGCGATTCGGCCAGGCTGTGGAGGATGAGCGCCCCGTCAAACCCGGCGGCGCGCAGCAGGGACAGGTAGCGGTCGTAATCGAGCAGGCCGGTCCCGGCGGCCAGGTGACCGGCCTCCCCGTCCCGGTCCAGGTCCTTGGCGTGCGCCAGGGCGATGTCCGGGCCGAGCAGGGCGAAGGCCTCGTCCAGGATCTCCGGCATGCGGGGGAGTTCGCCCGTATGGAAGATGTTGGCGCCGTCCATGACGACTTTCAGGCGCGGGGACCCGATCTCATCGAGCAGACGGCGGGCCTTCTGCGCGGAGTCCACGACATTGGACACCTCCGGCTCGAAGGCGAGGGTGACGCCGGTCCCCTCCGTGATCTCCACGGCCTGACGCATCGAGGCGAGCGCGTCCTCCCAGGCCTCCGGCGCGTCGTTGCCGGGGTGCCGCCGCCACATGTTTTCGGGGTCGCGCGTGCCCGTGCAGAGGGTGATGACCGATGTGCCGAGCCGTTCGCAGGCGGCGGCCAGTTCGCCCAGGCGGCGCAGGCCGTCCTCCCGCCTGTGCCGGTCGGGGTCGATCATGTTGAAGGTCCCGGAGAGGGCGGCTATGGAGATCCCGCGCGTGGCCATCCCCTGACGGATGCGGTCGCACAGGCCGGGGTCGAGATGGTCCGGCAGGTCGGGTAGTCCGGCGCAACTGAGGCCGAACTGGACATTGCGAATCCCGTGGGCCGCGACGGCGTCGAGGGTGGCTTCGAGCGTCGGCCGGATGAAGGTCCTGGCCATGATGCCGATGGTCATGATAACCTTTCACTTGTGGATCAGGCCCTCACCCCCATCCCCTCTCCCACACGTGGGAGAGGGGTGGCAGGCGCAGCCTGACGGGGAGAGGGCTGATCTTACGGTCTCACCGGCGTGCCGTCCGGCGTGCGTGTCTGGGTCCAGCGGTCCACGTAGTCCTTGCAGGGGTGCTTCGCGGCGAGTTTCTCGTCCACGTCGATGCCCAGGCCGGGGCGGTCGTTGGGATACATGTAGCCGCCCCGGACCTCCGGTGTGCCGGGGAACATCTCGTAGACCAGGTCGGGGAAGCGGCACCACTCCTGCACGCCGAAGTTGGGCGCCCAGAGGTCCAGGTGGAGGTTGGCGGCGTGGCCGACGGGGGAGACATCGCCCGGGCCGTGCCAGGCCGTGCGGATGCCGTACATGTTGGCGAAGGCCGCGACGTTGCGGGCCGGGGTGATGCCGCCCATCTGGCTGACGTGCATGCGGATGAAGTCGATCAGCCGGTCCTGAATCAGGGGCGTCCACTCGCGGGGGTGGTTGAAGAGTTCGCCCATGGCGATGGGGGTGGCGCACTGCCCCCGGATGTTCCGGAACCACTCCAGGTCCTCCGGCGCAAGCGGGTCTTCGAGGAAGAAGAGCTTGTAAGGCTCCACGTCCTTCGCGAACCCGACGGCGTCGATGGGACGGAGGCGCTCGTGGATGTCGTGCAGGAGTTCGACCTCCGGGCCGACGGCCCGCCGCACGTGCTCGATGGCGCGGAGGGCCTTTCGGACGTAGTCGCGGGGGTCGAAGTACGCGCCGTCCGGCGCGCCTTCGGGCTTGTGGAGTTCAGAGGCCCGGCCCCCGTAGCCGCCCATCTGCACGCGGATGTACTGGTAGCCCTGCTCCATGAACCTGCGGACGTTGGCCTCGACCTCCTGCTCATCCTTCCCGTCGGCGTGGGCGTAGCAGGCCGCGGCCTCCCGACACTTTCCGCCCAGGAGCTGGTAGAGGGGCATGCCCGCGCGCTTGCCCTTGATGTCCCAGAGGGCCATGTCCGCGCCGGAGATGGCGTTGTTCAGGACAGGGCCGTTGCGCCAGTAGGAATGGACCATCGCCATCTGCCAGGTCTCCTCGATGCGGTCCACGTCCCGGCCGATCAGGAAGGGGCGCAGGTGCTCCTGGATGGCTGTGTGGACCGCGCGGAAGCGCTGGGTGAAGGTGGCGCAGCCGAGGCCGTAGAGGCCGGGCTCGGAGGTGAGGATCTTGACGACGATCAGGCGGGAGTTGGCCGGCTCGGTCAGGATCGTCTGAACGTCTGTGATGGTGATGGGGGAGGGCATGGGAACTCCGGTTAGACGGCGTCGCTTTTCCGGTTGACGCGGGTGAGTGAAATGGCTACATTAAAAGTGTACACTTCTTACAATAATCAGGAGGCTGACATGAAAGTGACGATTCCCATCACGCAATTACGGACGAATATCGCCACCCTTCTCAAGCGGTTGCAGAAGGACCCCCACCTTGTCTACAGGATCACGCATCACAAAGAGGTCGTCGCAGAATTGAAGGCCCCGGATAAAGCCTCTGAGCACGAATCCCAGGCATCGACTGAGCAGGAGATCGCCGCGTTCATCGACGTTTACAGGAAGAGGGGCGTGCCCAAGCGGAAGGGCGCCTATCGGCGCATCCGGCGGCTCTGCGCGACACCGTCGGACGCCCTCCCCTACGAGAGTCTCGAAAAGGCCATGGATACCCTCCGGAGGAGAGGCCATGGTCCTGATTGACTCTGACGTTTTCATCCTGGACCTCTTCTTTCCGTCGGACCCTCGAATCCGGGCCAACAGACGGTTCATCGAGCGGGACATCGCCGGGAGGGCCACGACGGTCTTCAACGCGCTGGAAGTCTGCGGCATCGCCTCTTTCAAGAAATCCCCCGAAGATGTCAAGCGCCTCTTCTACGACTTTCACCAGATATACCACCTGGACATCCTCTACCCGGACGCGCCGGTTGCGCCCTCAGGGGATTTTTTTATGGGCCTGATCACCGGGGCATTCGACCGCATTCTGCGCAGGATGAACTTCAGCGATGCCCTGATCCTGTCCGTCGCAGAGTCTTTCGACGCCACGACGTTCGTCACCTGGAACGTCAAGCATTTTGAAGGCCGGACGTCCTTACGGGTGGTGACGCCGGAGCAGTTTTGATAGATCAAGATGTAGAGGAGGTTGCCGGTTCCCGGATCGCCCACGGAAAGACGCGCGTCGTTTTTGAGGAGCCGGAAGGGGACCTCCCGGTGATGGTTCAGGACGGCGGCCTTGCCGATCCATTCGAGGGTGGGCATGAGCAGGGTTCTCCAGGTCTGTTATTCTGAGCGACCGAAGGGTGGGAAGAATCTCTTAGATCAGTCGCTGTAACAACAGATTCTTCGGTCGCTGCGCTCCCTCAGAATGACAACTAAAGGATCTTCTGTGTTGAGTCTTGAGGTCATTCTGAGCCCTTCGCTGTCATTCTGAGCGTAGCGAAGAATCTTGTTTTGCTCAGGGTAAACTCCGCGAAGAATCTTTTTTTTGCTCAGAGCTTGCCCTGAGTGCAACGAAGGGATAAACTCCGCGAAGAATCTTCTTCTTTAAACCACTCTGCGCTCAAGTCCTTCCACTCTGGATTCAGGGACTCAATCAGGGCAACTTTCTTCATCCGTAGCCAGCCCTTGATCTGTTTCTCACGCGCAATGGCAGCCCGAATGCCACCCATAGTCTCGTAGTAGACCAGTTGTGTGATGTTATACTTTTCAGTGAAGCCTTTCACCATTTTATGTTTATGTTCATAGACACGTCGTTCAAGGTTGTTGGTTACGCCCGTGTAAAGCGTCCGTGATCTATTGGTCATGATATAGACAAAATACTGTTTCATAGCCTTGAAATTCTAAGAGATTCTTCGGTCGCGGCGCTCCCTCAGAATGACAACCCAAAAACGTCTTGAGTTGAGTCTTGATGTCATTCTGAGCGAAGCGAAGAATCTCGTTTTTTGTAAGGGAGACCCTTCACGGAGATTCTTCGGTCGTTTCACTCCCTCAGAATGACAACCCATTTTCACCTTACATCTTCTTTGATCATCTCCTCATCGTGAGGAGGCTGTAGACCCTGGGCCGCTGCATATTGGGCCATCTCTCTGCGTGAAACGCCCGCAAGACGGGCGGCTTTCCACAAAGAGATGCCTCCTTTTTTATAAACCCCAAGCGCTTGAGCCATCTTGAGTTCCCTGAGGCCGATGCGAAGCACTTCGTCGAGTTGGTCCCGGTATGGCTCAAGTTCTTTCGAGAGTTCATCGGGAATCTGAATTGTGACCGTGTCCATAGCAGACTCCTCTATATCTATCCCCGATACTTTTTGACCCGATCTAAGCCCTCAGCAATCTCCTCTTTAGGGCCCTCCACGATCCGATCCACTCCTTTTTCGGCCAGGTGGTCTTTGAACGATTCCACATCGTGCCCTCCGATCTCCGACGCTCTCTCCAAAGTGACCTCGCCGGTTCGGTAGAGTTCAACGGCCATTGCCAGGCGCAGGGAAGGATTCGCGGCCAGGAGGACCTCCAGGGCATGCCCGACGACGGCCTTTTCAGACCCGTATCCTCCGGCTTTCAGGATTGCTTTAAGCTCTTTGTCTAAGAGATCTTCTGTCACGATACTCATAACCTCAATCCTTTAAAGAACCTTCACCTTCCCAGTTCCACGCTCAAGGCGTCAAAACGCGCGTCGTCGGGGCGATAGGAGAGCACTTCCAGGCCGATAGGTTCGCCGCTCCGGGGATCTTTGGTCAGGATCACGCCGTCGCCCAATTCGGTGCAAATCTGGTCCTGTCGGGGAGCCTTCCAGAAGATCGTAAGTAGTTCCGTCTCAGGCTCATAGAACACTTTTATGTGAGCCATCCTGTGTCTCCTGACACAATTCTGCGATCGACCGCAGAATTGTGCGAACGTTCGCACAATTGGGGCTATTCCGGCCCGATGGCCTGAAGTTGCTCCGTCACCCGGTGGCGGGTGTTCTGGTCCTCCATGAGTCTGAGGATGACCTGGAAGTCGGCAGCGGCCCGGCCCTTCTCGCCCTTGAAGTGGTAGGCCAGGCCCCGGCCCACGTAGGCGGAGATGTCTCCGGGGGCGAGGGCAATGGCCTTCGTGTAGTCCGCGATGGCCCGGTCGTAGTCGCTCCGGTCCAGGTAGCCGTTCCCCCGTCTGGCGTAGTCGGTCGCGGAGGTCGGCTGTCCGGTGAGGTCGTCGTTGGGACGGCTCAGGAAGGTTCTCCACCCGATTATGATGAGCAGGAGCAGGGCGAAGACGAGGATGGCAAGGCGCAGCTTCATCGGATTTTTTTCTCTCAAAGCAGGGCGTCGGCCAGTTCCGTGAAGTTCCGGACGGTTACGTGGGGCCGGTAGGGGGAGTCGTCATAGGGGAGGCCGTAGCGGTTCACGAACGCCCCTTTGTAGCCGCACGCCCTGGCGCCTACCACGTCGAACGAATTGGACGAGACCATCATGCACGCCTCCATCTCCAGGCCCAGGAGGCCGGCGGCCCGCCGGTACACGGCCGGGTGCGGCTTGAAGGCGCCGATGGGCGACACGGAGATCACGGCATTGAAGGCCCACTGGACGCGGTGCTTCACCAGGTGATCCAGAAAATGGGGGTCTCCGTTGGAGAGGACCACCAGACTGTAGCGGCTCTTCAGCCGCTCCAGCTCCGGCAGGACGTCGGGGAAAGGCGACAGCTCCCGCCAGGCTTCCATGAGGATCCTGATTCCCTGGACCGAAGCCTGCACACCGCTCAGGCCCAGCGTGTAGACCAGGGCACGGCGCACGGTCTCCAGATAGCCGCTGTGGCCGAGCATCATCAGGGTGTCCTGGAACTGTTCGATGCGCTGGCGGGCCCGCCACCGGTCCCAGAACTGCTCCGGCGACACGGTGGCCTGCTGGTCTTTCAGGAACGTCTCGATGAAAGGCTTCAGGCTGCTGTCGAGGTCCAGAATGGTGCCAAACAGGTCAAACGCAAGGGCCTTCACACCGGGGAAGCTGGCCATGTTGTCCTCATTCGGGATAGCACTTCGTCAAAACCAAGGGTGACCTACAATAATCATCCGGCCCAGAAATGTCCATTAAAATCTGTCGCCCGCTCGACTCATTCGGGGAGGCGATGCAGGGCGGAGACCTCCGCATCGGTCAGGGCGCGGCTGTAGAGGCGCAGGTCCCTGATTTTGCCGTTGAAGTGGTCGTGCGCGCCGAACCCGATGCGCAACGGGCTGTCGTTCGACAGGTCGTAGTCCGCAGGGTTGAAGGGGGAGGAGGTGGCCGCGAGACGACCGTCCACGTAGAGCTTCAGGCGGTCACCGTGCCGGACAGCGACGAGATGCCGCCAGCCGGGTTTGAGTTCGTGGTCATACGTGACGCTCTTGCCGGCTTCGAGGGAATGGACGTGGCCCGAAGGGAGGGTCCCGCAGAAGAGACTGCCCTGAAAGACGGCCATGGACCACGCGCGGCGATACCTGACGTCGGGGGTGGTGTCGAGCTGGCCGGTGCGGGTCCAGGCCGTTCCCCCGTCGTATCGATAGACCTCGGCCAGGGGCAGGGTCCCGGCGTAGAGCTTGCCGTTGTACACGGCCATGCCCATCACCTCCAGTTCCTGCCCGAGACGACCGCAGTTCGTCCAGGTCTCCCCGCCATCGTACCGGAAGACCGTGGCCTCGGGCCAGGTCCCCACGTAGAGCTTCCCTTCGTACGTGGCGAAGGAATAGACCTGGGTGACGCCGGGCTGGTCCCCGGTGCGGGTCCAGGATTTCCCGTCATAGCGATAGACGCCGCCGTGCTTGTTCCCATCGTTGCCCGCGGCGTAGAGGTGGCCGTTGAACACGGTCAGGGACATCAGGCGGACGCCCGGGCTGCCGCAGTCCGTCCAGGCCGTCCCACCTTCATAACGAAAGAGGCCCTGGTGGTACATCGGGATCACATAGAGGGCCCCGTCATAGACCGCCATGCCGTGGATGCCGTCCACCTCGTCGGGGTTCCATCCGGTGAACCGTTGCATGTAGTCGGGATTGACCACCTGGCTGACGGAGGGGCCGGTTAGCTTTCCGCAGTCGGTCCACTCTTTTCCCCCTTCATAGCGATAGATTTTGCCGCCGGGGATCAGGTTGGGGGAGTCGGGGAGCGCGGACCCGCTCGATTTATAACAGGAGGTCCCGGCGTAGAGCTTGCCATTGTACACAGCCAGGGCCGTGATGGCGTTGCTGGGGTCCGGGCTGCCGCAGTCGATCCAGCGAGTCCCGCCTGCATAACGATAGAGGTGCCCCACCTCGTTCGCGCCGTGCTCGAAGGTCCCGGCGTAGAGCTGGCCTTCGTAGACGGCGAGGGCGCAGACGAAGAGGTTGTTTCCGGGCCTGCCGCAGCCGGTCCAGGCCGGGTCGATCCGGCCGGCGTCGATGCCGAAGTGGAGGTGCCGGTCGTTGGACTGGGCGCTGGTGACGCCCGCGAGGCTCTGGATGCCGAAGCTGAACCCTGTCCGGGTGACGGGATCGTACTGGCTGAGGAGGTCGCCGGGGATGTCGTCGAGGCGCTCGTCCGTATGCGCCCGGACGGAGATCGAGAAGTCTCCGGGGCCGAGGCGGAAGGAGGGGTGGACCTCGATCTGTGACGCTTTCCCGTCGAACGCGGCCCCGTCTGCGGTGAAGCTGACGCCGTGGTTCTGTCCGTCGTGTCCGTTCCCCGAATGGTCCCGGCAATCGCCGTTGAACGGCCAGTGTCCGATCAGTCCCTCGCGCACGTCTGCCATGGGTTATTTTTCCTCCCTCTGAATGGTCTTTTCCACGATCTCCCCCCGGAATCCGCCGTAGACGCCCTTTCCCCACGAGATCTCCTTGAGGGCCAGCCTCTCCGTCAGGTCGGGGCTCACAGGGGCCGACCCGAGCAGCCTTCCGTCCTGAGATACCCGCATCTGATCCTGCGTGATCGTCCATTCAAACGTGGTCGGGCCGGCCTTCCAGTCTGTGTGGACCGAGAGGTGGCCGGGCCGGGCGAGCCGGTAAATGGCCCCGTAGTCCTTCTGCTGCTCATCCGTCAGAAATCCGAACCGGGGCTCATAGGGGGCCGAACCCTTGGCGGAGGTGGAGACGTAGAGCGCGTCACCGGAGGGGATCATGCTCGTGACCCGCTGGCCCCACTGGTTCAGGACGATCTCCAGCTTCGTACACTCGGCCTCGTAGGGGTGCGTGACCGCGTCCGTCAACTCAGGATGCGTGAACATCCGATGGGCGAGGGACCAGTCGGCCCCGTCGTATCTCCAGACCTCGGCCCAGGGCCAGACGCCCACGTAGAGGTCCCCGCCGTAGATCGCGGTGGTCTGGGCCTCTCGCGCCCTCCCGGAGACGCCCGGCATCACCGGGGGCCAGCCCTTGTGGAGGATGAGTTCCTTCCCGTCGAATTCGTAGAGTTCCCCGGTGGGATACTGGCCCAGGAGGAGTCGGTCGTAGTAGTTGATCATGGAGTAGACCTGGAAGCTGACGTTTTTATCAGGCCGCTCATACAGAATCCGCCAGCGCTCCCCGTCGAAGGCATAGACGCCTCCGGTGTTCGTGGCCGCCAGGATGTCCTGTCCAAGCTGTCCGTAAGCATAGACGACCATGGGGTGTGAGGCGTCCATCTCCTGAACGCGCCCCTGCGCCAGGTCGATCTTCGATGGGCCGTCCGGGGTCCAGGGGCAGGCCACGAGGCGGTCGATCTTCGGTGTGCTGTCCGGGAAGCGTTGATGGAGGATGAAGCATCCGTTGGCGTAGTAGGTCTCCCCCAGGATGCCCTGATCCGGCCCCAGTTCCAGGAGGGTTCTGTCCCGGTAGGTGACCCGGCCGGAGGTCGAGGTTAGCACGCCGTCACCCACGTGAATGCTGAGCGGCAGGGTGGCCTCATCGATGACCCAGTTCCGGGCTTTCGGGTCCCAGACGCGCAGGTGAGGGTCCTTCCCTCCGCGACTCCGGGCGAAGGTTTTATCGTCGAAGGCGTGGAGGTAGACGCCGCCGTCGTCGTTGGCGCGGGGGAGGCGCTCCACCTGCGTCTCGGGCTGTTTTCCAGGCTTGATGAAGAAGTTCAGGACGCGCCGGTCGCTGCGCGACTCCGTGTTGAAGGCCCCCAGGAAGCCCGCGCCCGCGATCACCCGGCCCTGGCTGTCGGTCGCTTCAAAGAGGGACCCGAAGTTCTGGCCCAGGTCCCTGCCGAGGTCGACGCGTACGGAGATCTTGAAGATCACGTTTCCACGCTCCTTGTTTGAATGCTGGTCCGCGCTGGCAGACGATGTATCGCCTGCGATCATCAAAAGATAGAGGCTGGCACAGCACAGGTGGATTCGGAAATTGGTCATTGGTCCTTGTGAAGGTATACTGTTCCCCCTCTCCCCGTGGGAGAGGGGGTTAGGGGGTGAGGTCTAGACGCCACCCAACGCCTCCACCTCCGTATCGGTCAGGGCGCGGTTGTAGATGCGCAGGTCCCTGATTTTGCCGTTGAAGTGGTCGTGCGCCCCGAACCCGATGCGTAACGGGCTGTCGCTGGACAGGTCGTAGTCCGCAGGGTTGAAGGGGGAGGAGGTGGCCGCGAGACGACCATCCACGTAGAGCTTCAGACGGTCGCCGTGACGGACGGCCACGAGGTGCCGCCAGCCGGGTTTGAGTTCGTGGTCGTAGGTGACGCTCTTGCCGGCTTCGAGGGCATAGACATGGCCGGAGGGGAGGGTGCCGCCGAAGAGTCTGCCCTGAAAGACGGCCATGGACCAGACCCGGCGATACTTGACGTCAGGCGTGGTGTCGAGCTGGCCGGTGCGAGTCCAGGTCGTTCCCCCATCATATCGGTAGACCTCGGCCAGGGGGAGGGTCCCGGCGTAGAGTTTGCCGTTGTAGACCATCATGGCCATGACCTCCTTCTCCTGTCCAAGGCGACCGACGTTTGTCCAGATCTCACCTCCATCATATCGGAAGACGGTTCCGTCCGGCCAGGTCCCCACGTAGAGCTTCCCCTGATACGTGGCGAAAGAATAGACCTGGGTGACGCCGGGCTGGTCCCCGGTGCGGGTCCAGGTGGTCCCACCTTCATAGCGGTAGACGCCGCCGCGCCCCTCCCCCTCGTTGCCCGCGCCGTAGAGGTGGCCGTTGAACACGGTCAGGGACATCATGCGCACCCCGGGCGTGCCGCAGGAGGTCCATTCGGTCCCGCCTTTGTAGCGGAACACGCCCTGGCTGTAGAGGGGGATGGCGTAGAGGTCGCCCCGGTACACGGCCAGGCCGGCGATGGAGTCGGCCCCTTCCAGGTGGCCGCAGGGGGTCCACACCTTGCCCCCTTCGTAGCGATAGATGTTTCCGCCGGGGTGCTGGTTGGGGGAGTCGGGGAGCGCAGACCCGCCCGCCTTGTAACGGGAGGAACCGGCGTAGAGTCTCCCGTGGTACACGGCCAGGGACGCGACGGTGTTGCACGGGTCCGGGCTGCCGCAGTCGATCCAGCGGGTCCCACCCGTATAGCGGTACACGTGTCCGGCCTCGTCCGCGCCGTGCTCGAAGGTCCCGGTATAGAGCTGACCTTCGTAGACCGTGAGGGAGTAGACCCGGAGGTTGTTGCCGGGCCTGCCGCAGTCGGTCCAGGCGGGGTCGATCCTTCCGGCGTCGATGCCGAAGTGGAGGTGCCGGTGGTTGGCCTGGGCCGCGGTGACGCCCGCGAAGTTCTGGAGGTCGAAGTTGAACCCCGTCCGGGTGACGGGGTCGTACTGGCTGAGGAGGTCGCCGAGCACGTCGTCGAGACGCTCGTCGGTGTGCGCGTGGAGGGAGATCGAGAAGTCTCCGGGGCCGGGGCGGAGGGAGGAGGGGACCTCGATGCAGGAGGCTTGACCGTCGAACGTGGCGCCGTCTTTTGCGGTGAGGTCGGCCCCGTGGTTGACGCCGTGGTTTCCGTTGCCCGAATGGTCCCGGCAGTCGCCGCTCAGTTTCCAGTGGCCGATCAGGCCGGAGGTGAGGTCCATGACGATGCCTTTCTGGTTAAATAATGGCAAAGGGCAAACACCCCCACCCGCCCCCCCACCCCCTCC
>SICM01000093.1 GCA_009694805.1 Candidatus Latescibacterota bacterium
AAGATGCCTCAACTGCATTATCTTGGTCGAGGGGCATAGTCCGATCCTCCTGGGTTAGGGTCGCTTGGTGGCTTCCCTAAGGAGATCGTAAACTATGTCCCCCACAAGCTTTTTCTGCTATACATCCGCTCTTAACCGATCACGAATGGATCGAGCAAGGATCATTCATCCGTGACGCAGCCCTCGGAGGCGGATTTGACGTTTTTGATGTATTTGTAAAGCGTCCCACGCGTGGCCTTGTAGGGGGGCGCGGTCCAGGCGGCCTTTCGTTTGGAGAGCTCCGCGTCGGTCAGGTCCACGCTCAGGAGATGCCTCTCCGCGTCGATGGTGACGACGTCGCCGGCCCGGACCAGGGCGAGGGGGCCGCCCTCCTGGGCCTCCGGCGTGACGTGCCCCACGACGAAGCCGTGCGTGCCGCCGGAGAACCGGCCGTCCGTGATCAGGGCCACGTCCTTGCCCAGGCCCGCGCCCATGATGGCGGCGGTCACGGTCAGCATCTCCGGCATTCCGGGCCCGCCCTTTGGGCCCTCGTAGCGGATGACGATCACGTCCCCCTTTTGGATTTCCTTCCGCTCCAGGGCGGCCAGCACCTCCTCCTCTTCGTCAAACACGCGGGCCGGGCCGGTGAAGCGCAGACCCTCCTTGCCCGTGATCTTGGCCACGGCCCCCTCCGGCGCCAGGTTGCCCCTCAGGATCTGGAGGTGGCCGGTCTGCTTGATGGGCCGGTCGAGGGGATGAATCACCTCCTGCCCCGACGCCAGGCCGGGCAGGTCCTTCAGGTTCTCGGCGATGGTCCGGCCGGTCACGGTGATGCAGTCGCCGTGGAGCAGGCCGGCGTCGAGCAGGAGTTTCATCACGCCGGGCGTACCGCCCACGTCGTGGAGGTCCTCCATCACGTATTTGCCGCTCGGCTTGAGGTCGGCGATGAAGGGGACGCGGTCGCTGACCTTCTGAAAATCGTCGATGTCCAGCGGGACACCCACGGACCGGGCGATGGCGATCAGGTGGAGGACGGCGTTGGTGGACCCGCCGAGGGCCATGACGACGACCATGGCGTTTTCGAGGGCCTGGCGGGTGATGATGTCCGCAGGCTTCAGGTCCATCTCCAGGAGGTGGCGGATGGCCGCGCCGGCCCGGAAGCATTCGTCCAGCTTCTTCGGGTCGGTCGCCGGGGTGGAGGCGCTGTAGGGGAGGGACATGCCCATGGCCTCGATGGCGGAGGCCATTGTGTTGGCGGTGTACATGCCGCCGCAGGCCCCGGCGCCGGGGCAGGCGTGCTGGAGGACGTCCGTCAGGCCCCGTTCGCTCGCCTTGCCGGCGATGTATTCTCCGTAGCACTGGAAGGCCGAGACAATGTCGAGCTTCTGCCCTCCGTGGGCGCCGGGCCGGATCGTGCCGCCGTAGATCATCAGGGCCGGGCGGTTCAGTCGCCCCATGGCGATCAGGCACCCGGGCATGTTCTTGTCGCATCCGGGGATGGAGATGTTGGCGTCGTACCACTGCGCGCCCATCACGGTCTCGATCGAGTCGGCGATCAGGTCCCGGGACTGGAGGGAATAGCACATGCCCTCGGTGCCCATGGAGATGCCGTCGCTCACGCCGATGGTGTTGAACCGCATGCTCACCAGGCCGGCGGCGACGACGCCCTCCCGGACCTTTGCGGCCAGGTCCAGGAGGTGCATGTTGCAGGTGTTTCCCTCCCACCACATGCTGGCGATGCCCACCTGGGGCTTGCTCATATCCGCTTCGGTCAGGCCGGTCCCATACAGCATCGCCTGGGAGGCGGCCTGGGATTTTCTCTGGGTGATGCGGGCGCTGTAGCGATTGAGCTGGGTTGCCATGAAGTTCTCCTTTTTGCGTAAGCTGAGGATATAGCCTGTTCACCGTCCTACAATGTAGCCCTGGCCCTGCGTCAAGTCAAGCGCAAATCCCCTCTGTTCAGGGGCCGGACCTTTCTTCTGGAGGAGCCGGATTTTATGTCATAATGTAGGAATAAATCGTCGGTTAGAATTGAACAGAGATCCGTAAAAACGCTTGACAAAGAGGCATCGCTATATTATAATATACACTCAATATGCACATACCTGCGCAGTCCATTTCTGACGAACGACAGCCATGTCCGGAATTCTCATGAGACGGTTTTCCACGCAATTTGGACACGACAGGTCTGAGGCTGATGCAAGAACAGCCTCCCGGCAGGCGATTCGTCGTCTTACTCCTTCCGCTATTGCCCGGCCCACGGCGGCTTCCCCAGCCGTCCTGTGGCTGCATATTCTGATCCTTCCCCTGTTGCTGGGCCTCCTTCTGGCGCTCCTTCTACCCGGCGCCTAAGAGGCTCACCTCCCCAGTTGTCATCTCTACCTTCACCCGGAAATCGACTCTGGAAGGGGCCTCTGAAGCGATTCACAGGCGGCAGTCTCTCTGTATTTTCTCAACCGTATCGGTGGCGTCACCCCAAAGGAAGCCAAGAGAGGGAACATGGACAGCGTCGTGCAGAAACATACGATTTCAGCCCTCGTGGAGAATCACTTCGGCGTACTCTGCAGGGTCTCCGGCCTGTTCTCCAGCCGGGGGTTCAACATCGACAGCCTGTCGGTGGGCGAGACGGAGGACCCGAGCGTATCCCGGATGACGATCGTGGTCACGGGGGATGATCGGGTTCTGGAACAGGTCAACAAGCAGTTGAACCGCCTGGTGGACGTGATCAAGGTCATCGACATGACCAGGGGGAGCTTCGTGGAGCGGGAGTTGGCGCTGATCAAGGTGTCGGCAGACAAGACGACGCGGTCGGAGATCATCCAGATCGCCGAGGTCTTCCGGGCCAAGATCGTGGACCTGAGCCCCAACTCGATGACGATCGAGGTCACGGGGAACGACGACAAGATCAACGCCATGGTGGGGATGTTGAAGCCGTTCGGGATCAAGGAGATGGCCCGGACGGGGAGCGTGGCGTTGCTGAGGGAGTATCAGGGGGAAGTATAAAATGGATGCGAGTCAATCGGATCGGGTCATCATCTTTGACACGACGTTGCGGGACGCGGAGCAGACGCCCGGGGCCAAGCTGTCCGTGCGCGAAAAGATGGAGATCGCGCATCAACTGGCCAGGCTGAGGGTGGATGTGATCGAGGCAGGGTTTCCGATCTCTTCGAACGAGGACTTCGAGGCGGTCCGCCGGATCGCGCACGAGGTGGAGGGGCCCATCGTCTGCGGCCTGTCCAGGGCGCTCCCCCAGGACGTCGACCGGGCCGGAGAGGCCCTTAAAAGCGCCCCGAAGCCCAGGATTCACACGTTCATCGGCACTTCACCCCAGCATATCGCCATGGTCGGCAAACCCCCTGAACAGGTCCTGAAGATGGCCGTGGCGGCTGTGGAACGCGCCCGGTCGTTCTGCGAGGACGTGGAGTTTTCGCCGATGGACGCTGCCCGCACGGACCTGGCCTATCTCTACGAGGTCATCGAGGCGGCGATCCAGGCCGGGGCCACGACGGTCAACATCCCGGATACCGTGGGCTACGCGGTCCCGGAGCAGTTCGGCGGCCTGATCCGGAACATCCTGGAACACGTGCCCAATGTCGGGGGCGCTGTCCTGAGCGTACACTGCCACGACGACCTGGGCATGGCCGTGATCAACACCCTGGCGGCGCTCAAAAGCGGCGCCCGACAGGCCGAGTGCACGATTAACGGACTGGGCGAACGGGCGGGCAACGCCGCCCTGGAAGAGATCGTGATGGCCCTGCGCACCCGTCAGGACTACTTCGGGCTTCGCACCCAGGTGGAGACCCGGCAGATCTGCACGACGAGCCGTCTGGTGAGTCGGTTGATGGGCATCGTCGTCGCGCCCAACAAGGCCATCGTGGGGGCCAACGCCTTCGCCCACAGCTCGGGCATCCACCAGGACGGGGTCCTGAAAGACCGGGAGAATTTCGAGATCATAGACCCGCGCGACGTGGGCCTGGAGAAGACGCAGATTGTGCTCACGGCCCGGTCCGGGCGTCACGCGCTGCGGCACCGGCTGGAGGAGCTGGGCTATCACCTCTCCAAGGAGGAGCTGGACAAGGCCTACCAGCGGTTCCTGGAGATCGCGGACAAGAAGAAGGAGATCTTCGACGAGGACCTGGCGGCCATCGTGTCGGACGAGTTGCACGAGGCGCCGCAGAAGTACCATCTCGAATACCTCCACACGTCGAGCGGGACGGGGACGATTCCGACGTCCACGATCAAGCTCCGCATCGACGGGGAGCGGGTCGTGCAGGAGGCGGCGTGGGGGGATGGCCCCATCGACGCGACCTACAACGCCATCGTGAAGGCCGTGGGGACGCCGGTGCAGCTCGAAGACTACGCCAGCCGGTCGGTGACGCGGGGACAGGACGCGGTGGGGGAGGTGACGGTGAAGCTGTCTGGCAACGGGCACACGGCGATCGGGCGCGGGGCGTCCACGGACCTGATCGAGGCCGGGGCCAGGGCGTTCATCGACGGATTGAACCGCCTGGCCGTGCAGGAACGGATGAAGAAGGAGATGGGACCCGGCGCAGGGGTGTGAGGGCTTACAAAAAGGATTTTTTCATGGGCAGAAGTCTATTCCATAAAGTCTGGGACGCGCACACGGTGCGCCGGCTGCCGTCCGGGCAGACGCAACTCTTCATCGGGCTGCACCTGGTCCACGAGGTGACCAGCCCGCAGGCGTTCGCGGAGATGCGGGACCGGGGGCTGAAGGTGGCCTACCCGGACCGGACGTTCGCGACCGTGGACCACATCGTTCCGACGGACCTCCAGGTCAGGCCGTTCCAGGACGACCTGGCCGAGGAGATGATGCAGGCCATCGAGCAGAACGCGAAGGAGTTCCGCGTCCCGCTGTTCAACCTGGACGATTCCCGGCAGGGGATCGTCCACGTGGTGGGGCCGGAGCTGGGGCTGACGCAGCCGGGGATGACGATCGCGTGCGGGGACAGCCACACCTCCACGCACGGGGCGTTCGGGGCCGTGGCGTTCGGGATCGGGACGAGCCAGGTGCGGGACGTGCTGGCGACGCAGTGCCTGGCCATGGACCCGCTGAAGGTCCGCCGGATTGACGTGATCGGGAGGCTGTCGAAGGGGGTCTACGCCAAGGATGTCACGCTGAACGTCATCCGCCGACTGGGGGTCAAGGGGGGCGTCGGATACGCCTATGAGTACGGCGGCCCGGTGGTCGACGCCATGACGATGGAGGAGCGGATGTCGCTCTGCAACATGTCGATCGAGGGGGGGGCGCGCGCGGGTTACGTCAACCCGGACCAGACCACCTTCGATTACCTGAAGGGCCGGCCCTACGCGCCGGAGGACGGGGCGTTCGACCGGGCCTCGGCCTGGTGGCGGTCGATGGCATCGGACGGGGATGCGGCCTACGACGACCGGGTGGCGCTGGACGGGAGCGCCATGGCGCCGACGGTGACGTGGGGGATCACGCCGGGGCAGTCGGTCTACGTGACGGAGAAGATCCCGGACCCGGCGTCGCTGCCGGAGGAGGACCGGGGCTCCGCGAAGGAGGCGCTGGCGTTCATGGACTTCAGACCCCACGCGCCGATCGCGGGCACCCGGATCGACGTGGCGTTCATCGGGTCCTGCACGAACAGCCGGATCAGCGACCTGCGGGAGGCGGCGCGGGTCGTGAAGGGACGGAAGGTCGCCAGGGGCGTCAAGGCCCTGGTGGTGCCGGGGTCGCAGGCCGTGCTGAGGGCCGCGGAGGCCGAGGGGCTGCACGAGGTCTTCACGGAGGCGGGGTTCGAGTGGCGCGGGGCGGGGTGCTCGATGTGCCTGGCCATGAACCCGGACAAGCTGGTGGGGCGGCAGGTCTGCGCGTCTTCGAGCAACCGGAACTTCAAGGGCCGGCAGGGGAGCCCGACCGGGCGGACGCTGCTGATGAGCCCGGCCATGGTCGCCGCGGCCGCCGTGGCGGGCGAGGTCGTGGATGTGCGGGAGATGATGGATTAAACGTAGAGGCGTTCAATTGAACGCCTCTACATCTGACCTGAAAGGGTGTTCCATGACCATGTCATCTGTGACCCGGATCGAGGGCCGTGTGGTGCCGGTCCGGGGGAACGACATCGACACGGATCGGATCATCCCCGCGCGCTACCTCCGGTGCGTGACGTTCGACGGGCTGGGGGAGCACGCGTTTGAGGACGACCGGAAGGGGGGCGGCCATCCGTTCGACGACCCGCGCTTTCAGGGGGCGTCAGTCCTGGTGGCCAACCGGAATTTCGGCTGCGGCTCGTCGCGGGAACACGCCCCGCAGTCGCTGATGCGATGGGGGATCAGGGTCGTCGTCGGGGAGTCCTTCGCGGAGATCTTCCGGGGGAACTGCACGGCGATGGGGATTCCGTGCGTGACGGCGGAGGAGAAGGATGTGCTGCTGCTGATGGAGGCCGTGGAGGTCGAGCCGGGACAGGCGGTGACCGTCGATCTCAGGACGAAGACGGTGACGTACGGCGACAGGACCGTGAAAATTCAGATCCCGGACAGCGCGCGGTCCCAGCTCCTGGAAGGGGCCTGGGATGCCACGGGGCAACTCCTGGAGGGCGTGGACGCCGTGCGCGCGACGGCCATGCGGCTGCCGTACGTGGACGGGTTTAAATGAAGCGCGCGTGAAGCGTGAAGCGTGAAGCGTGGGGAGAGGTGGAACGAGATACGAGATACGAGATACGTCTTATGGAAGAGAAGTACGATTTTCGGGCCATCGAGGTCAAATGGCAGGCGCGCTGGGAGCGGGAGAAGACGTTTCGCGCCCCCGACCGCTCCGACCGGCCCAAGTTCTACGCGCTGGAGATGTTCCCCTACCCCTCCGGCGCGGGCCTGCACGTCGGGCACCTGAAGAACTACGTGCCGATGGACGCGTTCTGCCGGTACAAGCGCATGAACGGGTTCAATGTCCTGCACCCGATGGGGTGGGACGCGTTCGGCCAGCCCGCGGAGAACGAGGCGATCAAGCGCGGGCGCAACCCCCGCGAGATGGTGCCGGAGTACGCGGCCAGTTACCGGAGGACGCTGAAGCTGATCGGGGTGAGCTACGACTGGGACCGGGAGATCAACTCCAGCCTGCCGGACTACTACAGGTGGACGCAGTGGATCTTCCTGCTTCTCCACCGGCGCGGGCTGGCCTACCGGGCCACGGCCCCGATCAACTGGTGCCCCTCCTGCAAGACCGGCCTGGCGAACGAGGAGGTGAAGGAGGGGCGCTGCTGGCGCTGCGACACGCCCGTGGAGAAGCGGCCCATGCCCCAGTGGTTCTTCCGGATCACGGCCTATGCCGACCGCCTGCTGGCCGATCTGGACAAGATCGACTGGCCGGAGGGCCTGAAGGAGATGCAGCGGGACTGGATCGGGCGGAGCAAGGGGGCGGAGGTGGACTTCCCGGTTCAGGGGACGGAGGACGTGATCCGCGTGTTCACGACCCGGCCCGACACGCTGTTCGGGGCGACGTTCATGGTGCTGGCCCCGGAGCACCCGCTGGTGGAGAAGCTGACCGCGCCGGACCGGAGGGCGGAGGTGGACGCCTACGTGCGGAAGGCGCAGGGTGAGACCGAGATTGATCGCATGAACGCCGAGCGCGCCAAGACGGGCGTATTCATCGGGGCGCAGGCGATCAACCCGGCGACGGAGGCGCCGATCCCGATCTGGATCGCGGACTACGTGCTGATGGGCTACGGCACGGGCGCGATCATGGCCGTGCCGGCGCACGACCAGCGGGACTTCGAGTTCGCACGGAAGTTCGACATTCCGATCCGGATGGTCTACCAGATTCCGGACGGGCCGACGAGGCCGGAGGAGATGAGGGAGGCCCTGCCGGCGGGGGGGACGGTGATCCACTCCGGCCCGTTCGATGGGCTGCCGAACGACCCTGAGACCGTTCAGAAGTTCACCGCCTGGGTGGAGGAGACAGGGAAGGGGAAGGGCACGGTCAACTACCGGCTGCGGGACTGGCTGATCAGCCGGCAGCGCTACTGGGGCGCGCCCATCCCCATGGTCCATTGTGAAAAATGTGGCGAGGTCCCTGTGCCGGAGGACCAGTTGCCGGTGCTGCTGCCGGAGGTGGAGCACTACGAGCCGTCGGGCACGGGGGATTCGCCGCTGGCGACGATTCCGGATTTCGTCCATACGGCCTGCCCCCGGTGCAGCGGAGAGGCGCGGCGGGAGACGGACACGATGGGGGGCTATGCGTGCTCCTCGTGGTATTTCCTCCGGTTCGTGGACCCGCACAATGACGAGACGTTTGCGGCGCGGGAGCGGATCGACACCTGGCTGCCGGTGGACTTCTACGCGGGCGGCGCGGAGCACGCGCGCTCGCACCTGCTCTACGCGCGTTTCTGGACGAAGGTGCTCCACGACGCGGGCCTGGTGGGGTTCGAGGAGCCGTTCCTGACGCTGCGCAACCAGGGATCGGTCCTGGCCTACACGCCGGGCCGCCGGCCGCGCGCGGGGGAGGAGGTCGCCAGCGAGGAGGATGAGAAGCGGGTCCTCGACTGGACCGTGCTGAGGCCGGAGGAGCGCGCGACGTTCCCGGAGGATCAGATCGTCTGGCGCTGGGCGCGGATGTCCAAGTCCAAGGGAAACGTGGTCACGCCGGATGAGATGGCGGAGAAGTACGGGGCGGACAGCCTGCGCGTGTACGAGATGTTCGTCGCGCCGTTCGAGGACGACGTGCAGTGGACCGAGGAGGGGATCAACGGGGCGTTCCGGTTCGTCAACCGGGCCTGGCGGTGGACGACGTTCGGCCTGCCTCACTTCGACCCCGGCTGGGGGGGGAAACTGGCCGGGCGGGACGCGGGGCCGGAGACGCGCAGGGTCCGTCGCAAGCTACACCAGACGATCCGGAAGGTCGGCGAGGATCTGACGCATTTCCGGTTCAACACGGCCATCGCCGCGCTGATGGAATTGACCAATGAACTGTATGCCTACCGTCCGGTGGGGAGGGAGGGGGCTCAGGGGAGCGCCGATCCTGTGGTCCTGTCCGAGGCGCTGGAGGGCCTGGTCCTGCTGATGGCCCCGTTCGCGCCGCATCTGGCGGACGAGCTGTGGGAGCGGATGGGGAAGGCGGGGACGACCTACGAGGCGGCCTGGCCGGGGTTTGACGCCGGGGTCGCCGAGGAGGGCCGGATCACCATGGTGGTCCAGGTCAACGGGAAGGTGCGGGGGCGCGCCGAGGTGGAGGCGGGGCTGCCGGAGGAGGAGATGAAGCGGGTCGCGCTGGAGATCGAAAATGTGAAGCGGTTCCTGGACGGGAAGCAGCCCAGGAAGGTGATCGTGATTCCGAAGAATCATGTGGTGAGTATTGCGGTTTAGAACGGAGGTTCCATTGGCGTACAAGATCGCAGTCATTCCGGGGGACGGGACGGGGCCGGAGGTCGTGGCCGAGGGGCTCAAGTGCCTGAAGGCGGTCGGCGAGAAGGTGGGGTTCAAGTACGAACTGACGCCCTTCGACTTCGGCGGGGAGCGCTACAAGCGGACGGGGGAGACGCTGCCCGACTCCGCCATCGAGGCGTTGCGGAAGTTCGACGCCATCTACCTGGGGGCCATCGGCCACCCGGACGTGAAGCCGGGCATCCTGGAGAAGGGCATCCTGCTCCGGGCGCGGTTCGAACTGGACCAGTACATCAACCTGCGCCCGGTGAAGCTGTATCCCAGCGTGGACTGTCCGCTGAAGGACAAGGGGCCGGAGCAGATCGACTTCGTGGTCGTGCGGGAGAACACGGAGGGCCTCTACACGGGGAGCGGCGGGTTTCTGAAGAAGGGGACGCCGGACGAGATCGCGGTCCAGGAGTCGATCAATACCCGCAAGGGGGTGGAGCGCTGCCTCCGGTACGCGTTCGAGCTGACGCGGAAGCGGAACAAGGATAAAAAACTGACGCTGTGCGGGAAGACGAACGTGCTGACGTTCGCGTTCGACCTGTGGGAGCGGACCTTTCACGAGGTCGGGCAGAAGGACTATCCGGACATCCAGCGGGACTACGCCCACGTGGACGCGACGTGCATGTGGATGATCAAGAACCCGGAGTGGTTCGACGTGATCGTGACGGACAACATGTTCGGGGACATCATCACGGACCTGGGGGCGATGATCCAGGGCGGGATGGGGGTGGCGGCGGGCGGGAACATCAACCCGGAGGGGGTGTCGATGTTCGAGCCCATCGGGGGGTCTGCGCCGAAGTACACCGGCCAGAACGTGATCAACCCCATCGCGGCCATCGCGGCCTGCCAGATGATGATCGAGGTGCTGGGGGAGGCGAAGGGCGCGAAGATCCTGGAGGGGGCGATCATCGAGGTCGTGAGCCAGAAGCTGAAGAGCATGTCCGCAGGCCGGATGGGCTACTCCACCAGTCAGGTGGGGGACCTGGTGGCCGACGCGGTGGCGAAGGCGTAAGCGCACAGAAGGTCATTATGCAGACTCAGATCATCAGATTCTGGAGGTGGAATCGTCCGGGCGGAAATCACCGCCCGGAGGGCATCGGATCGGGCGGTTGAACAGATAACCGTACCCGTAGGGGCTGTAGGGGCGCAGCATGTTGCGCCCCTACTCCTGCGGGGATTCATTCCCGATCCCATGCCACAGGAGCCCGTATGTCCGACGTTGTACAGATCTTCGATTCCACGCTCCGGGACGGGGCGCAGGCCGAGGGGATCTCCTTCTCGGTCGAGGACAAGCTGATGATCGCTCACCGGCTTGACGACCTGGGCGTCCACTACATCGAGGGGGGGTGGCCCAACCCGACGAACCCCAAGGACCTGGAGTTCTTCCTCCGGGCGAAGGGGCAGGCGTTCAAACACGCGCGGATCACGGCCTTCGGGAGCACGCGCCGGGCGGGCAACCGGCCGGAGGACGATCCCACGCTGAACACCCTTCTGAGGGCGGAGACAGAGGTCGTCACCATTTTCGGAAAGAGCTGGGACCTGCACGTCAAGGAGGTGCTGCGGACGACGCTCGACGAGAACCTCAGACTGGTCGAGGACTCCGTGGCCTACCTGAAAACGCACGGCCGGGAGGTCGTCTACGACGCCGAACATTTCTTCGACGGCTACAAGAATGACCCGAAGTATGCGATGGCGACACTTCTGGCCGCGCAGGAGGGGGGGGCGGCCATCCTGGTCCTGTGCGACACGAACGGCGGCACGCTGACCTCCGAGGCCTATGAAATTGTGGAGGCGGTGAAAAAGGAGATCGGCATCCCGTTCGGCATCCACACGCATAACGACGCCGGGATGGGGGTCGCCAACACCATCGCGGCCGTGGAGCTGGGCGCGGCACAGGTGCAGGGGACGATCAACGGCTACGGCGAGCGGTGCGGGAACGCCAACCTCTGCGCGATCATCCCGACGATCGAACTGAAGCTCAGCAAGACCTGCATCGGTCGCCAGAAATTGCGTGAGCTGATGGAGGTCTCGCGCTTCGTGAGCGAGCTGGCCAATGTGTACCACGACCACCGGCAGCCCTACGTGGGGGAGAGCGCCTTCGCGCACAAGGGGGGCGCCCACGTGGACGGGGTGATGAAGGTCGCGCGGTCGTTCGAGCACATCGACCCGGAGTTGGTGGGCAATTCGCGGCGATTCCTGGTGTCGGACCAGTCGGGCGGGGGGACGATGGTCCACAAGCTGCAGAAGCTGAAGCCGGGGCTGAAGAAGACCGACCCGGAGGTGGCGGCGGTGCTGGCCGAGGTGAAGGCGAAGGAGAACGAGGGCTACGTGTTCGAGGCCGCCGAGGGGTCGTTTGAGGTCCTGGCCCGGAAGGCGATGGGGCTCTACCGGGACCCGTTCGAGCTGATCAGCTACCGGACCGTGGTGCTGAAGGACGACCGGCAGATGCAGGTCGAGGCCATCGTCAAGCTCCGGGTGAACGGCGAGGTGCAGCATACGGTCGCGGAGGGGGACGGGCCGGTCAACGCCCTGGACCGCGCGTTGCGCAAGGCGCTGGAGGGGGCCTATCCGTCGCTCCGGCAGGTTCATCTGGAGGACTACAAGGTCCGCGTCCTGTCGAGCGGGGACGGGACGGCGGCGAAGGTGCGGGTGCTGATCGAGTCGTCGGACGGGAAGGACGTCTGGGGCACGGTGGGGGTGTCAGAGAACCTGATCGAGGCGAGCTGGATCGCGCTGGTGGACAGCATGAGCTACAAACTGTTGAAGGACGGCGTGGCGGGGATGGAGAAGGCCGCGCACGTGGCGAAGTAGGTTTAGAGAAATTTCTCCGCCCCAAAGGCCCCGCGGTATTCCCACTTTTCTTGCTCGTGCAAGAAAAGTGGGGCAAAAGAAGCACGCCCCTCAGGCGCCGGGGAGGCTTGGCGCGCCGAAACCTTGACGTTCAGTAGACGCACCGAAATTTGTGCCCCCGGCAGGTGGGTTGCTTCTGCTGAACTCAGGTGGTGAGGGTTTCTGGCGTCGCGCCGTAAAGACAGCTTTGAGGAAGGACTGTGGTATGATCATCGACACGAAGCGACTTCAGAGGTTGCCGCCCTACGTGTTTGCCCAGATCAACGAGCAGAAGCTGAAGCTCCGGCAGCAGGGGGTGGATGTCATCGATCTGGGCATGGGGAACCCGGACCAGCCGGCCCCGCCGCACATCATCGAGAAGCTGTGCGAGGTGGTCCACGACGAGAAGGCGCATCGCTACGCCTCGGGCGGGTCGCGCGGGCTTCCAGCGCTGCGGCAGGCGATCTGCCGGCACTATCAAGGGCGATTCGGGGTGGAGCTGGACTGGCAGCGGGAGGTGATCACCACCATCGGGTCGAAGGAGGGGCTGGCGCACATCTGCCTGGCCCTGCTCGACCCGGGCGACCTGGCGGTGGTCCCGAACCCGGCCTATCCGATCCACATCTATGGCGTGGCCATCGCCGGGGGCAACGTGCTGAGCATCCCCCTCCGGCCCGAGAAGGAATTCGTGCCGGAGATGGAGATGATCACGCGGGAGGTCTGGCCGAGGCCCAAGCTGATGATCTTCAACTTTCCGAACAACCCCACGACGGCCACGGTGGACGTGAGCTTTTTCGAGGAGGTCGTGGCGTTCGCCCGGAAGCGGGACATCATCGTCATCCACGACCTGGCGTACTCGGACATCGCGTTCGACGGCTACGTCGCGCCGAGCTTCATGCAGGTGCCGGGGGCCAAGGAGGTGGGGGTGGAGTTTTTCACGATGTCCAAATCCTACAACATGGCCGGGTGGCGGGTGGGGTTCTGCGTGGGCAATCCCGACGTGATCGACGCCCTGGCGAAGATCAAGGGCTACATGGACTACGGCATCTTCACGCCGATCCAGGTGGCGGCCATCACGGCGCTGGACGGGCCGCAGGACTGCGTGAAGGCGGCTGCGAAGCTCTACCAGAAGCGGCGGGACACGCTCGTACGGGGCCTGAACCGGATCGGCTGGCCGGTCCTGAAGCCGAGGGCATCGATGTTCGTCTGGGCGCCGATCCCGGGCCGGTACCGGGAGATGGGGTCGGTGGCGTTCGCGATGCAGTTGATGAAGGAGGCGGAGGTGGCCGTGTCGCCGGGGGTCGGGTTCGGGGACATGGGGGAGGGCTACGTGCGCATCTCGCTGGTGGAGAACGAGCAGCGCATCCAGCAGGCGGTGCGGAACATCAAGAAGTGTCTGAAGCTGTAAACGGAGGGTTACCTTGAATACCATTCCCGGCTCTGTCACGTCGCCCCAGGGGTTCAAGGCCGCGGGGATCGCGGCGGGGATCAAGGCGTCGGGCAACAAGGATCTGGCGCTGATCTTCTCGGAGACGCCGTGCAGCGCGGCGGGGGTCTTCACGTTGAACCGGGTGAAGGCCGCGCCGGTGTTTCTCTGCCAGTCGCATCTCGCGGACGGGCGGGCGCAGGCCGTGGTCGTCAACAGCGGGAACGCCAACTGCTGCACCGGCGACCAGGGCATGGCCGACGCCCGCCGGATGGCGGCGGTCACGGCGGAGGCGCTGGGCCTGAAGGCGGAGGACGTACTGCCGGGGTCCACGGGGGTGATCGGGGTCCCGCTGCCCATGGCTGTGGTTGAGAAGGGCATCCGGCAGATCGCCCCGATGCTCAGCCCGACGGGGGGGGACGAGGCGGCGGAGGCGATCATGACCACGGACACGGTCCCGAAGAAGGTCGCCATCCAGGTCCAGATCGGGGGGAAGACGGTCACGCTGGGGGGGATGGCCAAGGGGGCGGGGATGATCGCGCCGAACATGGGGACGATGCTGTCGTTCCTGACGACGGACGTGAAGATGGAACCGGAGCTGCTGAAGTCGCTGCTCAAAGGCGCGGTGGACAGGTCGTACAACATGGTGACCGTGGACGGGGACACGAGCACGAACGATACGGTCATCCTGATGGCCAATGGGGCCTCCGGAGTCGAGGTGAAGGTAGCGGCGGACGTGGAGCTGTTCCGGAAGGCGCTGTCCGAACTGACGCTCGACCTGGCGAAGCAGATCGCCCGCGACGGGGAGGGGGCGACGAAGTTCGTGACCGTGCGGGTGACGTCGGCCCGGGTGTTTGCGGATGCCAAGACCGTAGCGCTGAGCGTGGCCAACTCCAACCTGGTCAAGACGGCGATCTTCGGCAGGGACCCCAACTGGGGACGCATCCTGTGCGCCGCCGGGTATTCGGGCGCGGAGCTGGACCCGAACCGCGTGCGGGTGTCGATGGTGGACATCCCGATCTTCGCGAACGGCACGCCGGTCCCGTTCGACAAGCCGAAGGCCATCGAGGCCCTGTCGGCCCGGGACGTGCTGATCGAGATCGACCTGGGCGACGGGTCCGAGGGCGTCGAGGCCTACACGTGCGATTTTAGTTACGACTACGTGAAGATCAACGCGGAGTATACGACGTGAAGCGTGAAAAATGCGTGAACCGTATCTCGTGAAGCGTGGGAGGGGTGGAACGAGATACGAGATACGAGATACGAGATACGAGTCACGAATGCATGAGGAGACCGGGGTATGACGCTATCCAGGCGGGTGATGGGGATCGAGGAATCGATCACGATGGCGGTGTCGGCGAAGGCGAAGGCGATGCGCGCCGAGGGGATCGACGTGGTGTCGATGGACGCCGGGGAGCCGGATTTCGACACGCCGCAACACATCAAGGATGCGGCGATCCAGGCGATCCGGGACGGGTTCACGAAGTACACCGTGGCCACGGGCATCCCGCAGCTCAAGAAGGCGATCTGCGACAAGCTGGAGCGGGACAATGGCCTGAAGTACGATCCCTCTCAGGTCGTCGTGGGCTGCGGGGCCAAGCACACCCTGTTCGACGCGACGATGGCGCTGATCAACGAGGGGGACGAGGCGATCATCCCGGCCCCGTACTGGGTGAGCTATGCGGATCAGGTGAAGCTGATGGGGGGGAAGCCGGTCATTGTGGAGACCAAGCCGGAGAACGGGCTGAAGATGACGGCGGACGAGCTGACAGCGGCGCTGTCCCCCCGGACCAAGTTCGTGCTGCTGAACAGCCCCTCCAACCCGCACGGGGCGGTCTACTCGGAGGCGGAACTGTCGGCCCTGGCCAGGGTGCTGGCGAACACCGATGTCTACATCATCTCGGATGAGATCTACGAGAAGATCATCTACGGGGTGAAATGCCATTCCATTGCGCAGGTGGGGGAGTCCCTGAAGGCCCGGACGATCCTCGTGAACGGGGTGTCGAAGTCCTACGCCATGACCGGCTGGCGGATCGGGTACGCCGCCGGGCCGAAGGAGGTCATCTCGCTGATGGCCAAGCTGCAGAGCCAGGAGACGTCCAACCCGACGTCGATCTCGCAGATGGCGGCGCTGGCGGCGCTGAACGGCCCTCAGGATAGCGTCGAGCAGATGCGGAGGGCGTTCGAGGAGCGGCGGGACTATATCGTGGGCCGACTGAGCGCCATTCCGGGCATCGCGTGCATGAAGCCGGACGGGGCGTTCTACGCATTCCCGAACACGTCGGCGCTCTACGGGTCGCGCTATAAGGACCGGAAGATCCAGAACTCCCTGGATCTCTGCGGCTTTCTGCTGGAGGAGATGAAGGTCTCCTGCGTGCCGGGCAGTGGGTTCGGGATGGACGGACACGTCAGGCTGTCTTACGCCACGTCGATGGAGAATATCCGGAAGGCGCTGGACCGGATCGAGGAGGGGGTCGGGAAGCTGTCCAGGTAAAAGAACAGGGGACGGGGGGCAGGGATCAAGAGAGGCAAAAGCGGTATCAGGTATCAGGTGTCAGGTATCAGGTATCAGGTATCAGGTATCAGAAAAAGCAAAACCAAGTTTCAGGGTTTAGAAGCTGTTTTAAAACTCGCGTGACAGTAGGTTTTCCCGTAAGACCGGTGACTGACAGATCACGTTAACCCCCTGATTTCTGGGGTTTTGCAGTTTTAGCGCTTCGCTCAAGTTGCTCGAAACTGCCAGACAGAGGGATTTTAAAA
>SICM01000094.1 GCA_009694805.1 Candidatus Latescibacterota bacterium
TTTCGGGCCTGAAATATAGGCGTCAGCTTCACCAACGAATACGGCTCTCTAAGAGGCGGTTCCTGCGATAATCCAAAACTGCTATTTATATCAGCTAAAACAATATCTTGCGTCAATTTTTGGTAATCGTGAGTGAACAGTGTCAAATACTTGACAACCATTCGCATCCAGACCTTGAAGCACACGGTCGTAGACTCGGAGACGGCCAGCCGGGCTGCGCTGGGCAGGCTGAAGGCGGCGGAGAATGAGAAACTCATCGCCGAACGCAATGAACAGATCTCCATCCGGAAGAAAGAGGGCCTGAAAAAACAGATCGAGAAGCTGACCAAGGAACTGGGGACGCTGAACGTGTAGAGCAGGATTGAGGATCGAGGGTTGCCCTCATTCCCCATTCCTCACCCCGGTTTACTCTGCTCCGATGGCAAACTGGTAGCGCGCCCAGGCGATCAGGTGGTCGTAACGGGCGACGGCGGCTTCTGCCTCGGCTGCCGAGAGGCTGGCCTGGGCGTCGAGCATATCGACCTGCACGGCCATCCCCTCCCGGTAGGCGGCTTCGATGTTTCGGAAGCTCTCCTGCGCGCTGCGGACCTGGCGATCGGCCAGGCTGATCCGGTCGAAGGCCTCCCGCACGCCGAGGTAGGCCTGCTTGACCTCCAGGGCGATGCGACGCTGCAAGGCCTCGACGGCCTGCCTGGCCCCTTCCTGCGCGTACAGGGTCTCGCGGTAGCGGCTCAGGCTGACGGCCCCGTCGAACACGACCCACCTGAGGGCCCCTCCCACGACCCACGAACTCCTGTCGGGGCTGGCGCTGGGGTGGGTATCCGCGACGGCGTAGTCTCCGGTGAGGGCTGCGCCGGGCAGGAGGGCGCTGCGAGCGGCCCGCACCGTCCCCTCCAGTCCCGCCGCCTGTTCCCGAAGGGCCTGGAGTTCCGGGCGGTCTCTCGTGGCCCGTGCGATGTCCTCGTCCACGGAGGTCATCAACTCCTGCGGTTCAAGGGACGGAGGTTCCACTTCCACCAGGGCGTTCAGGTCCCGCCCGATGGCGTCGTTGAGCGCGCTCCTGGCCAGTTCGAGGGCGTTGGTGGCGAGGAGAAAGTTGCGCTCTGCCGAGGCCATGGCCACTTCGGCCCGGAGCACATCGGACCTGGGTCGGACGCCCGCGTCGAACTTTTTGGACGTCACCCGGTAGAGTTCCCGCGCCCGCTCCACGGAGGAGACGGATGCCTTGACAAGGTCCGTGGCGCGCAGGACGCCGTAATAGGTCTCCCTGACGCGCAGCACCATCGTCTGCCGCTGTTGTTTCACGGTCTGATCCGCGGCGCGCAGGGCCGCGCGGGTTGCGTGGACCTGGCCGGAGAGCGCGCCTCCCGTGTAGAGGGGGACGGAGACCGAGACCTGTGTCCGGAAGGGGTTGGAGATGTCGAATCGCTGGAGGGTCGATCCCCCGGTAGCCCCTCCCGGCCCGAAGTCCGGCAACTCGAAGGCATTTCGGCCCTTTCCATAGTTGAGCGAGAATGTGACCTGGGGGAGGTAGCGTCCGGTGGCCTGCGACACGGTCTGACGGACGGCGTTCCGGTTGCTCTGTGCGCGCCGGAGGTCGGGGCTGTTCTCCAGGGCGCGCTGAATGGCTTCATCGAGGGTGAGGCATGGGAGGGGGGGAGGAGTTGTGAGATGCGCCAGGATGAGGATCACGGCGAGGATCTGTGACAAGCCTCTGACAAAAACGCCCTGCATAGAGTGTCTCCTCCCTTTGATTATGGCCTTCCCACGCCCTGTCTGTACGCCCCCGCGTCCTGCAATATAGCCCTTGCCATCCGCGCTGTCAAGGGCTCAAGGGTTGACCGATTTCCGTTTGGCGAGATTTTCTTTTAAGGGAGGGGACAGGCATGCGCGCACTGGTGATCGGCGGGACGGGGTTGATCAGCACGGCGGTGGTGAACCGCCTGCTGGCGCACGGGCACGAGGTCTGTATCTTCACGCGCGGGCAGCGGCCGGACGGGTTCGGGGACCGGGTGAGGCGGCTGAAGGGGGACCGGGACGGCGCGGAGGCTCTGAAGGGGGGGTTTGCGAGCGTCCGACCCGACGCCGTGATCGACATGGTGGCCATGAGGCCGGAGCAGGCGCAGGTCTGCATCGACGCCCTGCAAGGGAGCGGGACACATTACCTCTTCATCAGCACGGTCTGCGTCTACGGCGGCCCGCTGAGCCCGGTCCCGGCGCGGGAAGATCACCCCAGGGCCTACGTGGGCGACTACGGAGATCGAAAGACTCGGATCGAAGAGCTGCTGGAAGGGGCCTGGGCCTCCGGTGACCTGCGCTCCACGACCTTCCGCCCGTCCTACACCTATGGGCCGGGGGGCCTGTTCGACAGCATCTGGGGCCGGGACCCCTTCCTGGTGGACCGCATCCGCAAGCGGCGACCCCTGATCGTGCCGGGGGACGGGCTGAACCTCTGGCATCCGGGTTTCGTGGAGGACGTGGGGGAGGCCGTGGCCCTGTCCGTGGGGCGGGAGAGCACGTTCGGAAAGGCCTACAACGCCAACGGGCCGCGCGTGATGACGCACGACGAGTACTTCAAGTCTATGGCCGAGGGGCTGGGCGTGCCGGGGGTGGAGCTGGTCCACGTGCCGGCGGAATGGCTGGTCGCCGCGCTGCCGGCGGAGAACACCCGGTTCCTACGCGACATCTTTCGCCATCACGTGGCGTTCGACACCACGGCGCTCCGGCGGGATGTGCCGGAGTGGTCGCCGAAGGTGGATCACGCCGAAGGTGTGGCCAGGACCGTGGCCTGGCTGGACCGGGAGGGGAAGAACCGGGACTGCGCCGAGCGCGGCCTCGACGACCAGGTGCTCCAGGCATTCCACCGGGCCGGGGCGCAGTTTTCGTCGGAGTTGAAAGGGTAGACAAGAATGTCGCGAGTCCCGTGTCGCGGGTCCGAAAAGCAGTCGTGGGTCCAGGGTCACGGGTCCAGAGTCCTTTGACTCGTGATTCGTGACCCGCGACTTATTTTGAATGAGGTCCTCTGTGCTCGGCGTACTCACCTCTCGTCATCCCGAACTTCCTCCGGCTGTCTCCGTCCGCGATCTCTCCAAACACTACCGTGTCCATAAAAAAGACCCCGGTCTGTGGGGGTCGGTCAGGAGCTTCGTCCGGCGGCAGACCCACGAGGTGAAGGCCGTGGACGGGGTGAGCTTCCGCATTGAGCGCGGGGAGCTGGTGGGTTTTTTGGGCCCGAACGGGGCCGGGAAGACGACGACGCTCAAGGTGCTTTCGGGGCTGCTGCATCCGACGTCCGGGGAGGTCTCTGTGCTGGGGTTCCGGCCCTGGCGCAGGCAGCGGGCGTTTCAGCGGCAGTTCTCCCTGGTGATGGGGCAGAAGAACCAGCTCTGGTGGGACCTCCCGGCGATGGACTCCTTCCTTCTCAACCGGGAGATCTACGAGGTCCCGAAGGCGCAGTTTGACGAGTCCCTGGGGGAACTGACGGAGGCGCTGGAGCTGGAGCCCCTGCTCAAGGTCCAGGTCCGGAAGCTCTCGCTCGGGGAGCGGATGAAGTGCGAGCTGACCGCGGCCCTGCTCCACCGCCCCGCCGTCCTGTTTCTGGACGAGCCGACCATCGGTCTGGACGTGGTCATGCAGAAGAAGATCCGGGAGTTCATCCTGGAGTACAACCGGAAGCGCGGGGCGACGATCCTTCTGACGAGCCACTACATGGAGGACGTGGTGGCGCTCTGCGAGCGGGTCATCCTGATCGACCACGGGAAGGTCGTATACGACGGGAAGCTGGAGGAGATCGTCCGGCGACACGTGGACCGGAAGACGCTCGCCATCACCTTTCTGGAACCGGTGTCGCGGGAGGCGCTGGAGGGGATCGGGGAGGTCCTGGAGTTCGAGTCTCAGAAGGCCACGGTCTGCGTCCCCCGCGCGGAGGCGAGCGGCCGGGCCGCACGTCTGCTGAACGAGTTCCCGGTGGCGGACCTCAACATCGAGGAGCCGCCGGTGGACGATGTGATCCGGCACATCTTCACGGAAGGCAAGGCATAGCCGGTGCGTTCATTTCGGTCCAATCTCAAGCTCCTGAGCATGTTCTGGCAGGAGGCGTTCCAGTACCGGTCGGAGAGCTTCATCTGGTTCCTGTTCGACGTGGTCGGGCCGCTGGTCATGATCCTGATGTGGCGGGCCTCGTATGGGACGGCGGCGCAGATCGGGGGGTACACGCCGGGCCAGATGATGCTCTACTACGTGGGAATGATGTCGCTCCGGACGCTGCTCAACGTCCACCCGGAGTGGGCGATCAGCGAGGAGATCCGGACGGGGGACTTCTCCAAGCATCTCCTGCGCCCTCTCCGGTTCAATCAGTACTATTTCATGGGCGAGGTGGCGTGGAAGCTGCTGCGGCTCCTGTTTCTGACGCCGGTCGTGATCCTCTTCATGATCTGGTTGGGGCCGGGGGTCCTGTCCGCCGTGGGGCTGACGCGCGCGACGATCCTTCCGTTCATCGGGAGCCTGATCCTGGGCTATCTCCTCTGCTACTATCTGAAGGTGGCGCTGGGACTGCTGGCGTTCTGGATGACGGAGTCCGTGGGGGTGTTCAACGTCTTTTTCATGTTCCAGTTCCTGTTCGAGGGGTCCGTGATGCCGCTCGACCTCCTGCCGGGGTGGGTGCAGCGGATCGGGGCGTTCCTGCCGTTCCGGTACTTCTACGCTCTGAGCCTTTCGATCTTCCAGGGGAAGATGGATGCGATGGCGGCGCAGCAGGGGCTGGCCGTGCAGTTCATCTGGTGCGTGGGCGCGTATCTGGCCATGTGGGTGGTCTACCGCCTGGGGGTCCGGCACTACAGCGCGGTGGGAGGGTGAAGGAAATGCAAAATGCAAAATGCAAAATGAAAAGAGGCTGAGGTTTTACTTTGCACTTTGCACTTTGCACTTTGGTTTTGGGGAGCGTCGGTATGACATCGAGAGTACCTAAAGGGGATGCCCTGTACGAGCGGGCGCTGAGGACGATCCCGTGGGGGACGCAGACGGGGTCCAAGCGTCCTGCGGCGGAGTTACGGGGGATAGCCCCGCCCTACATCGTCCGGGGGAAGGGGTGCCGCATCTGGGACCTGGACGAAAACGAATACATCGACTACAAGATGGCCTGCGGGCCGATCATCCTGGGACACGCCTACGACCGGGTGAATGCCGCTGCGATGGCGCAGATGGCTTCAGGCGTGGTTCACAGCGCGGCGCACCCCGTGGAGGTGGAACTGGCGGAGGAGCTGACGCGGACCGTGCCCTGTGCGGAGATGGTTCGCTTCCTCAAGTCCGGGGCGGAGGTGACGTCTGCGGCGGTGCGGATCGCGCGCGCCCACACAGGCCGGGAGAAGGTGATCAGTTCGGGGTACCACGGGTGGCACGACTGGTCCCTGCCTGGGACGAAGGGGGTTCCGGCGGCGCTGCACGAGCTGACGGTCTCGGTCCCGTGGGAGGCGGGAAAGCTGGAGGAGGCGCTGGAGCGGCACCGGGGGCAGGTGGCCTGTTTCATCCTGTCCTTGCCCTATGACCGGACGGAGGAGGAGATCCGGGACTTTCTGAAGGCGGCGCGGGCCCTGACCACGCGGGAAGGGGTCCTGCTGGTCTATGATGAGATCGTGACAGGGTTCCGGCTGGCGATGGGGGGGGCGCAGGAGCGGTTCGGGGTCGTGCCGGACCTGGCGGCCTTCTCGAAGGCCATGGCCAACGGGTTTCCGATCGGCGCGGTGACCGGTCGGAGGGATGTCATGGCGGCGTGGGAGGGCGTGTCGATCAGCTCGACGTTCGGGGGGGAGGCGTTCTCGATGGCCGCGGCCCTGGCGACGGTCGCGGAGCTGCGGGAGAAGCGGGTACACGACCATCTCTGGAAGGTGGGGACGCGGCTGATGAACGGGATCAACGCGATGGGCTCGGATCTGGGGCTCGGCATCCGGGCAGAGGGGCTGGCCCCGGTGTTTTCCGTCCGCTTCGAGGGGAAAGACGCAGAGGCGGGCCGGAGGCTCTCCGTGGCGTTTCAGCGGGAGCTGCTGACGCGGGGGGTTATGCCCTATCTGGTCTGGTACATCACGTACTCGCACTCCGAGCAGGACACAGAGAGGACGCTTCAGGTCATTCGGGAGGCGATGGAGGAGATAAAACGTGAAACGAAGAACGCGTGAAGCGTGAATCGTGAGGAAGGGTGGAACGAGATACGAGATACGTTTTTTTGCGTTTGTCGTCTATCTCACGCCTGCTGCCTGTCGCCGCTTGGGGGAGGAGGAGAGGACCGGGGTATCCAGGATCTCAAACTGGATGCGTTCGCTACCCTGGAGCCTGTCGATGTATTCGGGCGGGAGCAGGATCTGGAAGTTGGGGCTGATCCTGAAGACGTCTTCGAGGGGCTCGACGTCCGCGTCGAAGGTGATCCGGAGGTTTCGGTTGGAGTCGGCCAGGCCCTTTTTTCGCTCGATGATGGCCGGCGGCACGGTATGGACCCGGATGTCCCCCCAGTCGTTGTGGAGGACCCAGGCGGAGGGCGAGAGGATCTGGACGCGCTTCGCCTCCTCCGGCCTGGAAGCGTCCTTCGCGGGCGCAGATATCGCCCGGAAGGACGTGGGCTTCGGGACTTTTGGCCGCACCGGAACCCTGGTTCGCACCGGGGTCTGAGGCGCAGACAGGACCTTCCAGAACCGGTGACAGAGCCGACCGTCCGCCACGAGGGTGAGCGCCGCCAGGAAGACGAGGAGGACGGTCAGAAGGATGCTGTAAGGAGGGGGGAGGTCCAGGCCCAGGCGAAGACCTCCGAGCGCCACCGTCAGGAGGTTGAGGGCGAGAGTCGGGCCGCCGAGGCTGGATGCCGAGAGCAGGTGCAGGACGCCCACGGCGAACAGGAATGGCGACAGGACCGCCAGGGTCGAGATCTGAAGGGCTACAAAATCCATCTGCGGCTCATCTCTTTTCAATCGCGGAGGTCTCGGAGGCCCCTGCGAGGCGCTCCCCTGCTTCAGATGCTGTCTGCGGGGGTTCGGTTTCGGGTCGGTGGCGGATGACGACCAGGAGGAGCGACAGGCCGGCGATGGCCAGGAGAAGGCTGATGGCCAGTCCCAGCATCTGCTTCGGGCCCAGACCATATCCCTGGCCGATGCCGAAGCGGTCCGCGGCCAGACAGAGGGCCGCCAGGCCGATTCCGTCGAGGACCAGGACCAGGCCAGCCACCCCTGCCGCCTCTCTCGCCGTTCGGGTCGTGGATGCCACAAGGTTAATGTACGAAATGGCTTAAAAAAATGCAAGCACATAGATCGTGACGTATAAGACCCCTCCCTCAGCCTCTCCCAGAATGGGAGAGTGGGAGAGTGGGAGAGTGGGAGAAAGATCATTCCCCCATTCCCCCACTCGCTGTTGGGAAGGCGGTTAGGGGGTTGGGGGGGTGTCCTTTGCCATTTGCCAATGGGTTTGACAATTATGGAAACGACGGTTTCGCCGGAGGACCTGAGCCGGATTCTGCAAGCGGATCACCCGGACCCCTTCTCCGTGCTGGGCATGCATACGGTCTCCGTGAACGGACAGGCGGCCGTGGCGGTCCGGGCATTTCTGCCGGAGGCGCGGGAGGCCGTGGTCTGGAACGTGGAGGCGTCGGCGCAGTATGGCATGAGGCGGGTCCACGAGGACGGGTTTTTCGAGGCGGTCATCTTCGATAGGCCGGGTCCGTTCACCTACCAGATGGAGTGGAGGGATGGCGGAGGGGAGAGGCGGTGGGTTCACGACCCCTATTCCTTTCCGCCTGTCCTGACCGACTACGACCTCCACCTGATCGGGGAGGGGACGCACCTCCGGCTGTTCGAGAAGCTGGGGGCGCAACACGTGTCCCTCCGGGGTGTGAAGGGGGTGCGCTTTGCGGTGTGGGCCCCCAATGCCCGTCGGGTGAGCGTGGTGGGGGACTTCTGCGGGTGGGACGGGAGACGCTATCCCATGCGGATGCGGGGGGCTTCCGGGGTCTGGGAGCTGTTCCTCCCCGACACGGAGGACGGGGCGCTGTACAAATATGAGATCCGGACGCAGGCCGGACACCTGCTCCTGAAGAGCGATCCCTGCGCCCTGCGGACGGAGCTGCGCCCCAACACGGCCTCGATCACGCACGATCTGTCCCCGCTCGCCTGGAACGACACGGCGTGGATGGCGGGGGCGAGCGGTGCGGGACCCGCTGGAGGGGCCGATGGCGGTCTACGAGGTCCATCCGGGGTCGTGGCGGAGGGTCCCGGAGGAGGACCGCCCGCTGAGTTACCGGGAGATGGCGTCTGTCCTGGTCGATTATGTGGCGGAGATGGGGTTCACGCACGTCCAGTTCATGCCGGTGACGGAGCATCCGCTGGACGACTCGTGGGGCTATCAGGTGACGGGCTACTTTGCACCGACGAGCCGGTTCGGGACGCCCGAGGACTTCGCGGCGCTGGTGGATGCTTTTCATGGCCGGGGCATCGGGGTGCTGATCGACTGCGTGCCGGGGCACTTTCCGAGGGATGCGCACGGGCTGGCGGAGTTCGACGGGACCTATCTCTACGAGCACGCGGACCCGAGGCTGGGGGAGCAACCGGACTGGGGGACGAAGGTCTTCAACTATGGCCGGAACGAGGTCCGCAGCTTCCTGCTGTCGAGCATCCTGTTCTGGTTCGAGCGGTATCACATCGACGGGGTGAGGGTGGACGCGGTGGCCTCCATGCTCTATCTGGACTACTCGCGCGAGGCCGGAGAATGGCTCCCGAACCGCTACGGGGGGCGGGAGAATCTGGAAGCCGTGGTCTTTCTGAAGCAGTTGAACGAGGCGATCTACGCCCGGTTCCCCGGGGTCATGACCATCGCCGAGGAATCGACCTCGTGGCCGGGGGTCTCCCGCCCGATCTACCTGGGGGGGCTGGGGTTCGGGATGAAGTGGAACATGGGCTGGATGCACGATATCCTGGACTATCTGGCCAACGACCCCGTGCATCGGAAGTTTCACAATGACCATCTGACGTTCGGTCTGCTCTACGCCTTTCAGGAGAACTTCGTCCTCCCCCTGTCGCACGATGAGGTGGTCCACGGCAAGCGGTCGTTGTTGAACAAAATGCCGGGGGACATGTGGCAGAAGTTCGCGAATCTGAGGCTGCTCTTCGGGTTCATGTACGGGCATCCGGGCAAGAAGCTCCTGTTCATGGGGGGGGAGTTCGGGCAGTGGGACGAGTGGGACCACCGGCGGAGCCTGGACTGGCATCTGACGCAGTTCGAGCCGCACTGGAAACTCCAGGCCTACGTGCGGGACCTCAACCGGCTCTACCGGTCCGAGCCGGCGCTCTACGAGGTCGATTTTCAGCACTGGGGGTTTGAATGGATCGACTTCCGGGATACGGACCAGGGGGTGGTGGCGTTCATGCGGCGGGCGAAGGATGGACGAAATTTCATCGTTTTCATCTGTAATTTAACGCCGGTCCCCCGGTTCGATTACCGGATCGGGGTCCCGAAGCCGGGGCTCTACCGGGAGGTCCTCAACAGCGACTCGGACGCCTACGGAGGGAGCAACCTGGGCAACTGGGGCGAGGTGAAGGCGGAGGCCATCCCCTGGCACGGGAGGCCGTTCTCGGTGCGGCTGACGGCGCCGCCGCTGGGGGTACTGGCCCTCAAGAGGAGTGAATAGACCCTTGCGACACACCAAGATTGTATGCACCCTTGGCCCGGCCAGCCGGTCGCCGGAGGTCATCGAGGCGCTCATCCGGGGGGGGATGGACGTGGCCCGGCTCAACTTCTCGCACGGGACACACGCGGAGCACGCGGAGGTGATCGACCGGGTGCGGGCGGCGGCACGGCGGGCGGGCAGGCCGGTGGGCATCCTCCAGGACCTGCAGGGGCCGAAGATCCGCATCGGCCCGGTGGCCGCCGGGGTCGTGGAGCTGAAGGCCGGGGCCTCGTTCTCGCTGACGACGGGGGACACGCCGGGGGATGCGTCGTGCGTGTCCACGACGTATGAAGCCCTCGTCCGGGACGTGAAGGTCGGGGACAGGATTCTGCTGAACGACGGGATGATCGAACTCCGGGTGGTCCAGGTGGACCGGGACGCGGTGCGGTGCCAGGTCGTGTGTGGCGGGCTCCTGAGCAGCCACAAAGGAATCAACCTGCCGGGGGTGAAGGTGAGCGCCCCGGCGCTGACGGAGAAGGACCGGGAGGACCTCCTGTTCGGGGTGGGGCAGGGGGTGGACTACGCGGCCCTCTCGTTCGTGCGGCGGGCAGAGGACGTGGAGATGGCCAGGGCGGTCATCCGGGAGGCCGGGGCCGACGTGCCGGTGGTCGCCAAGCTGGAGCGGCCGGAGGCCGTGGACGACCTGGAGCGGATCCTGGAGGCGGCGGACGGGGTGATGGTGGCCCGGGGCGACCTGGGCGTGGAACTGCCGCTGGAGCGGGTGCCGGTCCTGCAGAAGCGGATCATCGAGGAGGCGAACCGGGCGGAGACGCCGGTGATCACGGCCACGCAGATGCTGGAGTCGATGACCGTGAGCCCAAGGCCGACGCGGGCGGAGGCGTCGGATGTGGCCAATGCCATCTTCGACGGGACGGATGCGGTGATGCTGTCCGGGGAGACGGCGGTGGGGCGGTATCCTGTGGAGGCCGTGGAGATGATGGCCCGGATCGTGGACGAGGCGGAGCGGAGCCTGCTCTCCCGCCCGGCGCTGCGCCGGCGGTCCGGAGAGCGGAGGCTGACCTTCCCCGAGGCCACGGCGGAGGCGGCCTGCCTCGTGGCGCAGGACCTGAGGGCGCGGGCCATCGTGGCGTTCACGCAGTCCGGGGCCACGGCGCGCCTGATCTCCAAATACAGGCCCCGATGCCCGGTGTTCGGGGTGACGCCGCACGACTGGACCGTGGGTCGGATGACGCTCTACTGGGGGGTTCTACCCCGGACGCTGGGCCGGGTGGTGGGGACGGACGAGATGATCGCCCGGGTGGACGAGGCGCTGCTGCGGGAAGGGGTTGTCTCGCGGGGGGACACGCTGGTGATCGTGGCTGGCGCGCCGCTGAACCAGCGGGGAGGGACGAACTTCATGAACCTCCACCGGGTGGGAGATGTAGAAGAAGGGTGAGGGCTGTTTCACGGTTCACTTTTTCGAGGAGGCATCGATGAAGCTGGTCAGTTATGGCGAGGCGGGGTCGGAACGCGCAGGGCTCGTGGTGGGAGAGCGGATTCTGGACATCAACCGGGCAGCGCCGGACCTCCCTTCCGAGGTGAAGCGCATCCTGGAGCGGGGGATGCTTCCCGCGGTCGAGAAGCTCGCGGCCAGGGCCGGCGGCATCCGGGACGACTGGTTCGTGGGGTTGAAGTCGGTCCGGCTTGGCGCGCCGGTGACCCGGCCGGGGACCATCGTCTGTATCGGGCTGAACTACAAGGACCACGCGGAGGAGAACAACCTCCCGCTGCCGAAGGCCCCGCTGATGTTCTGCAAGGCGAGTTCCTGCGTCGTGGGGCCGGCGGACGACGTGGTCCTGCCGCCGCACAGCGGGAACATCGACTGGGAGGTGGAGCTGGGGGTGGTGATCGGCCAGGTGGCCCGGCGGGTGAAGGCGTCGGAGGCGTTCGACGTGGTGGCCGGGTACGTGGCGTCGAACGACGTGAGCGGACGGGAGGCGCAGTTCGGGGACGGGCAGTGGTTCCGGGGGAAGAGCTTCGACACGTTCGCGCCGATGGGGCCCTATCTCGTCACGAAGGACGAGGCGCCGGACCCGCATAACCTGCACATCTCCATGAAGGTCAACGGGGAGTACAAGCAACGGAGCAACACGTCGAACCTGATCTTCAAGCTCCCGGAGTTGATCGAGTACGTCACGGCGGGTCTGACGCTGTATCCGGGGGACGTCATCTCGACGGGGACCCCGGCGGGCGTGGGGGCGTGCTTTAAGCCCCCGCAGTTCCTGAAGGCCGGGGATGTGATGGAGATGGAGGTGGAGGGGGTGGGGACGCACAGGACCAGGGTCGTGAGCGGGTGAGACGTGAGTCAGTCTCTGGGCGGGACGGCGCAGAGGAAACCGAGGGGCTCGTCGCCGATGTTCTCGAACTGGTGCTGCTCGTCCGAAGGGATGTAGAGCACGTCCCCGGCGCCCGCTTCCACCGTCTCCTGCCCCATCAACACACGGGTTCTGCCCTTGAGGATGAAGACGCCGTGGTCGTGGGCATGCCGGTCCAGGGAGGACTTCCCGCCCGGTGGGATCTCGAAGTAGCGGAGGCTGAAGCTGACCGCGCCGTCGCGCTGTCCGATGAGGACGCGCTTCGTGCCGAGGACGACGCCTCCGTCCTCATATTCCTCGACGGGAACGCCCTCCCACTCCTCGTTCCCACCCTTGCTGATGTGGCGGCGCAGGACGCCCATGGATGCCTCCCTTTAAACGTTCAAAACCCGGAGACCCGCCTTTTGAGCCGCAACAAGTTGCCGATGATCTGAGGAGACGAAGACCTCCGCCTCCCATTCCAGGGCGCATCCGATATGGAGCGCGTCCATAGCGCGGAGAACATTTGTCTCCAGAAGGCGAATTGCCTGGGCGATGACAGAAGGGGTGATGTCACAGATGGTCGCGTCTGTGAGGTCTTCCAGGATCCCCTGTTTCGCGCTCGCGTACCGATTTGGGGTCAGGACGCCCTCTCTTCTCAACCTGCACAGGGTGGAGATCATCTCCGGCAGACAGAGCGCACTGATCGCGAGCGCGGTCGATTGCCGACAGAGCGCTTCCATCTGTTCACTGCCGGGCTCTTCGAGGTATCGCTTTGCGAGCGCCGAAGCGTCAAAAAATGCCTTCACGATCTGGCCCGCTCCCTGTCCTTGAGAACTTCCTGACTCAGAGAAACGCCCTCTACGGATAATCTCAGGGCCGGGCGCTTCCAGGAGACCACTTGCTCTCCATCTGAGACCGGGATGATATCTGCAATCGGTCTGCCGTGCCGGAGGACTCGGATCTTTTCGCCTTTTTCAACGTCGCTGAGGCAGGCCGCCGCGTTTCGGCGGAATTCTGTGAATGTGATCGTTTTCACGTTCACCTCCCTGTGATAGTGTACATCAATGTACACTATCACATTCGATTTGTCAAACCGCAAAAAAGGCCCGGCGGAGTTTAATCCGTCGGGCCTTAACGCTGTAGGGGCGGTTCGCGAACCGCCCCTACAGGATTGGGTGAAGGGCCTACTTGGCGAAGACCATGTTCCGGGTCGCCACGTTCGCGCTGGCCTCCAGGCGATAGATGTAGACGCCGGTGGCCGCCTGCCGGCCATAGGCGTCCCGGCCGTCCCACTGCACACTGTAGATGCCGCGCGACTGAGCGGTGTTGACCAGCGTCCGGACCTGCTGGCCCAGGATATTGTAAATGATCAGCCGCACGTTGGATGCCTCAGGTAGCGTATAGCGGATGGTCGTGGACGGGTTGAACGGGTTGGGATAGTTCCCCACCGAGAACGTCAGGTCGAACTCCGTCTCCGGCGCAAACTCCGCCGCGACCGGCTTGGTCGCAGCCACCGGCGCGCCGGTGACCGAGTTGTACTTCGGGCCGTCGTCGACGGGGGGTGGGCCTGATCGTGCGGCACGCAGACCTCCACGACGCCTTCACACGTCCCGCCCTGCGGGAGGCCGTCGGAGGCGGTGAAGGAGATGTGGTAGCACCGGCCGTTGCCCGGCACCTTTTTGGTGCCTGTCCGCTCGGCGCGCACCTGGGCGTGGTTGGGTCCCAGGATGGCCCCGTCCGGCTCGGTGTTGCCGTCCCCGACGGTGTTGAGCGGCTCGTCCTGCGTGATCTTCGTGATGGTGATGGTCACCGGGTCGCCGTCCGGGTCGGTGACGTTCAGGATGCTGACATCCACCATCTTGTGGTTGGGCGGCCAGATCTCGGCGATGCTGGGCGCGGCGTTTTCGCAGATCGGCTCACGGTTCGGGATGTCGAAGTTGGCCACCGCCTGGCCGTCACAGGTGACTGCGCGCGTGGCCGGGGGCGGCGCCTGGAGGTTGGGTGGCACAACCACCTGCACCGTGTAGTTTCCGACTGCCAGCAGGAGCGACGTGTAACTGCTGGTCGCCGGGATGGTCTGAACCACCGTGCCCGTCAGTGCGTCCTTGATCTCCACGGTCACCGGCGTGGTGTTCGGAGCCCCGCCCCGCGTGATGGCGCCGGAGATCGTCCCGAAGCCCCACGTATCCCAGGCCACGTAGAGGCCCTTGTCCGGACCGCTGGTCTTGTCGATGATATAGTGCCCGTTCGCGTTGCGGACGGTGATGGTCCACTGGCCGGTGGCGCCGGGGACGAGCACCGGTGTGCCGATGGGTGGAGAGGTGACAAGAACGCCACCGGGGTTGCGGGCCTCGACGGTCCCGGCGGTCGCGGGGGCCTCAGGTCCGCCGCTGACCAGGACGTTCAGGGTCTCGCCAGAACTCCCATTGACGATCCACCGGGCGTTGTCGTGCTCGGACTGCGCCTGAAGCGGGCTGTTGGCGCCCAGCAGAGAAGCGCCTTTCAACTCCAGCCGGTAGTGGCGCGCCTGTGGTGTCGGAGAAGGGGGGAGAGGAGACGAGGGGCCTACGCTCACCTCAATTCGGTACAGAGCTCCGGCAGTCGCTCCTGGGACGACAACGGGCGTCGCTGATACCTCGCCGGTCGCCGGGTGGTTGACGGTGGCCGTGCCGGCCTGGGTACCGGATGGGTCGAAGACCTTGACCGTAGCGCTGCCCGTCTCAGCCGGGTTGATCCCGATGGCGATCAGTTCGATCTCCAGGTTTCCGCTGCCCGTGGCCCGCGCCCACCAGGAGTGAGTCTTGGAGGGGTCCTGCACCATAAACGGAGGCAGACAGATGTGCGCGTTGGGGTCCGGCAGGGGCCTGTCGATGGAGAAGGGTGGCGGCGGGGCCACGACGTTCACCGTGCGGGTCGCCGTGGTGATGTTGCCGCTGTGATCCGTGGCGGTGTAGGTGATGGTGTAGGTCCCCGGCACGTTGGCGTTCACGCTGCCGGTAATCATCAGGATCGGCGAAGGATCACAGTCATCGCTGACGGTCGCGCCCGGCTCCACGTAGGGGGTCGGGGACGTCAGCGTCATCGGGTTGGCCCCGTTCAGCGTGATCACCGGAGGCGTGCTGTCATCGCCCGCCAGGGCCCGAATTTCCGGAGAGGTGAGGGCACCGTTGTACATAGTGATCTCGTCGATCACACTCACAGAGGTGTTGACCAGGTTGTTAGTGCCTTCGTTATTGATCTCCGCGCCCATGACAAACTTGACCCCGTTGGAGACGCTGCCCACGAAGGGGGTAATGGCCTGGCCTCGGAGCACGCCGTCGATGTAGACGGAGAGCAGGGTCCCGTTCCTCACAAACGCCACGTGGTGGAACACCCCGTCGTTGATGGGCGGGTGGCCGCTGCTCACTGCGCTGGGATCTCCCCCAGGTCCCACCACGAACTGAATCTGTCCTGCTCCGACCATATGAACAAACCAGTCACTTCCTCCAACTCCCGGTATGTCTTTTTCAACCAGGAAGTTTCCGGTTGCAGGGGCCGTCGTCTTCACCCAGAACGCCCCGGAGAAATTCCCGGTCCCGAAATTGAGGCTGGGGCTGCTGGGAACGGCGACTGCGCTGCTGCCGTTGAAGTTGAACGCCTGCCCGATCCCGGGTACAAAGCCCACCGTGCCCACCGGGAAGCCATGGTTGCCGTCGGCACTGTCCTGGAAATTCCCTTCCGCGCGCCACCAGCTCACCAGGCCTGAAAAAGCAGGCGGAGAAAGAGGGACGCAGTCGGAGAGATCGAAGCTGACCTGGTTGATCTCCAGGGGGGTGAGGGCGCGGTTGAAGATGAAGACCTCGTCAACAAGCGCATCTACCGTGTGGCCCCCGAAGATCTGAAGGCCGCCGAGTGTGGTGTTGGCAAGGCCCGGCCCGGGGTTGGCGAGGACCGTCTGCACGACGCCGTCGAGATAGAAGGTGGCTGTCCCCGCTCCCGCGTTATAGGCAACGGCGACGCAGTGCCACTGGTTCAGGCTGAGCGGGAGGCTGGATGGGTAGGGAGAGAAGCCCCCGGTCCCTCCGGCGACGTGGGCGCCGACGCCGCCGTAGCGGCTATCGTGGAGGTTCAGGGAGCGGTCGAAGCCGCCGTTGTCGTGACCGATCACCCAGCCGAGATTGTTGGGAATGCATTCGTGATCGGATAAGGGGTTTAAATGGCCTGAATGCGCTTCAACAGGAGCATTCGCGAGCGATTGGGATCGGCTACCTCTCTTCGGATCAGTTGTGTTAGGGAGTAGTCGGATGTTTTCACACCAGCATATTTGAGGACAGCCT
>SICM01000095.1 GCA_009694805.1 Candidatus Latescibacterota bacterium
CCGCTCTCCCTTCACCGCCTCCAACGCCACCTTCGCCTTGAACTCTGCCGTATAGCTCTTCCGCATGGTTTGCCTCCTGAATCGATCCCTGATCCTATCGGCAAATCCACCTTATTCCCCTGTCCAAAAATCCCAGACCATTATAGTTCAACGTGGACCGGCAGATCCGGATGTTCAACGCCTCCGACCGGAAGCGCCTGAGCTTCAAGGTGGACCTGTCCAGCCAGATCACCAAGGGGAACTTCGTCAAGACCGGCATCGAGGTCATCCGCTACGACGCCTGGGGGGTCTACTGGGCGGGCATCGACAAGAACGACAACTGGTGGACGCTCTACTCGGGCGGTGACAGGCCCTGGGAGGTGGGCAGCGGGGCCAGGCCGATCCGGGGGGCGGTCTACGCGCAGGACAAGATGGAGTTCGAGGGGCTGATCGTGAACGTCGGCGCGCGCCTGGACTTCAACAAGCACATGCACAAGGAGCTGATCAAGACGGGGTTCATGTGGGCGCCGATGTGGCGGCGCTACACGGACCGGCACTACGCCTACGGGGAGGGGACGGGGGACGGCGTGACCGTGAACTCGGACTTCGTGAAGACCCCCCCGATGCAGTTCGGGGTCAGCCCGAGGCTGGGGATTTCGCACCCGATCACAGACCGGGCGGTGATGCACTTCTCCCTGGGCCGGTTCATCCAGTGGATCGAGCTGCGAGACCAGTACGTGAAGTCCTGGCAGGACTACGGCATCGCCGGCCCGGACGGGGACCCCACCTGGCAGGACGTGAACGGCAACGGGCGGCAGGACCCGGCGGAGCGCTTTGCCAACATGGACCCCCTCTTCTTCGGGAGCGGGGCCGACCCCTGGGTACACCCGGAGCAGACGCTGACGTTCGAGGTGGGCGCGGACTGGAACTTCGTGTCCGACTACAACGCCTCGCTGACGATGTTCTACCGCAATGAGACGCAGCAGATCCAGCGGGGGAGCGCCACCTGGAACGGCGCGAAGCCGGGCTACCGGACGCAGGGCCAGACCAACGGGAGGGCCGGCTACGCCAAGGGCATCGAAATGGCCCTCGGCAAGCGGATGAGCAACTACTTCTCGTTCCGGGCGTCCTGGACGTCTCAGTGGACGGCCGTGGGCAGCATGGGCCTCTCGCAGTTCGGGGGGGACACGCTCCCGGACTCCGGCTTCGTGGCCGGGCCGGGCTTCTGGTACGACTTCAAGAACAACGCGGACGGGTCCCGAACGGCCATCGCGCTGACGGCCGCTGAGAAGGCCCAGATCGGCAACGAGGCGAACCGGGTCGTCCGGAGCTGGAGGACCACCTACCCGGACGACCCCTACCAGTTCTTCGGCAAGGTCCCGGAGCTTCAGGACAAACCCATCTACATCCGATACGGCTCCCTGGGCGGGAACACCTACGGCCCGTTCGGGGCGCGGGGGGAGGAGAAGGTGAGCGGGATCAACGGCCAGGCGAACGTGCAGTTCCTGGTGAACACGCCCTCCGGCGTCCGGTTCGGGCCCCGGTGGATGAGCTGGCTGGTGAGCGACCTGAGCGCGAACGTCCTCTGGAAGATGCGCATGGGCACGAGGTTCTTCTGGACGCCGCCCACCGGGGGACGAAAGATCGGGCACGGCCCCACGGACACGGTGGCGGACCTGGGGATGGAGAAGACGTTCAACGCCGGGGGCCGGATCAAGCCCGCCTTCTTCCTGGAGGTCCGAAACGTGTTCAACGACCGGATCGACCTGGACCAGGGGACGGACTATGTCGTGTGGGGCCTCCAGGCGGCCCGGCCCACGGACAACGATTTCGTCCAGTACGGGGATTTCGGAGACCGGGCCTACTTCAATGCGCCCAGGCAGACCAAGCTGGGCATCCGGCTGACGTTTTAAGGAGAACAAGACATGAAGATGATGAAGACACGGATAGCCCTCGCCCTCTGCGCAGCGATGCTGTCCCTGGCCTGGGTGTCTGACCTCCACGCCCAGGCGCAGCAGGCGGCGGTGGCGTGGCTCACCCGGTCGATGCTTACGACCAGCTTCCGCAACCTGGCCAACCAGGATGCCTACTTCAAGTCCGCCGCCGGAAACACGAGCTACATGACCTACCCGAACAACCTCCCCAGGGGCGGCAGTTACGGGAGCGTCCGGATCGGCTCCGACGCCTATGCGTTCTCGGTGCGCGGCGGGCACGGTGTCTGGACCATGACCTCGGACCAGCGCGTGGTCTACTCGGGCGCCCGGACCAGCATGGTGAACCAGCACATCAAGGCCATGCAGTACGACGTGAGCGCGGACCCGGACCTGTCGAAGCTGGGCAGGCAGTGGTACCAGCAACGCCGTCCCAGGGCCACGCTGGGGTTCGGGCAGCGGAGCGCCACGGGGGTCGAGGAGTCGAGCCTGGGCGGGAACTGGTGGCCGGGCGCCCCCCTGATCGAGGACGGGAAGAAGTCTCAGCCCCTCGCGCGGGAGCCGGTTCACATCATGAACTTCAACCTGGGGGCGTACGCGCCGAACGACGCCTGGCCCGAGGAGATCATCATCACGAAGAGCACGAACTCCCAGGGGCTGACGATCACGGAGCGGGCGCTGGCCTGGAGCCACCCCGACTTTGACGACTTCTTCATCGACGAGTACATCATCGAGAACACGGGGGACACGGACGGCGACGGCAATCGGGACCTGCCGGCGGTCGCCCAGAACGACCTCTACGTCGGGTTCCAGGACCGGTTCAACAACAGCGCCGCCGGGCAGTCGGCCTACCAGGTCTACTGGTACGACGACAACGACTGGGGCACGGACGACTGGTACAAGTACGACGCGGGGACCAAGCTGCTCTACAACTACGACGGCAACCACCCGATCTACGCGTCCTGGGACGACACCGGGGACCCCTACTTCGACGCCTTCGCGTGGGGCACGGACACGCGCGGCGGAAAGGTCGGCCAGGGCGAGGGCACGCTGATGTCCCCCGCGCACGCGGGCGTGGGCGTGGTGGCCTACACGAACGACCCGGCCAGCCCCTACGCCTTCAACCCGCGCGACAGGAACCAGGGCTACGTGGCCCCGGCGGGGGACCAGCCCTACGCCGTGCGCTACTGGGAGTGGTTCGGCCAGAAGGGGTTTCTGACCACCACCGGCCACAAGCCCACGACGCTGTCCGCCGGCCGGCAGGAGCCCCACGTGGGCGTCATGACGGAGAAGGAGATGCACGCCGAGGTGCTGGGCCCGGGCCGCCTGATCGAGCCGAACCCGCTCCAGCCGAGTTCCCAGTTCTCCATGCTGGTGTTCGGGCCCTACAACCTGCCCCCCGGAGGCAGAGCGAAGATCGTGCTGGCCTACGTGGCCGGGCAACCCGGCCAGGTCCTGGGGAACACGGACACCTGGACGTGGGCGCGCAAGGGGAATCAGTCGGAGCTGCCCAAGGGCCTGGACGCGATCCAGCAGAACATCGCGGCGGCCCGGTTCGCCTACGCCAACACCTACGACATCCCCGATGCGCCCCCGGACGTGAACTTCCGGACGGGCAGCAGCCCCACGGCGAACATGCAGTTGGAGTGGTCCGCGGATGTGGAGAAGGCGGCGCACCCGGACTACATCGGAACGGAGGCGAACGACATCGCCGGCTTCCGGGTCTACCGCTCCACCTGGTTCGGAGACGGTCCGTGGGAGCTGATCGGGGACATCCCGGTGGGGGGGACGACCCGGGAGACGGCCACCTACCGCGCCTCCCGAAACGGCAACGACTACCTGTTCGAGGACCTGCGGTCCACGGCCGGGTTCTTCTACCACTACAGCGTGCGCGCCTACGCCAAAGGCCATCAGGGCTGGTCGCCGGGCAACCCGAACAGCCCCCTGGCGATGGAGCGGCTCCCGGCGCACATCGTCCCACACGTGCAGGCCGGGCAGGAGGGGGGCTGGGCGGCGTGGACGCAGCGGACCTACGCGGACGAATCCCCCTTCGCCGTGCCGTCCGCGGCCTCGGAGGCGCTGGACAGGCGGGTGACGGTGGTGCCCAACCCCTACTTCGCGGACGCGGCGCACGCCTACCCAGGCTCCACCAAGATCCGGTTCGTGGGCATCCCCTCCCGGTGCCGCATCCGCGTCTTCTCCGTGTCCGGGGACCTCGTGTCCGACTTCAGCCACAACGACCCGAGCAAGGGGGAGGCAGACTACAACCAGATCACGTGGGTCAACAACGGAGAGATCGCCACCGGCGTCTACTTCTGGGTGGTGGAGAACCTGATCCCGGGGTCCAACCAGGGAAAGCTCCAGAAGGGCGCCCTCATGGTCATCAGATAGTACGAGATACGAAGGAGACAGAACCGTGAGAAAGACTATCTTGATCATCCTGTTCGTCGCGACGGGCGTCCTCCTGCTGGCCCCTCCGGGCGACGCGGTGGTGGAGGACGTCATCGAGCGTCGCTTCGACACCCACAAGTGGGTCGGCCTGGGGGGGTTGAGCTTTCTGAAGGTGGGCCAGGGCGCTCGGGCCGTGGCCATGGGGGACGCCTACACCGCCGTGGCCGACGACGTCAGCGCCATCTTCTGGAACCCGGCGGGCCTCACGTCCGTCCGGGGGACCTCCTGGACGGCCTCCTACACGAAGTGGCTGGTGGAATCCTCCTTCTTCTCCGGCGCGGTCGTCCGCAACACGGGCAGCAGCCGGGGGGGCGTCATCGGCATCAGCGTGGTCTCCTTCCGGACCGGGGACATCCCCGAGACCACGATCTTCCAGCCCCAGGGCACGGGCCAGAAGGTGTCCGCCGGGGACCTCGCCATCGGCGGGGTCTACGCCGTGAAGCTGACGGACAAATTCTCGTTCGCCTCCCGCGTGTCGTGGATCAACCAGAAGCTCTACACCAAGAGCGTCAGCACGGTCAGCGTGGACGTCGGGACGCTGTTCTACACGGGGTTCAAGAGCCTGCGCCTGGCCATGGCGATGAAGAACTTCGGCCCCGACAAGAAGGTCACGGACACCAAGTTTTTCATGCCGCTCTACTACAACGTGGGCGCGGCCGCGGAGTTCTACGGGGAGAAGGGGGGGCCCGCGTACCTGACGGTGGCCGGGGAATCCGCCTTCGCCGCGGACTACGACCTGCGCGCGCACGTGGGCGCGGAGCTGTGGCTCAGGAACCTCTTCGCCCTGCGGGCGGGTTACAAGTTCAACTACGACACGGACAGTTTCAGCGTGGGCGTGGGCCTGAAGTACGAGATCGCCAAGGAGCGGGCCCTGACCGTGGACGTCTCCTACTCGGACATGGGCAAGTTCTTCAGCGCCCCCCTCAGGTTGAGCATCGGGGGATCGTTCTATCGGAAGCCTCCCCAGCCAGCCGTCCGAAACCCGTAGGGGCGTATCCCGTTACGCCCCTACCGTTTTTCTGTGATGGTCATCGATGCAATGATTATATTTTGACGGATTCGACGAATTTGACGGGGCGCTGACGGTTGCAACAGGAGATCGCGATGGGAAGATGGCGTTTCGGTCTGTGTCCGGCCCTGCTGGGGGCCCTGCTGGTCGTCCTGCCCGGCCAGGGCCGGGCCCAGGAGGACACGTCTGCGACGCCGCGTCTGCAGGAGGACGCCGGGCATCATCTCCAGACCGGCCACGCCCGCCTGAAGGCCGGGGACCTGAAGGGCGCGGAGGAGGCGTTCAAAAGCGCACTCTCGTCCGGGGGGAAGGCGCGGGCCGCGGAGGCCTACAACGGCCTGGGGCTGGTCTACGCCGCGCGCCCCAGCCAGCTTCAGACCGCGGTCTACTACTTCCAGAAGGCCCTGAACCGGGACCCCCGCTACGTGGAGGCGCACGTCAACAAGGCGCAGACCTACTTCGCACACAACTGGCTGCCCCACGCCGTCCGGGCCGTCGAACAGGCCCTGGGGGTCGATTCCACCCACGCGGCCGCCCGCCAGCTCCTCGAAAAATGCCGACTGAAGCAGGCGGAGCAGGACAGGCGGGCCCGGGAGGCGTATGAGACCTACCTGAAGTCCAGACCGGACGACCTGAAGGGGTGGCTGGAGTGGGGGAAATACGCCCTGGACGAAAAGGCGTATGCCCAGGTCCTCCAGCGCATCCCCCCCCTGATCGAGGCCCATCCCGACTGGAGGGAACTGCTCCCGATCCTGGCCCAGGCCTGCTGGAGACAGAACCTGCTGCCCAAGGCGTGGGATACCTTCCAGGGCTATTTCGCGGGCCTGGCCGAACGCGAGCGGTCCCTCTACGAGGACATCCGGCTGGTCTGCCCGAAACCCGAGGCCGACGCCTACGAACGCGCCTCCGGGGAGGGCCGGAAGGCGCTGGCGCGCCGGTTCTGGACGGAGCGCGACCCGGACTTCACGACGCCGGCCAACGAGCGGCTGCTGGAGCACTACCGCAGGGTCTGGTACGCCCGGACCTATTTCTCCAAACGCAGGTTCCCCTGGGACCGCCGGGGGGACGTCTATGTCCGCTATGGGCCGCCGGACCACCGGAGCCGCTCCGGGGCCCCGAGCCCCCCGGTCACCACCTCTGTGAACGCGGTGAAGGAGCGCGCCTACAACCGGATCTACGACGACATGCGCGCCCTGCTGGCCATGGGGGGAGGAAAGGAGTCCCTCAGCTTCGACCGGGAGAGCAACCCGGGCACGGACACCGGCGTGCTCTGGTTCGAGGGCGTGACGGGCGGGCTGACCGGGTCCCTCACAGGGCCGGTGTTTCCGGTCCGGTCCTACGCCCCGGACGCCCCTGGCGGCGTCTACCTGCCCATCGGCTCGACCGATTTCAGCATCGTCCCCTGGGAGTCCTGGGTCTACGCCGACGTGGACGGGGGCATCGTGATCGACTTCACGGACGAGGTGGGCCGGGGGGCGTTCGACTACGCCCCGGTCCCGGAACTGGGGAAGACGCCCGGCCTCAGGCACCAGAACAGCGCGGGTACGGACGCCATCCGGGCCCTGGCCGGCCTGGCCCGCCAGGCGCCCAACGTGGTGATGCGGAAGGCCGTGAGCGTGGTCCCCGAACGCTACGCGCCCCCGGCTGAGGACCGCTCCCTGGACTTCTACTTCGATCACGCGACCTTCCGGGGGGAGGGAGGGGCCTCCCGGCTGGAGGTCTACTACGGGATCCCCACGTCGGAGACGGCCTATTCCCCGGAAGAGGGGAGGAGTGACCTGAGGGCCACCTGCCGGATCGCCCTCGCGGGAAAAGGGGGCGGGGCCGTCTACCGGTCCGAGACCGAGCTGGTCTACCGGGAGGCGGGGGACCGCACCCGGTCCGCAGGGGTCATCCCCCACATCGCCCGGCTGGAGGCCCCCCCGGGGGACTACCGGCTCGACGTCCGGGTGGAGAACCGGCTGAACGGACGGGTCGGGAGCTACCGGAAGCGCCTGACCGTGGAGTCCTACCCCGCCGGACCGCTCAGGCTCAGCGACGTCCAGCTCGCCTGGAAGGTCTCCGAGGGCCAGGGGGAGAGCCGGTTCGCCAGGCAGGGTCTCCAGGTGATCCCCATGCCCACGCGGCTCTACGGGAAGGGGCAGCCGGTGGTGGTCTATTACGAAATCTACAACCTCGCGCGGGACGAGTCCGGCAGGGCCAGCTACACGGTGGAGCACACGATCCGCTCCGGAAATGCCCCCGGCATCATCTCCCAGATGGTCCGGTCGTTTCAGGGGAAGAAGGGGGACCAGGAGGTCTCCGTGACCCAGGAGCGGCTGGGCCTTCGGGAGACGGAGACGCAGCACCTCGAACTGGACCTGAAGGGCGTCGCGCCGGGCCGGGTCACGGTGAAGGTGGTGGTGACGGACCTCATCGGAAACCAGACGTCCTCGAAGGAGGCGGTCTTCCAGGTCGGAGAGTAGGGGCGATCCCCTGTGATCGCCCTGCCTTACGGAGATCATGCCCGAACTACAGGCAAAACCCGTTCTGACCGTCCGGGCCACGGCCGTCGGCCTGGTCGCGGTCGTCCTGGTCACGCTGGCCGGGCCTTACTCGGAGTGGGTCGTCCGGTCCTCCTACATGACGACCAACTACTTTCCGCTGGGCCTGGCGTTCCTGTTCATCCTGATCGCGCTCTTTCTCAACCCCCTGCTCAGGCGGGCCGGGCCCCGGTTCGCGCTCCGGGGCGACGACCTGGGCGTCGTCTACATGATGCTAACGGCCGCGGTCTCCGTACCCACCTACGGCATGACGGGCTACCTGATCTCCATTGTGGCGTCCCCCTTCTACTACGCCACGCCGGAGAACGGCTGGGCCACGTACCTGCATCCCCACATTCCCCGCTGGGCCGTGCCGGAGGGCGGGCCGGAGATGGCCTGGTTCTTCGAGGGACTCCCCCCCGGCGTCTCCATCCCCTGGCGTGTCTGGGTCGGGCCGCTGTTCTGGTGGGGGTCGCTGATCGTGGCCACGCTGACGCTGTGCATCTGCCTGGTGGCGGTCTTCCGCAAGCCCTGGATCGAGCAGGAGCGCCTCAGTTTCCCCGTGGCCTCGGTGCCGCTGGCCCTGATGGAGGGGGCGGAGGAGAGGGGGCCCGGTTTCCTGCGGAGCCGGCTGTTCTGGGCCGGTTTCGGCGTGGCGGCCCTCAAGATTCTCTGGAATATACCGGGCTATTTCAACTCCGGGTGGCCGGTCCTCCCCCCGTTCCAGTTGAACATCCCCGGCGGAAAGGTCTTCCCCGGCATCCGGGCGATCCTCACCTTTCCCCTCCTGGGCCTCGCCTACTTCGCGAACGCGGACGTCACCCTCAGCATCTGGGTCTTCCACCTGGTCCATCTGCTGGAGATCGCCCTGTTCAACCGGACGGGGTTCAGCGTCGGGGCCTCGGAGATGCACTCCATCACCCCCGCGGCCCTGGCCTGGCAGTCCTTCGGGGCGTTCGCGGCCATGACGCTGGGCGGGGTCTACGCCACGCGCGGACACCTCCGGGAGGTGCTCCGAAAGGCGTTCCGGGGCGACCAGGGCGTGGACGACAGCGGTGAGATCCTGTCCTACCGCGCGGCGGTCTTCGGGTTTCTGGGGGCGGGGGTCTACATCGTGCTCTACCTGCATGCCCTCGGCATCGCCCTGCCCGCCGCGATCCTGCTGGTGTACGCGGTGGTCACGATCTTCCTGGGGCTGACCCGGGCCGTGATCGAGGGGGGGCTGATGTTCGTCCTGGGGCCGCTCGTGCCCCAGGCGTTTCCGATCCACATGATAGGCCCGGCCGCGCTGAGCGGGTCCACGATGACGGGCCTGGCGCTCTCCTACGGCTGGGTCTGCGACCCCATCGTGGCCTTCCTGCCGTGCGGGGCGAACGCGGCCAAGGTACACAGCGAACGCCGGTTTCCACGGGGGACCTACCTGGCCGCCCTGGGGGTCAGCCTGCTCCTCTCCTTCTGGTTCTCCCTGAAGCTGGGCTACGCCTTCGGGAGCTACAACTTCGGGGATTTCGTGTTCCAGGAGGGGGGCCAGGTCCCCTATGACACGATGATCTCCAAGATGAAGGCCGGCCAGGGGATCTCGGCGGGCCACTTCGAGTTCCTGGGCCTGGGCCTCCTGGTGACACTCGCGCTCACCTATCTGCGCCACCGGTTCGCCTGGTGGCGGCTCCATCCCATCGGGTTCGCCGTGGCCTCCACGTCGCCGGTGCGGTGGACGGTCCTCACCTTCTTCGTGATCTGGCTGGTGAAGGTGGTCACCCTCCGGCTCGGCGGGATGCTCCTGTTCAACCGGGCCAAACCCTTCTTCATCGGCCTGGTGATCGGGCACTTCACGGGCGCGGGCCTCTCCTTCATCGTGGATGTGATCTGGTTTCGAGGTCGGGGACACGTGCTGTATTTTAAGCAGGCAAACGGACCTCACCTACCCCCATACCCCCTCCCTCTCCGCGTGCGGAGAGGGAGGGGGCATCAAGGGCTTTTCTTAAAGGTTGGGGGAGGGTGAGGTCGCCTCACGTCTCACACCTTTTGGGAGGACAGATTCATGGCAGGCTACAGAAGACGCCTTTCGATCGATCACACCCGGGTCCCGAACACGGACCAGCGCGATTTCCCCGTCCTGGTCTCCCTGACGGACGCGGCCCTGAAGTCCACCGCGCACGGCGGACACGTCGCGCATCCGGACGGAGACGACCTCCTCTTCACCCTGCCGGACGGGAAGGCGCTCCCCCACGAGCTCGTCTCCTATGCCCCCGAAAGCGGCGCGCTGAGGGCGTGGGTCCGGGTCCCGGAGGTCTCGTGCGCGAAAGACACGGAGATCCATCTACGCTATGGAGGGCCGGTCACCCCCCGGGGCAGGGAGGGTGTCTGGGACGCGCACGTCCGCCTCGTCCGGCACCTCCAGGACGCCCACGACGCCGACGCCATGGTCCCCGGCAGCGACGCCCTGAACGTCCGCGACCAGATCACGGTCGAGGCCTGGGTCCACGCCGACGCCTTCCACCCGGAGGCCATGCAGGCCCTGGTCTCCCGGTGGGAGTCCCTCTCCTCGTTCAACACCTTCAACGCCTTCGACGCCGGGAAGACGGACGGCCTGGACACGACCGGCTTCTACGGGGCCGCGTTCGACGGGCGTCACGTCTACTTCTGCCCCATCCGGTCCTACAAGAGCGACCGGTTCTCCGTCCACGCCAACATCCTCCGCTACGACACCCAGAAGGCCTTCCACGACCCGGCCAGCTACGAGGGCTACGACGCCAGCCGGACGGACGGCCTGCATACGGTCTGCTACTACGGGGCCGTGTTCGACGGCAGGTACATGATCTTCACGCCCCGCGACGAGGGCACGGGCTACCACAGCCGGGTCCTGCGCTACGACACGCACGGGGACTTCAAGAGCAGCGCGAGCTGGGAGGCGTTCGACGCGGGCGTGCCGGACTCCCACCAGTCCGCGGCCTTCGACGGCCGCTACGTCTATTTCTGCCCCGGCTACGCGGCCAACCCCGGGGGGCCGCTCTCCGAGGCCGTCCTGAGCGGGAAGGTCCTGCGGCTGGACACGCAGGCCGATTTCAAGGACCCGTCCAGCTACCGGGTGTTCGACGTGAAGGCGGCCCTGGGCGAGGACGTGGCCTGCTACGACGGCGGGCTGTTCGACGGGCGGTACATCTATTTCATCCCGCTCTGCACCGGCGTCGCGCTCCGCTACGACACCCGGGGGGACTTCGAGGACCGGGAGAGCTGGGGCGTCTATGACACCCGGCCGCTCGGCACGGGGATGAACGTGGGCGGGGCCTTCGACGGCCGCTACATCTACTTCGCGGCCTACGCCAACAGTTGCATGGTGCGCTACGACACGCAGGGGGAGTTCGGGGACGACCGGAGCTGGAAGGCCTACGACGCCGCCAACACCTCCGGGGTCGAGACCGCCGGGTTCGACGGGGCCTACTTCGACGGCCGCTACATCTACTACGTGCCCTACCAGCGGCGGGTGAAGGAGGGGGAGAACAAGAGCAACTTCCACGGCAACTACCTGCGCTACGACACGCTCGCGGCGTTCGACGACCCGAGGGCCTGGGCCGGGGTGGACGCGGAGCGCGCGGACGGCCTGGTCTCCGTGGGCTACAACGCCGGGGCGTTCGACGGCCGCTACTTCTATGCCGCGCCCGACTTCGACCCCCACGCGGACAAGATGCACGGGAGGATTCTGAGGCACGACACCACAGGCCAGAACGCCTCGTTCTGCCTGAAGTACTGCGACTTCGGGCACAACGGCGGACTCTGCGCCGCCGTGCCCGGGCCGAGCTTCCACGTGAACACCGTCCATGGCACGGTCGTGGGCATCGCCGCACACCGGCCGCTCCTGCCGGGCTGGCGTCACCTCGCGGGCGTCTACAACGGCCGGACGATCAAGCTGTTCGTGGACGGCGCGCTGGTCGGCGAGAGGCCCGGCGCCGGGGCCATCCAGACCAACGAGGTGGATCTGGCCATCGGCCGGATGACCGGCGGCGCGGCCCGCTTCCCGGGCCTCATCCAGGAGGTTCGGGTCTCGGACGTGGCCCGGAGCGACGACTGGATCAAGACGGAGTACCAGAACCTGGCGAACCCCTCCGGCTTCGTCCGGCTCGGAAAGGAAGAACAGGGGTAAGAAACCCCCACCCTTCCCCCATCCCCCTCCCTCCCCCAGTGCTGGAGGAGGGAGGGGGTGAATCAGTAGGGGCGTTCAATTGAACGCCCCTGCTGCCTGTTGCCTGTTGCCTGTTGTCTCACGCCTCACATCGTCCTCCATCTGCGTTCATCTGCACCTATCTGCGGATCACCGTCTCCATGACCCGACGCGCCTTCCTCATCGGCCTGGCCGTCTCCGCCTGGGCCACCCTCTGGCCGGCCTATTCCAGCCTGATCGTCCGCTCCTCGCGGGCCGATTTCGCCCATCTGTCCGAAGCCCTCCTCATCCCCTTCATCTGCCTGCTCGGCCTCAACCTCCTGCTGGAGCGCCGGGGGCTCGGGCTGCGGCCGTCAGAGCTTCTGACGATCTGCTGCATGGGGATGATCGCCGGGATGATGCAGGGCGAATGGCTCTCCGGCTACTTCCTGGGCGTCATCACGGCCCCGATCTACTTCGCCACGCCCGAAAACCGGTGGGAAGAGCTGCTCCTCCACCACCTGCCCGGCTGGAGCATCGTGACCGAACGGGGGGCCACGGTCGGGTTCTACGAGGGACTTCCGGAAGGGGGCGTCATCCCGTGGGGGGCCTGGGTCCCTCCCCTGGCCTGGTGGGGGACCTTCCTGTTTGCAGTGCTGCTGGCCAACTTCTGCCTGGTCGCCCTGCTCCGGAAGCAGTGGATGGAGCACGAGCGGCTGACCTTCCCCATCGCCTCGGTCGTGCTGGAGCTGACCGGCGTGTCCGGCTCCGAGGGGACCCTGGCCCGCCTGGTCCGCTCCTGGCGGTTCCAGGTGGGGTTCTGGATCGTCCTGCTGGTCTTCGCCTGGAACATCACCACCTGGTTCGTGCAGGCCATCCCCTCGCTGCCGATCCCCATGAATTCGCTCAACCCCAGAGTCATCTCCATCGCCAGGGGGTTCCCGGCCTTCTACTTTGAGATCCACCCGATGACGATGGCCTTCGGCTATTTTACCAAGTCCGACGTCCTGTTGAGCATCTGCATCTTCCATGTACTGGCCCTCCTGCAATCGGGCCTGATGAACCGCTTCGGGGTCGGCGTGGGCGAGTCGGACCCCTGGTGTTCGTTCGACCCGGCCATCGGCTGGCAGGGGTTCGGGGGGATGATGGTCTTCGTGGCCTGGGGCCTCTACGTCGCCCGTTTTCATCTGAGGGAGGTCTTCCGGAAGGCGTTCACGCGGAGGGGTGAGGCGGACGATTCCGGGGAGCTGATCTCCTACCGGACGGCGGTCTGGCTGCTGCTCGGCTGTGCGGTCTACACGGTCTTCTTCCTGCGCCGGGCCGGGATGGGGTGGGGCCCGCTCCTCGCCTTCTGGTTCGCCACGCTCGTCCTCTACCTCGGCCTGGCGCGCATCATTGTGGAGAGCGGCCTGGTCTACCTTCGGGGGCCGATCACCGCCCAGGCCTTCACCTGGCAGGTCTTCGGCATCTCCGGCATGGGCCCGGCCAGCGCCGTGGCCCTGGGCCTCACCTACACCTTCTTCTGCGACGCCAAGACGTTCGGGATCACGGCCCTGGCCCACATCCCCCGCCTCGGCGCGGCCATGAACCCCCGCAGCCGCAGGGCCCTGTTCCCGGCCGTGCTCGCAGGGGCCGTCGCCGGCGCGGCCGCGGTCATCGGGTTCACCCTCCACCAGGGCTACCACACGGTCGGGAGTTACAACTTCGGCGTGGTCAGCTTCAACGGGTCGAGCGACGGTGCGGTCGGGATATGGGGGCTGCACGCCAGCCGCATCCAGCAGGAGACCTTCGGGACGGACTGGTACCGGGTGAAGGCCCTCGGCGTCGGGGCCGCGTTCAATGGCCTGCTGCTCTACCTGAGGTACCGGTTCCCCGCCTTTCCGATCCTCCACCCCATCGGGTTCACCATCTCCGCCTGTTCCGTCCTGAGCAGCAGCGTCTCCTCGCTCTTCCTGGTCTGGCTGGTCAAGACCCTGCTGCTCAAGCTGGGGGGCCTGGACCTCTACCGCCGCACCGCGCCCCTGTTCCTCGGCATGTTCCTGGGCTACCTGGCGGGCGTGGGCCTGGGCATCCTCGTGGACACCGTCTGGTTCAACGGGAACGGGCATCCGCTCAACGACTGGTAAAAAAAAGGCCCTCACCCTCCAGATGGGGGAGGGCGAGGGCCTTTTTACGCTTCACGCTTCACGCTTCACGTCTCACGTCTCACGCCTTGCCGCGTCCACGAACGCCCGGAACAGCGCCCTGCTGGCCTCCTGTTCCCGCTCTCCGAAGTCGGCGATGCGCTCCGGGTGCCACTGCACCCCGATGAGCCAGCGGTCGTCGGTGACCTCAAACCCTTCGACCAGCAGGTCCCCCACCTCGCTCGTGGCGGTCGGACGCAGGCCGGGGGCCAGCATCTCCTGGACCAGGCCCTGGTGGTGCCGGCTGTTGACGTAGAGGTGCGCACCGCCGCCAAGGACCTGGCTCAGACGGGTCTCGGGGACGAGCTCGACGGCGTGGTACCCCGATGTCCCGTCCCGCCGGGTGTTGTGCTCGCGGGCGGACACATCGGCGATGAGCTTTCCCCCCAGGGCCACGTTGAGGACCTGGAAACCCCGGCAGATGGCCAGGATGGGCTTTCCCGTGGGGAGATAGTGGCGCAGGAGCCGGAACTCGGCCTCATCCCGGGGCTCGTCCGGGTAGAGCCACCCCCGGAGCGCCTCCTCATACCCCGCGTCTCTCGGACGGGCATAGTGGCGCGGGTGGACATCCCCCCCGCCGGAGAGGATCAGGCCGTCGAGGCGGATGACCAGGGCCGCCGCTGCCCGGTCGTCGGCAGGGTCCGGGGCAATGAGGGGCTTCGCCGCGCCGTCGGCCTCCTCCACGGACTGGAGGTAACGGGCGCTGGTCTCGATCACGTCTTCTCGCGTCTTGCCGGGTTTCGGCGTGTCCAGGGTGATGCCGATGTGGGGTTTCAACGTCTCCTCCTTTTCGCACGGATTCCACGCGCCTCATGATCAGAATGACGACCAATTCCCCGAAATGTTACAGCGCAGGCGAGGGCGCACGGGTGTATCTCTCAGAAAAATAACAAAAATTGTGACTTTTCTCACATTGTTTGCCCTCTGATTTACCGATTTTATCTATTAAGTTCTTCGCGACACTGTCCGCGGAGAAAGGGTAAGGGGTATTGAGAGGCAGGATCTCACTTGAAGTCAGAGATCCTCATCCACGGTCTGCCAGGCCCTCCGGAAAGAGGGCCTGGGATAAAAAAGGAGGGAATCCATGGTTTACATCAAGAAGTTAGTCGTCATGGCCGGCGCGGCCCTGCTGTGTGCCGCTGCCGGGGTCTCATTTGCACAGACGCCGCCACCTGCGCCGCCGCCGCCGCCCGATCCGGCGGTTGTGGACCAGGTCTTCAAGATGATCGACAAGAACGGGGACGGGGTGTTGCAGCCGGAGGAGATCCGGGCGTGGGTCAAGCAGGCCATGTCCCCGGGGCCGAACGGAGAACCTGCGGGGATGATGCTGATGCAGCCGATGTTGGGCCCGCCGCCGCCACCGCCGCCGCCGGCGCCGGCGCTGCCTGAGCCGCCGCCCTGCTCTGCGGATCTGATCAGCAAGGAACAGACCCCGTTCAAGACCGGCATCGCCTGCAACGGCAAGGAAGGCAACCTGATCTACCGGACGGTCTGCAACTCGGTGGGCTACGACGTGCAGGCCATCACCCTGCCCGCGGGCCGCGCGGCGGGCTGCTTCAAGGTGCACGCCAAGAAAGGCAACCCGGTGTTCGGCATCCGGGTGGAAGGCGGCGCGGACGTGTATCGTTCGGACACGAGCCCCATGGGAGCGCTGGCCGCCCTGCTGGTCGAGGACACCACGCCTTCGGCCACGGGCAAGTATCAGGTCTATCTGGACACGGCTGCCTCCAGCCCGGATGCGCGCATCACCGTCCAGTTCGTGGACTATCCGAAGTAATCTGACATCTGCAGGGGCAGAGAAGATCGCCGGTCACCTCATCGTGGCCGGCGATTTTTTTTAGGCGGTGAACAGCGACCCGGACGGCTTGCCAGGGCATCATAAAAGTGTTGACACGGACGAAAGGGGAGCCTATATTGTAGGCCTCATGATCAGTAACGTCCGGTTAGGTTTTTGCTCAACAGAAATCAGGAGTTGATAAGAGGGAGAAGATGCGGTATCTCTTAGGGGAGAAGTCCAATACTCCCTATAAAACAAGGAGAAACCGCCATAGAATCCTCCGTCCTCTCCACCTCGTCT
>SICM01000096.1 GCA_009694805.1 Candidatus Latescibacterota bacterium
CAGGTCATAGACGGCATGGGATGATCTTTGGATAGCCATACCGTCAATATATCAAACCCAAACCACGATTATCAACTCAAAACCCCCGCTTTCCTCCCCTCAGTAGAACTGAGGGGCATCCAGCGGGTCTTTTAGTGAAAAATGCAAAATGCAAATTACAAAACGCAAAATGAGATCTGCACTTTGCACTTTACGTTTTGCATTTTACATTTTGCATTCCCTTTCCCTCCGCGTTCTCTGCGGTAAAGGTCTTTTATGGAATACCTCGACCAGTTCGTGAGCTTCATCAGCGCCTACCCCCCTGCGCTGATCTACCTGGTCCTCTTTCTCGTGGCCTTCTTCGAAAACCTCATCCCGCCGATCCCCGGCGATTCGATCATTGTCCTGGGGGCCTACCTGGCGGGGCGCGGGGTGCTCAACGAGGCCGAGGTGTTCATCTGGATGTGGCTCGGCAGCTTCTCGGGCTGCATGTTCGTCTATGCCGTCGGCTACCGGAAGGGCAGGGCCTTCTTCGTCGCCCGCAGTCCGCGCATCTTCTCCCCGGAGCGATTCGCCCAGGCGGAGAGATGGTTCGACCGCTACGGCGGGAAACTGATCGTCTTCAACCGGTTTCTGCCCGGCGTCCGGTGCGTGATCGGCATCTCGGCGGGCATCGGCGGCGTGAAACCGATGCGCATGGCCCTCTACATGACGCTGGGGACGCTGATCTGGAACGGTCTCCTGGTCTACACAGGAATTCTCGTCGGCTCCAACTGGAAGTTGATCCTCCGGATCCTGAAAACTTACAACCGAGTGCTGATGGTCCTCTTCATCCTGGCTGCGGGCGGCGGAGCGGCGGTCTGGTATCGCCATCGAAGGCGCGGCGGGAAGGATGCGGGGGACGGAAGAGAGGACGGCCATGAAGATCGTCGTGCTGATGGGCGGCACATCGGCTGAGCGGGAGGTCTCGCTCGCCACGGGGGAGGCAATGGCATCGGTGCTCGCCACAGCGGGCCACGACGTCCGGCGGATCGACACGGCCTTCGGGGCAAAGCAGCTCCCGGAGGAGGGGGCTTCGCACCATCGGGTGGGGCTGGAACCGCCCCGCGCCTCGGACCTCCCGCAGGCGCACGGGGCCCTGGCCATCGACTCGGTCAAGACCCCCTCCATCGCGGAGACGGACGTTGTCTTTCTGGCGCTGCACGGGGGGTTCGGCGAAAACGGCGGCGTGCAGGCGGTCCTGGACATGCTCGGCGTGGCCTACACCGGCTCCGGCCCCCTGGCCAGCGCGGCGGCCATGGACAAGGACCTGTCCAAGCGGCTGTTCCTGCAGGCCGGGGTGCCCACCCCCCCCTGGTTTCTCCTGAAGCGGGGGGAGGATCTGAGCGGGATAGAGGACCGGGTGCGCCGGGCCTTCGGGTTTCCGTGCGTGGTCAAGCCGAACGACCAGGGATCGAGCGTGGGGATGACCATCGTGGCCGACCCCAAAGACCTTCCCGATGCCCTGCGCCTGTCCGAAGAATACGGGGAGGAGACCCTCCTGGAGCGCTACATCCCCGGACGGGAGCTGACCGTCTCCATCCTGGAGGGTTACGACCTGCCCGTCATCGAGATCGTGCCGAATCAGGGCGTCTACGACTATACCTCCAAATACACGGCCGGAAGGACGCGCTACGTGGTTCCGGCAGACATCCCCGACGAGACCGCAAAGGAGGCGAAGCGACAGGGCCTGAAGGCATTTCAGGCCCTCAAGTGTCGGGACTACGCCCGGGTCGATTTCCGTCTGAGCCCGGAGGGGGAAATCTTCTGTCTGGAGGTGAACACCCTGCCGGGCATGACGGCCACGAGCCTCGTGCCGAAGGCCGCCGCCGCCGCCGGCATCGCATTCCCGGACCTGTGCAACACGCTGGCCGAAAAGGCGTTGAAAAGAAAATGAGGGATGAGGGGTGAGGAGTAGGGGCACGGCGCGCCGTTCCCCTACAGATCTGGGGGAGGGTGAGGGCCGTTCCCCAATCCCTGTCTTTTGTGAGGGTCTTCATGGCATTGCACATCACGAATTCGCTGACGCGAAAGAAAGAGCCGTTCGTCCCGCTCAGAGAGGGCCACGTGGGCATCTACGTCTGTGGTCCAACGGTCTATGGCCACGCCCACATCGGGCACGCCAAGAGCTTCATCAGCTTCGACGTGGCCGTCCGCTACCTGCGGCACCTGGGCCACCGGGTGCGCTACGTCCAGAACATCACCGATGTGGGGCACCTGACCGACGACACGACCGGGATGGCCGACGAGGGGGAGGACAAGGTCCTGAAGCAGGCCCGGCGCGAACAGGTGGAGCCGATGGAGTTGGTCGAGCGCTACACGCGCAGCTACTTCGAGGACATGGACCGGCTCAACGCCCTGCGGCCCGACATCTCCCCGAGGGCGTCGGGCCATATCCCGGAGCAGATCGACCTGATCGAACGGCTGATCGAACGGGGGCTGGCCTACACCAGGGATGGCTACGTCTACTTCTCCATCCGGGACTTCAAGGACTATGGCAAGCTGTCCGGCCGGGACTACGAGGAGCAGGAGGCCGGCGCGCGCGTGCTCGTGGACGAGCGGAAGCGGGACCCGCGAGACTTCGCCCTCTGGAAGCGGGCCGAGCCGGAGCACATCCTCCGGTGGAAGAGCCCCTGGGGCGTGGGCTATCCCGGCTGGCACATCGAATGCTCGGCCATGTCCATGCGCTACCTCGGAGAGACGTTCGACATCCACGGCGGGGGCCTGGAGCACACCTTCCCCCACCACGAGTGCGAGATCGCGCAGAGCGAGGGCGCTACCGGGAAACCGTTCGTGCGCGTCTGGATGCACAACAACATGCTCACAGTGAACGGCGTCAAGATGGGCAAGTCCCTCGGCAACTACACGACCGTCAAGGACGCCCTGCGGGAGGTGGACCCCCAGACCCTCCGCCTCTTCTTCCTGAACAGCCACTACCGGAGCGTGCTGGACTTCAGCATGGAGGCCATCACGGCCACGGGGCAGGGGATGGAGCGACTGCGGAGGACGGTGCTGTCCCTGGACGAGCGAGCCCGGACCGCCGCCGATCAGGAATCGCATCCGGGCTTCAACACATTGCTCGACCAGACCCGTCGATTTTTCACGGAAGCGATGGACGACGACTTCAACACATCGCAGGCCGTGGGCGAGCTGTTCGACCTGGCGCGGGTCGTGAACACCTACCTGAGCGCCGGGACGCTGGGACGAAAGGACCTGGAAGCGGCCCGAAAGCTCTACAGCGACCTCGGCGAGGAGGTCCTGGGGCTGGGCTTCCAGGAGCCGGGGCAGGGCGTGGCCTCCAGCGGAGCGGAGGATGCGCTCATCAGTTTTCTGCTCGACCTGCGGGGGGAGTTCCGAGCGCAGAAGAACTGGGCCATGGCGGACCGGGTCAGGGACCGCCTCGCGGAACTGGGCTACCTCATCGAAGACGGGCCTCAGGGCGCCCGGTGGCGACGAAAGTAGCCCTTGACATCGGCCCGGTCAATTCGTAATTTCGTGCATGCGGGACACGCCGACGTAGCTCAGATGGTAGAGCAGCTGATTTGTAATCAGCGGGTCGTGGGTTCGATTCCCTCCGTCGGCTCCATCTCTTGAAGATAAGCGGGCATTGCGAGGCGGGCGCAATGCCTATTTTTTTGAGATGCACACAAATCTCTTGACAGAAAGGGGCAGGGGTCCTATATTAACAGTAATTTTGTATGATCATCGCATTAACAATAAGCATAAAATGATCATAGAGATAAAAAACAAGACCTGCCGGTGATATGGAAATCCTCAAGGGCATCCATCGCATACAGACCCCGCTGGGAACGCGCAGCCTGTATCAGCACCTGCTCATCGACGAGCGGTGTGTCCTGATCGACACCGGCGTGACCCGGACGCCGGAGCAGGTCATCATCCCCTATCTGAAGCGGGTGGGCCTCGGTCCGGACCGCATCGACCTGGCCCTCATCTCCCACGCGGACGCGGACCACTTCGGCGGGGACGAGAGTCTGAGGCGGGTCGCCCCGCGCGCCCTCATCGCGTGTCACGAGCTGGACGTGGCGTGGGTGGAGGACCCGGACCGGCTCGTGGAGGAGCGATACAATCAGTTCTCTGAGCCTCACGGAATGGGCCTCACCCCGGAGGAGCGGGCCGGCGCGCGCGGGATGATGGGCGGAAAAGTCGGGGTCGATCTCTCGCTTCAGGGAGGCGAGCAGATCCGGATGGGGGAGCGGTGGCGCGTGGAGATCCTGCACGTGCCCGGTCACACGCAAGGCCATCTGATGGTCTACGACCCCCGGAGCGAAGCGGCGATCATCTGCGACGCAGCGCTCGGCAGCGTCATCCCCGACGCGGAGGGGAACCCATCGATGCCCCCCACCTATTGCTACCCGGAGACCTATCTGCCCTCCATCCGAAAGATCTCCGCGTTGAACCCCAAGCACCTGCTCACGTCGCACTACCCGGCGATGCGCGGACGCGAGGTCCAGGCCTTTCTTCGGGAGAGCCTCGACTTCGTCCGCCGCGTGGAGCGGGCGATCCTGAGCGCCCTGCGAAAGACGAAGGGCCGGATGACCATGCGGGAGATCATCGACACGGTGAGCAGTTCGCTTGGAAAATGGCCGGAGGAGGCCGCCCCTCAGCTCGCCTTTCCCCTGGCGGGACATCTGAACCTGCTGTCGAAAGCGAAACGAATCCAAAAGGGTCGGCGCAAAGGGCTGGCCTGCTGGGAAATAGCGTAAAAACAGAACCGTGAGGGGCGAGGGTGAGTCACCAGCGATAGCAGGATCACTCACCACGCACCGCTCACTACCAATCATTCATCATTCGAGGAGTTTGACGATGGGGTTGAAGCCATTGGAGCGGAAGACGCTCCGGGAAAAGGTCGTGGAGGCAATCAAGGCGTTCATCGTGGAGAATGACCTTCAGCCGGGGGGGCGGTTGCCCACGGAGCACGAGCTGGCGGAGCGGCTGTCCGTGGGGCGTTCCTCCGTGAGGGAGGCGTTGAAGTCCCTGGAGATGATCGGGGTGGTCGAGTCGCGGCCCAAGATCGGCTGCGTGGTGAAATCCGTGAACATGAGCCTGCTGTCCGAGCACATCTCGTTCGGCGTGCAGGTGAGGCGGGCGACCATGGCGGAGTTGCTGGAGGCGCGGGAGTTCCTGGAGGCCAACATCATCCCGCTGATGGTCCAGAAGGCCGACCCGGTGATGTTCGAGGAGATGGCTGAGGGCCTGAAGATGATGGAGGACGTCGTGGCCGGGAAGGGGGACCGGCGCGAGGCGGACGAGAAGTTCCACATGGCCCTGTTCAAGGGGGCGCACAACTCGGTCCTGCAGAGCTTCAACGAGGTGATCGAGGGGTTCTTCGTGCGGTTGCGGAAGGAGTACGCCGCCCGGGTGCCGGGGAATCAGGAGTGGCTGGACGATCACAGGGCCATCTACGATGCCCTCAAGAAGCGGGATGCGGTCCTGGCCCAGGCCCTGATGCGCGCGCACCTGAACCGCTACGCGGACTACGGAGTTATCTCAAGGACCTGAACCGGAGTGTGAGACACCGAAAACAAAAAAGCGCGGCGATGCATGCCGCGCTTTTTTTAGGGACGTTTTCACGGACAGTGCGTCCCGAACGCCCGGTAGTCCCGCACCGGCTGGGCGTGATACTCCCGGACCATCTGGACGAGTTTCTGCACCACGGCGTGGACGATCTTCTCCCCCTTCTCCGCAGAGGCCGCGAACGGGTCCCCGTGCGTCCCGGTGACCTTGCTCGAGTCCCGCCGGCGCTCCGAAAACCCGGCGAAGTGCCGTAATTCCGGGCTGAACGGGTTGGGATGCGTATCCACCACCATGCGGGAACGGTCGATCAGGTGCGGGCGGAGGTGAAGCTGCACGGAGGTCTCCCATTCCCCGCCGTGGCCCACGCCCCCCCCGTCCGCCTCGCCCAGCCGGACCATCTCCTCGCGCACCGCGGACCACCAACTGAACGCCACGATGAAGATGTTCTCCTCCGAGATCTGGTTCATCACCACCCGGTTGGGCGCGTCGTTCCCGCCGTGACCATTGATCACCACGATCCGTTTGAACCCGTTGGCGTGGATGCTCCGGCAGACATCGGCCACCAGATTCAGGTAGGTCTCGATCCGGAGGTTAATCGTGCCGGGGAACCCCATGTTGTAGTGCGTGAACCCCGACCAGACAGGCGGGGCCACAATCACCGGGAAGTCGGTCACCGCCTGCGCCGCCCGCACGGCCATGTAGAAAGGGCCGGAGATGTCCACATCCACCGGACAGTGGGGGCCGTGCTGCTCCACCGAGCCGGTGGGGACGATCACGACGGGGTCGTGCCGGAGCGCCTCCAGGAACTCGTGCCGCCACATCTCCTGCCAGAGAACCTTCTGATTTGATCCGTCGTAAGAGACCTTGTACATGGCTTGCCCTTTCATCACAGTACAGGCAAAAAGAGGCGCGGCGCCAGAAACCCCCACCTCTGAGGTCCGACAGAGCTCATAGACCTACCGGGGGCACAAATCCCGATAGGTTGCAGGACGTTAAGGTTGCGCCGCGCCAAGCCCCTCGCGGCGTCTGAGCGAGTGCCCTTCTTTGGTCCCACCTTTCTTGGGCAAACAAGAAAGGTGGGAAAGGCCGATAAGGAAGGCTCTGAGCGAGCATCCTTCTTTTTGGTCTAATACAGCCCCAGCTCCTGGTACGCACGGGCGATCTTCTCAATGGCCACCACGTACGCGGCGGTCCGGAGGTCCGGCACATTGTCCCTACTGAGGAAGATATCCCGGATCTCGTTGTAGGCCTGGCGCATGGTGTCGTCGAGGCCGGAGCGGACCAGGTCGAACTCGTCTGCCCCCTGGGTGAGCTGGCTACGCAGATGATCCGGAACCTTGCGCCCCACCATGGTCTCGATGGTTTCGATGATCTGTCGGCCGCGCATCTCTTCGTGACGCCGGTCGAGACGCCCGAACCGGATGTGGGAGAGGTTCTTGATCCACTCGAAGTAGGAGACCGTCACCCCCCCGGCGTTCAGGTAGATATCGGGGAGGATGACCTTTCCGCGTTCCCGGAGATAGTTGTCCGCCTCAAAGGTGATCGGGCCATTGGCCGCCTCCGCGATTAGGGAGGCCCTGATCCGGGGGGCATTCTCCATCGTGATCTGACCCTCCAGCGCAGCCGGGATCAGGATGTCGCAGTCGGCCTCCAGGACCGAACACCCGTCTTCCACAAAAGTCACCCCCGACATCCCCTTGATCCCACCGTGCTCCCACTTGTGATCCGAGACCCTGTCCACAGGGAGGCCCTTCTCGGACAGGACGGCCCCATCCCGCTCGATGATCCCGACGATTCGGGCCCCGTCCTCCTCCGCCAGGAATTTGGCGGTGTGATAACCCACGTTGCCAATCCCCTGGACCACCACCCGCTTGCCCTCCAGGCTGCCCTGCAGCCCGGCGCGCGCCACGTCCTCGGGGTGCCGGAAGAACTCCCGGAGGGCGTACTGCACCCCTCGACCGGTGGCCTCCACGCGGCCCCGGATGCCCCCCTGCGTCACCGGCTTCCCCGTGACACACGCGACCGCGTTGATGTCATTCGGGTAGAGCATACGGTAGGTGTCCGCGATCCAGGCCATCTCGCGGGGACCCGTCCCCATGTCGGGCGCGGGCACGTTCAGGCTGGGACTGATGTACCCCTTCTCGATCAACTCCTGGGCGAACCGGCGGGTGATGCGTTCCAGCTCCGCCTCCGTGTAATCCCGTGGGTAGATGGAGAGCCCCCCCTTGGAGCCGCCGAAGGGGACGTCCACGATCGCACACTTGTAGGACATCAGGGCGGCCAGGGCCTCCACGTCGTCCTGCGTGACGGAGAGGGCATAGCGGATGCCGCCCTTCACGGGCAGCCGGTGGTCACTGTGAACCGCCCGCCACCCCACAAAGGTCTTGTACCCGTCGCGAAACTTGACGAAAAAGCGGATCTGATAGACACTGTTGCAGATCTTGATATGTTCGGCGAGGCCGGGAGGCAGGTCAAGCGTGGCCGCTGCCCGGTCGAACATCCGGTCGATGCTCTCCTTGAAGGAAATCTCCTGCGTCTCCATCGGGCGATCCTCTCTGTAAAGACGTGATTCGTCGTTCGTGATTCGTGATTCGCCCTCTCCCCACCAGATGGGTTTGGTCTTTTCGATCCACGATCCACGATCCACGATCCACGGCCTCTTCGTCTCACTCCGCCTTCAACGTCCCCACGATCTCCTGAACGCGGCTCACCCCGGCCTCCCGGCAGTAGGCCTCGATCCCCTCGGCCACCTCCAGGGCGCAGGTGGGGTGGATGAACGTGGCGGTCCCCACCTGCACGGCGCTGGCCCCCACAATCAGAAACTCGACCGCGTCCCGGGCCGTGGAGATCCCCCCCATGCCCACGACGGGGATGCGCACCCGGCGGGCCACCCTCCACGTCATGGCCAGCGCCACGGGCTTGATGGCCGGACCGGACAGCCCACCCGTGACGTTGCCCAGGATCGGCCGGCGCGTCCGCGCATCCACGGCCATGCCCAGGAGGGTGTTGATCAGGGCGACTGCGTCCGCTCCCCCCTCCTCCACGGCGGCGGCGATCTCCGCGATGTCCGTGACGTTGGGGGTCAGCTTGACGATCAGCGGCGTCCGGACCGCGCGCTTCACCGCGGCGGTCACGTCGTGGGCGGCCCTCGGGCTGCACCCGAACAGCATGCCCCCGTCCTTCATGTTGGGCGACGAGATGTTCAGCTCCAGGGCGTGGACCCCGGGCAGCCCGTCCAGCCGCCGGGCCATCTCCGCGAACTCCTCCACGGAGGTGCCCGCGATACTCACGACCACGGCCGTCGGGAGGTCCTTCAGCGCGGGCAGCTTCTCCGCGATGAACCCCTCCAGCCCCGGGTTCTGGAGGCCGATGGAGTTGAGCATGCCCGCCGGCGTCTCGACCGTGCGCGGGGGACGGTTGCCCGCGCGCGGGGACATCGTGATCGTCTTGGTGACCACGCCTCCGATGCGCGTGAAATCCAACCACCCCGCGTACTCCGCCCCGTGCCCGAACGTGCCGGAGGCCAGCATCACCGGGTTTCGGAGACAAAGCCCCGCGATGTCAACGGACATATCGACCATCACGGCCACGCGATCTGAGATGCGTCGAACACCGGCCCCTCCACGCAGACGCGGCGATACCGACGGTAGGGGTCGGCCTCGGCCGGGTGTTCCACGACGCAGCCCACGCAGGCCCCGAACCCGCAGGCCATGTGGTTTTCGAGGGAGACGTGGCAGGAGACGCCGAACCGGGCGGCGATCCCGGCGGCGGCCTTCATCATGGGAGTGGGTCCGCAGCAGAACACCTGGCAGTCCCCCGGCGCGAGGTGGCGCGCCATCAGGTCCGTCACGAACCCCCGATGCCCCACGCTGCCGTCGTCCGTCGCGACCTCCACCGGAAGACCGGCTGGAATCAGACGCCGCAGGTCGGGGAGCCGACCCCGCCGGGCCGCGCCAAACAGCAGGACCGCATCGCTCCGGGGCTCCTCCGCCGCCCAGAAGGCCAGGGGGACGATGCCCACCCCGCCCCCCACCAGGACCACGCGCCCGGCCTCCGGGACGTAGGGCTGCCCCAGGGGGCCGAGCGCCTCCAGCCCATCTCCAGCCCGAAGACGCGACAGAGCCAGGGTGCCGGGGCCCACGACCTCATACAGCAGATCGACCCACCCGGCAGCCCGATCTCTCCGCAGGGCGCTGAAGGGCCTCCGGAGAAAGGGGTCCCACGCGGGTGCGACCCGAACGTTGACGAACTGCGCGGGGCGTATGGAGGCGGCGATGCGCGGGACCTCGATGCGCAGGAGGTGGATGCCCTCCGCCACCGCCTCGTGGGACAGGATGCGACCGGTCTCTTGGATCATACGGTGTCGTAAGGGCGAATCTTGTATTCGCCCAATTCGCCTGATGAAAAGGATCGCCCGATGAAGGCGATCACAAGGATCGCCCCTACGGGGGTAAATACTCCACGATCTGCTCGACCCACATCTCCTCCGGCTGGCCGTCGCGGGCGCCGGGGATGAAGGTGTACTGTCTGACCGTGGCGAGGGCAGCCTCATAGTAGCGGTAGGGACCGCGCACGAAAAGGCCTTCTTTGACGCGCCCGTCCTTCCCCACCAGGACCTTCAGGGTGACCTGGACCTCCGTGGGGTACACCTTCAGGCTGTCGGGATAGACGAGAGGCGCGGTCTGCGCCACCCTGGGGGACTGGACGGAAGTATCCGGCGCGACGACCTCGTTCCGGACGGAGGGTTCCGGCATGACGCCCCCCGGAAGGGCGCGGACGGAATCAGGGGGGAGGGATTTCAGGGAATCGACCCTCGCCGGGATGGAGTCTGCGCGGGCGGCCTCCCGGAGGGAATCGGCCCTCGCCACCAGGCGGAGAGAGTCCGCACGGCCCTCTTCGGCCCTCGCCACCAGACGGAGAGAGTCCGCACGGCCCTCTTCGGCGATGGCCTCCAACTTCTGCCTGGCCAGATCCCCCACGGCCGTGTTCCCGTACCGCTCCGAAACCTCCTGATACCGCTCACGGGCCACCGCCTCCTCCCGGAGGGCGTTCTCGTGCGTCCACGCCACGGCGTAGAGGGCCTTGGCGGCGTAGACGTCGCCAGGATAGTCGGAGACGATCTGCTCTAAAATCGGAAGATAGGTCCCGGGGGCCGCGCCGGAGAAGCGGAGACGCTCCGCCTCCAGAAAGCGGGCTCGCGCGGCCTCGTTGGACACGGTCCCGTCGTGCAGCCAGGACGCGGCGGCCTCCGCGTATGCCGTTCCCGGATAATTCCGCACCAGAGAGGCAAAGGCCTCCCGGGCCGAAGCGCTGTCCTGCTTGACCTCCGTGTAGATCCACCCGATGGCGTACATCGCCTTGGGCCCCAGGTCCTTCGTGGTGTCCTTTTCCGCCACGCGGCGGTAGGCCACAAGGGCGGAATCAGGCTCGTTGAGGCGCTGACGATACAGCTCGGCCAGGTCGAACACGGTGTCCAGCGCCCCGGTGGAATCGGAGGCGATTTTTTGAAGATAGCGTTCGAGGGCCTCCAGGTCCTCCTGACGCTGGCGGGCGAGTTCGTAGGCCGGGGCATTGCGGTCTTCCTGCTGCGCCTTCCTGAAGAGTTCCTTGGTCTCTTCGGGTTTCCGGTTCTGTCGCTGGGCGATCAGACCCATTTGATAGTAGGCCATGGCGGCCTGAGGGGTGCGAGGAAACCCCTCGGTCACGCCCTTGCAGAGCCGGTAGGCCTCATCCTCCTGCCCCGTGCGGAAAAGGGTCCTGGCGAGGTTCAGGCGGATGTCCGCTTCAAACCCCCGCTTGAGGTGCTTCATCCGGAGCATCCCCGCGTAGAGGTCTCGCGCCTTCGCGAACACCCCCCGCGCTTCGAGGATGGCGCCCAGAGAGGTCCGGGCTTCGTACTCCATCCGGGGAGAGGGGGCGTGCTTGAGGACGTTTCGCAGGGCCTCCTCGGCCACGTCGAAGCGCGCGAGCGCGACCTGCGCCCCGCCGATCTTCTGGTAGATCCCGGCCCTGAGCTTGCCCGTTCGGAGGTGGGTGAGCAGTTCCTCCCCCTCTTTGATGACGGAGGAGTAGTCCTTCTGCTCCATCTCGACCTCCAGCAGCGCGAAGGCGGCATGGTCCGCGAAGAACGAACGCCCCTCACGGGCCAGGTCGAGAAGAATGCGCCGGGCGTCGGCGTACTGCCCCATCTTCCAGTAGGCCCTGCCCTCCCACAGGTGGGACTCCTCCAGCAGCTCGCTCTTCGGGAAGTTGGACTGCAGCTCGGCGAACTTCCGGAGGGCCTCCAGGTAGTGCTCCCGCCAGAACTCCGCCTTCCCGATGATCATCAGGGAGTCATCCACGTACTTGCTGTCAGGGTGCAGGTCCAGGATGGCGGAGGCCTTGGTGATCGCCTGGGAATAGATGTCCCCCGCCGTCCGCCTGGCCGACAGGTCGTTCGGGTTCTCCTCCGCTTTCAGCCGTTGCTTCTCCGCCTCATCAAAACGTCGCTTGGCATTGTAGAAAGTGTTGAAATAGACGCAGCCGGAGGAGAGGCAGAGCAGGAGGGCTACTGTGAGAGAGAGGCGTTTCATAAGAGGATAGGCGAAGAGACCGGGGGCGAAAGAGGGTCGTCACGTTTCATGTCTTACTTCACACTTCTTGGGTCTTTATCTGCGTTCATCTGCGTTCATCTGCGTTCATCTGCGGATCACGCTTCACGTCTTCTTCTGGTGGTATTCCTGCAGGGTCTTGACCTGAAGCGGTTTCGTTCGGATGGACTCGATGCCCGCCACGGCCGCGGACGCCCCCGACAGGGTGGTCGTGTAGGGCACGTTATACTGGAGGGCAGCCCTCCGGATGGCCACCTCGTCGCGCTGCGACCGTTCGCCCAGAGGGGTGTTGATCATCAGGACGATCTGGCTGCTCTTGATGGCATCCACGATGTGGGGGCGGTCCTCGTTCAGCTTGGAGATGCGTTCCGCCTGCACACCCTGCTTCACGAGGAACTGCTGCGTCCCCGACGTGGCCAGGATCGTGAAGGGGAGGGCCGAAAGCCGTCGGGCGATGTCCAGAACGCCGGGCTTGTCCCGGTCGTTGACGCTGATGAACACGGCCCCGCTCTGCGGGAGACGGACGCCCGCGCTGAGCTGGGCCTTGAGGAAGCTCATGCCGAAGTCGGTGTCGATGCCCATCACCTCCCCGGTGGACTTCATCTCCGGGCCCAGGACCGTGTCCACGCCGGGGAACTTGAGGAACGGGAGGACGGCCTCCTTGACGGCGATGTGGGAGATGTGGACTTCCTGTGTGAACCCCTGCTCCCGGAGGCTCTTGCCGACCATCGCGCGGGCCGCGATCTTGGCCAGGGGAACGCCGATGGCCTTGCTCACGAACGGCACGGTCCGGGAGGCCCTCGGGTTGACCTCCAGAACGTAGGTCTTGCCGTCCTGGACGGCGTACTGGACGTTCATCAGGCCGACGACCTTCAGGGCGCGGGCCAGGGCGTGGGTGTGCCGACGGATATCCGCCAGATTCTCATCCGAGACCGCGTGAGGCGGGAGCACGCACGCGCTGTCCCCGGAGTGGATGCCCGCGTTCTCGATGTGCTGCATGATGCCCCCGATCACCACGTCTTTCCCGTCGGCCACCACATCCACGTCAAACTCCTGGGCATCCTCCAGGAACCGGTCGACCAGAATCGGACGGTCCCCCCCCACCCCGATGGCCGTCTTCATGTAGCGGGCCAGGGTCTCCCGGTCGTAGACGATGACCATGGCCCGTCCGCCCAGCACGAAGGAGGGCCGGACGAGGACCGGATACCCGATTCGCTCCGCCACGGCCACGGCCTCGTCCACGGAGGTGGCCGTGCCGTTCTCGGGCTGGCGGATGTCGAGGCGTTCGATCAGGGCCGAAAATCGCTTCCGGTCCTCCGCCACGTCGATGCTGTCGGGCGACGTGCCGATGATCGGCAGGCCGGCGGCCTCCAGGCCGCGCGCCAGGTTGAGGGGGGTCTGCCCCCCGAACTGCACGATGATCCCGTCGGGCCGCTCCACCTCGGCGATGTTCAGGACATCCTCGACCGTGAGGGGCTCGAAATAGAGCTTGTCCGACGTGTCGTAGTCGGTGCTGACCGTCTCCGGGTTGCTGTTGACCATGAGCGTCTCGAACCCGTCCTCCTTCAGGGCGAACGAGGCGTGGACGCAGCAGTAGTCGAACTCGATGCCCTGCCCGATCCGGTTGGGCCCGCCGCCCAGGATCATGATCTTCTTCCGGTCCGTGCGCACCACCTCGCATTCGCTCTCGTAGGTCGAGTAGTGGTACGGCGTGTGGGCCTCGAACTCGGCGGCGCAGGTATCGACGGTCTTGTAAGTGGGCAGGATGCCGAGGCGCTTGCGGAGCTGGCGGATGACGGCCTCGTCGGTCTTCCAGAGGTGGGCGAGCTGCCGGTCGCTGAAACCGTACTGCTTGGCCTTCAACAGCGCGGCGGGGTCGATCTTGGACAGGAGGTCTTGCAGGGTTAACGAACGATTCATCAAATTCCTTTGTCGAAAGGGTCGGTTACGCCACCATCGCCGCCAGTTCCTTCTCGAACGCCACGATCTCCCGCATGTGGTGCAGGAACCAGGGATCGATCTTCGTGAGGGCGTGGACCTCGTCCACGGGCATGCCCGCCTCCAGGGCGGTCTTGATGTAGAAGATGCGCTGGGAATTGGGGACCTGGAGTTTCTGCGTGAGGAGGTCCCTGTCCAGCGTCACAGGGTCGAAGTCCTTGCCGTCCGCCCCCAGCCCGGCCCGCCCGATCTCCAGGGACCGCAGCCCCTTCTGCAGGGCCTCCTTGAACGTCCGGCCGATGGCCATCGTCTCCCCCACCGACTTCATCTGTGTGCCCAGGATGTCCTGCGAACCGGGGAACTTCTCGAACGTCCAGCGGGGGATCTTGACCACGCAGTAGTCGATCGTCGGCTCGAACGAGGCGGGCGTCTCCCGCGTGATGTCGTTCGTGATTTCGTCCAGCGTATAGCCCACGGCCAGCTTGGCCGCGATCTTGGCGATCGGGAACCCGGTGGCCTTGGACGCGAGGGCCGAGGAGCGGGACACGCGGGGATTCATCTCGATGATGACCATGCGCCCGTTGGCGGGGTTCACGGCGAACTGGATGTTGGACCCGCCCGTCTCCACGCCGATCTCCCGGATGACGGCGATGGCGGCGTCCCGCATCATCTGGTACTCCTTGTCCGTCAGCGTCTGCGCGGGCGCCACGGTGATGGAGTCCCCGGTGTGGACGCCCATCGGGTCGAAATTCTCGATGGAGCAGATGATGACCACGTTGTCGTGCAGGTCGCGCATCACCTCCAGCTCGAACTCCTTCCACCCGATCACCGACTCCTCGATCAGGATCTCGTGAATCGGGGACAGGTCGATGCCGTGCGCGGCCATCTCCTCGAACTCCTCGGCGTTGTAAGCGATGCCCCCCCCCGCCCCGCCAAGGGTGTAGGAGGGGCGGATGATGGCGGGGTAACCGACATCGTCCACCAACCGGAGGGCCTCGTCGATCGAGTAGGCGAACCGGCCCTTGGGCAGGTCGAGGCCGATGCGCTCCATCGACGACTTGAACATCTCTCGGTTCTCGGCCTTCTCGATGGCCTCCAGCTTGGCCCCGATCATCTCCACCCCGAACCGGTCCAGGACGCCCGACCTCGCCAGCGCCACGGAGACGTTCAGGCCGGTCTGCCCGCCCAGCGTGGGCAGCAGCGCACCCGGTCGCTCGCGTTCGATGACCGCCGCGCAGACGTCAGGGGTGATCGGCTCCACGTAGGTCCGGTCGGCCGTCTCCGGGTCGGTCATGATCGTGGCCGGATTGCTGTTGACCAGGACGATCTCATAGCCCTCCTCCCGGAGGGCCTTGCACGCCTGCGTGCCGGAGTAGTCGAACTCGCACGCCTGCCCGATGACGATGGGGCCGGATCCGATGATCATGATTTTCTTGAGGTCGGTGCGTCGGGGCATGGGCCTCTCAGGTCAGATCTTCTGGAACCAGACCAGATAGATCAGGTAAAAGATGAAGATCAGGGTCAGGCCGTAGCAGAACCGGAGCACCAGGAGATGCGACCGTTCGCCCAGAACCTTCCTGGGCTTGATGGACACCTTGGGGCGTTTCGGCTCCCGGACCACGCCCGGAAACCGCTCGCGCTCGATCAGGTCCACGAGTCTGGGATCGCACTTTCCAATCGCCTTCAGGATGATCCGTTTGTTCCGGGCCACCTTCTCCGCAAACCGCTCGGCGGAGGACTTCTGTCCCCCCTCCTCCCGGAGCGCCCCCCCCTCGTGTCCGGAATCCGACAGATCCGACACCAGGCTACAGGTGCGCGCCAGGACCAGCTTCTCCGCCAGATCCTCTAATTTTCCCTTGTCCCGCACCTGCTCCCGGATGACCTTCTCACAGGCGTCGATGAAGCGGTCCAGATCGGCCTTGATCTCGCTCTCCGACCGCCCCATCAGGTAGGACTCCTCGATCAATTCCTCAATGGTGTCTTTTAGTTCTGCCATGGCTCAGATCCTGAATCGGATTTCGGTATGGAACGAATGTCGAACGTCCATCCTCGTAAAGTTAAGCGTAATTCGCTGTAGCAGAATACGTTAAATTAGGGTCAAAAAGAGGTGACTGCTCGATTTTTCAGCAATTAGGGGCGCAGAGGCCACTTTAGGCGGGCCAATGGGTGAGTTCTCCTAAGAAATGCTCG
>SICM01000097.1 GCA_009694805.1 Candidatus Latescibacterota bacterium
GACGCGCACCCTTGAAAAAGCCCTGGAACTGGACCTGTATGCCCGCATGCTGAAACACCCTTTGTATCAACAGAAAATCAACGAGTTGTCGGGTCTCCTTGAAAAGCCATCAAGCTTGAAGAAGGCAGCATAACGGTGATCGTGAGTGAGCAGTGTCTAATTCTTTAAGTCAATAAAAATAATTCTTATGGTCTCTGTTTGCGGTAGGCGGAAGGAAGTATCCTTTCATGCCCCAGTGGAGACTATCATGAAGGACCTGCGCACACAGCTTGGGAAAAGAATCTTGCAGCTTCGCAAGGAGGCCGGATTGACCCAGGAGACCCTGGCGGAACGCCTCAACCTGCACGGGTCGTACGTCGGCTTGCTGGAGAGGGGCCAGAAAACGCCCTCTCTGGAGACCCTGAGTCGCATCGCGGCATTCTTCCATCTGGACCTGGTGGACCTCCTGACCGACGAAAGCGCAGGCAGACCGGCGGAGGCACGAATCAAGCGCATAGTTGACCTGCTCCAGAAGGTCCCTCGAAAAGACCTGGACAAACTCTACCGGGTTCTTCGTCTCATCTTTGAGGAGAAGACGTAAGAGATAATCTGGGGAGTTGTATATCCATGTTGGAAATAATTATTTCCAACATTCTCAAAAAATTTATTTCCCCCTCCTCCGACGCTCCAGGTCCAGGAGGTGCTCGGTCAATTCCTGAATGAGTCTCGACTGCGAGAGGGGCAGGCTGTCCATCCCTCCAGGAGCATCCTCGATCTGTGCCTCCAGCGCCCTGAGTTGCTCTGAGCAGGAATCCTCGCCTCCGAGAGGGCTGCCTTCCGGCAGCATACGCCCTTCCAAAACGGGGGCCAGTCGATAGCGCGAGCTGTAGTTGATCACCAGGTTTTCATCGTCGTCGATCATCCCCCCATCCCGATGAAAGGTCACTTCCTGGGAGGTCAGCGCCCGGTTCCAGATGCGCACGTCATCCAGCCTTCCGGAAAAAAATTGATGCGTCCCGCCGAAGTGAGCCCCTATGTAGGCTCTTGTGGAGAGGGTCACCTGGCCGATAAAAGGGGCTGTGTTGACGATCTCCCCATTCATGTAGAGCTTCATGATCTCCCCGTCCCAGGTCCCTGCGATATGATGCCAGGCATCCACCGGCACGCTGTCAATGTTGTCCATGTAGCTCAAGGGCGGATTCACGTCGCCAGACCGGGCCGGGCCTGAGTGGATAGCGTGAAATACCCCCGTACAGTCGATGACGCCCCACCAGACGCCCCCCCACTGGTAGGACAGGCCGACATTCCTGGGTGGCCCCTTGACCCAGTTGGTGTCCCTCTGGTCCGGCCCGTACATGTGAACGATCTTGAACTCTCCAGCCCGGTTTCCCCGAACGTGGATCCGGGCCTCGAAGGTGAATTCCTTTTTGGACACATCCAGAGGATAGGGCGTGACCAGGTAATCGGTTAATCCGTTGAAATTCAAAAAATTCGCGTCTCCTTCTGCAGGAGAAGGCAGGTATTTGTTCAACTCGGCCTGAAGCCTCTGGATGGTCGCCTGAAGCGCGAGAATGTAGTCTTTCACCGGCTGCGGGGTCCGCTCCCAATCAGACCTGGAGAGGGGGAGGTCGAAGTCCATCATTATTCCTGAACCATAACCCGGTGTTTGGGGTTTTTCCGAATTTCTCTCTCCTGGACACTCATTACGGACACGAGGCGGTTGACCACGGAGAGGGACGTTTTGCTAAGAGAGAGGAGAGATTGAAAAAAATAGTCTGCGTGAATCCCGTTGGCCTCTAAATGGTTTCTCAGTTTGCTTGCGATTTCCGGGTTGAAGAGATCAGGATTTTCCTGAGGAGTTTTTTCTGCGACCTGTTGCGCCCGGACAGGGGTTCCCGATCTGCCTTCCAGGTAGTCTGCCAGCCTCAGCAACTCCGAATGTTCGACCCCATAAATCAGGGCAAGCGTCTTGAGTTTAAGGGGGCTGGGGGTCTCGTACCTGCCTTCCTCAAGTTTTCTGAGATACGTATGAGAAATATGGCGCTTCTTATCGTCCGGGAAGGTCACCTTACTCTGGTGCTCGACGTGCCTCATTGAGAATTCTTTTTCCTGGCGTATCTGCTTTAAAAACTGACCAAGATGTGTGATGGACGCGGTCATTTTGTATTCTCAGAGTCAAGCCTGTAACAAATTCCCGGAAGAGTGATGCCTCTCGTCCCAGGGAATATAAAAACCCCCATGCTCAGATGCAAACAAAAGTTTCCAAAATGTGGACTTGAATCTCCATCAGAATTTCGCTATCCTTCCCAGACGAAAAGGGCTCATCCGACATCTTGGTGGGAATAGGTTGGTCATTCTGAGCCAGGGAGGAGGGTCGCGACCTTAGGGGAGCGACAGGTTGGGTGGACGAAGAATCTCATTTATTTCAAAGGGTTTGGAGATTCTTCACTTCGTGGAGTTTATCCTGAGATTGTCGAAGGGCTCCGTTCAGAATGACCCCTCCCGTAAAAAAGTCGAAAGACCATCTGAACTTAAATGAGGAAAGGGAATCTTCATGACCGCGCCCGATGCAAGAATTTCCGTAGAGGAGTTTGTCCTCCCCAGCCGCGAGGCCTTTCTGCGCGACCTGGACCTGACCCGGCCTGAGCTCACCGACGTCAAAGCCGCCCTCGAAAGAGGGGATGTCGAGGCAGCGGGCAGGGCCTGCATCGCCCACTTTCGCGCCCGCCCGTTCACCTCCCCGCTGCTGACGGACTGGCCCGCCCGGACCCCCGACCCGAAGTTCGACACTGCACGCGCGGACGGCCTGCTCGCCGGCCACATGTGGGACGGCTACAGCATCTATGAGGCGCCGCCGACCGGCCTGGACTGGTACGGCTCCCCCCTCTCCTGCCTCACGCGCTTCCCCGTCCTGGGCACGCTGCGGGAGGCCATCTTCCACACCGGCGACCCGAAGTACCTCCGCTGGACCGTGGACCACATCCTGGACTACATGGACGCCTACCCCATCCAGGACTTCGCCGGCCACACCGTCCGGGAGGGCTGGGTCAACCACACGACCGTGGCCAAGCCCTGGTACTGGTGCATGGTCCCGGAGCGCCTGACCGAACTGTCGGAGACCATCCACCTCATCCGCCGCTATCCCCAGGCCAGCGACGAGGCGCTCCTGCGCATCCTGGAACGAATGGTCCAGGAGGTCGCCTACCTCCGCTTCGAGATCAAATCCCAGGTGGATGCCCGGCACAACGGCGGCTGCGCCATGATCTATTCGATGGCTCAGGCCCTGGCCATCCTGGACGACTTTGCACGGACCCCCGCCTGGCGCGCCTACAACGCCGGACTGGCCGCCCAGTATTTCAACGAAGCCTTCTATCCCGACGGCATGTGCATCGAGCTGACCACGGCCTACTCCGCCTCCGTCTCCCTGTTCCAGCAGGGCATGGCCTACGCCCTGCGCGACGAGGAGGCCATCCGGGCCATCCGGGGCAAAGTGAAGGAGATGGTCGTCTGCATGGTCGCCCTCTCTGACCCGACCTGGTGGCTGCCCTCCTTCGGAGACCTCTACGCCCATCAGGTGGGCGAATACATCGAGCCCCCCCTCACCCGCTGGCTCGACCTCCCCTGGGCCGAGACCGTCCGCAGGCAGACCTATGACGGCCCCCTGCCCCCCTTCACGGAATGGCCGGTCAGGGGTCAGGAGCAGTGGTGCGGCTACTATACCATGCGCAGCGACTGGGAGCCGAAGGCCCGCTACATGGCCATCGACGGAGGCCCCTGGGGCACCAGCCACCAGCACGGAGACAGGCTCAGCTTCGTCCTCACCGCCTGCGGCGCAAAGTTCATCATCGACCCTTCCAGCACCCGCTACGCCTCCAACGAGCCGGACACCTTCGTCGGCCGCCAGCCCTCCGGCTTCCTGCACAACGCGATCACCATAGACGGCGTGGACGAGTTCATGAGCCACAATCGTGTCCCCAACGGAGACCGGGAGGCGAAGGCGCCTTTGCAAAACCGCTGGGAGACCGGGGACGCACATACGCTCTTCGTCGGCAGCTATTCGTTTGCCCCCCTCAAGCCGGTCCGGTGGGAGCGCCGGATGCTCTTTGTCGATAGAGCCTACTGGCTGCTCCAGGACATCCTGACCGGCGGCCAGCCCACCGCGCAGATCGAACAGAACTTCCAGTTCGAGGCGGATATTGAGATCGCGTTCCAGGACAGGATGACCATCGCCACGGCCCCCGGCGGCGCGCGCCTCGTCCTGCTCCCCCTCTCCGGCGGCCTCGTCCCCCATCTGACCGTCGGAGACAAAACCCCGCACACCACGTACTGGCCAAACGGAACGCCCACGACCATCCTGTCCACCGAGGACAACCACGACCAGATCCACGGCCGTGGCTGGACCGGGCGCGGCGGGAACAGACTCCTCCCGGCCCCGGCGGTGACCTACGTGGGATCGGTCCATCTGCCCGCCAGCCTCACCGTGGCCCTGATCCCCCTGGATCCGGGTCAGACCCTCGACGCCCTGCCGGAGATCACCTCGCAGGTCGCCGGGGATAAAATCACATGGGCCCTGCCCATCCGGGGCGGCCGTCTGAGGTTCGTCACCGACGTCGAGAGATGTCTCGTGGAACCGTAGCCGCCATCGGGAATGCCGGTTGTCTTCCTGTCCGCTCACCCGGGACCGGCGGCCCATAACCTAAGGAGATTCATGTCTGCTCAAAAGCTGGCCGCCCTGGGCGGCAGACCGGTCCGGACCCGGCCGTGGCCCGAGTGGCCGGTGTATGACGAACGGGAGTTGAACGCCCTGAAAGAGGTGCTGGAGAGCCGCAAATGGTGCCGGATGTACGGCCAGAAGGTGGAGCAATTCGAGGAGGCATTCGCCAGGTATCAGGATGCCCGCTACGGCATCGCGGTGGCAAACGGCACGGCGGCGCTGGAGATCGCGCTCAAAGCGGCCGGGATCGAAGCGGGCGACGAGGTGATCGTGCCCGCCTACACCTTCATCGCGACGGCCACGGCCCCCCTGCAACTGAGCGCCATCCCGATCTTCGTGGACATCGACCCGGACACGGGCAACATCGACCCGAGCGCGGTCGAGGCGGCCATCACCGGCAGGACGCGGGCCGTCGTCCCGGTTCACTTCGGGGGCAGGGCCGCCGACATGGACCGTATCCTGGAAATCGCCCAAAGGCACGGCCTCACGGTCATCGAGGACGCCTGCCACGGCTGGGGCTCCACCTGGAAAGGCCGCAAGCTGGGCGCCATCGGCCTGGCCGGCGGCGTGAGCTTCCAGCAGAGCAAGAACATCACCGCGGGCGAAGGGGGCATCATCCTGACCAACGATGAGGAGATGGCCGGGAAATGCTACTCCCTGCAGACCATCGGCCGCGTCGCGGGACGCCCCTTCTACGAGCATCACCTGGCCGGATGGAACTACCGGATGACCGAATGGCAGGGTGCGTTGCTGCTCGTCCAGCTCGAGCGCCTTGAGGCGCAGACGCAGACGCGGTGGGACAACGCCCGCTTCCTCGACGAGCAATTGAAGGCATTCCCGTGTGTCCGGCTGCTGCGCCAGGACCCCTGGGTCACCCGAAGCTCGGTCCACGTCTACATGGCCCGCTACGGGGAGGCGGCCATGGAAGGCATTCCGAGGGACCGGTTCCTGAAAGCCCTGAACGCCGAAGGCGTGCCGGCCGGAAGCGGCTACCCGCATCCGCTCTACCGGAACCCGCTCTTCACCGAGATGCATTTTGGCCGCAAGGGGCATCCCTACACCTGCGCGTTCTACGGCAAACCCGTCGATTACGCCGGGTGTGACTGCCCCGCGGCGGAGCGGTTCTGCCGGGAGAACATCTCGATCTTCCAGAACGTCCTTCTCGGGGACCGTGAGGACATGCAGGACATCGTCCGCGCGGTCGAAAAGGTCTGGGAGAATCGTGAGATGCTGAAGGAGAACGCATGAGAATCTTTGCCGGTGCCGCCGAAGTCGCGATCACGCCCCCCGTGGGCCTGGACATGACGGGGTTCGGCGGGAGACCCTCGGGCAATGTCGGCGTCCACGACGATCTCTATGCGCGGGCGGTGGTCCTGGCGGACCTGGAGGGTCCGAGCCGTGTCGCCCTGGTGTCGATGGACCTCTGTTCGCTCGACTTCGACATCGTCGAAAGCGTCCGCCAGAGGGTGTTCGCACAGACGGGCATCGAGCCGGACCGGCTTTTCCTCAACGCCACGCACACGCATCACGGCCCGGCCACCATCAACCTCCGGGGCCTGGGATGCCGCGATGCACGCTACGTCTCCGGGCTGGTGGAGAAGCTGACGGAGGTCGTCCACGAGGCGAATGGGCGACTGGTGCCGGCGAGCCTGCTGGCGGGCAGGGCGCCCGTGCAGATCGGCGTCAACCGACGGGTGAGAACCGGGGACGGAGGGACCCGGTTCGGCGAAAACGAGACCGCCGCCGCGGATAGAGAGGTCCGGGTGCTCCGTGTGGAGGATGCGCACGGAGCGCCGGTCGCGGCGGTCTTCAATCACGCGGTCCACCCCATCTGCGTGGGCCGGACGAACCTGCTGATTTCGGCGGACTTCGTCGGGTACGCCGCGGATCAGGTCCGGAAGGCCCTGGGGCGCGGGGGGATTCCGGTGTTCCTTCAGGGATGCGCGGGCAACATCAACCCATGGAAAGGCGGCCAGGACACCTTTGAACAGGCCGAGCTGCTCGGCAGGCAACTGGGGGATGCGGTGGTCACGGCCTGGGAGAAGGCGACCCCGCTGCGGGCGCCCCTGACGCCGGAGGCGGCCCGGAAGACGACCCGGCTGCCACTGTGCGATCCCCCGCCGGTGCGGGAGGCGCGCGCCGCTCTGGAGCACGCGCGGCAGCGGCTCGACGAACTCCGGGCGACCTGCGACAACCGGGGGCCGGTCTGGGTTCAGGAGGGGAACGTGGAATGGGCCGGGAAGGTGCTGGCGCTCGCGGAGGAAGGCCGGAGGCCGCGCTTCCAGGACTTCGAACTCCAGGCGCTGACCATCGGGGACTTCGCCCTGGTGGGGATGTCGGGTGAAGTGTTCTTTGAGATCGCGCAGCAGATCGAGGCCGCCTCGCCGTTCCGACACACCATGGTCCTGGCCTACCACAACGGGTGCATCGGCTACGTCCCCACGGCCGAGGCCTTTCCGGAAGGGGGCTATGAGGTGATAGATGCGATCCGGCTCTACGGGACGCTGATGATGCGGCCGGAGAGCGAGGCCTGGATCGTCAGGGAGGCGCTGGGGTTGCTCCAACCATGATCTTGCTTGAATGAGTGATGAGAATGAACATCTCCAACAAGTGCCATATACGGGCTTCCCTTTCGCTGTGCATCTTTCTTGCGGGGTGGATGAACATGCAGAATCAGGCCGTTGCGCAACAGACCCCCGTCTTCCAGCTCACGCAGATCGACAGCGGCGTGAGCCGGGTGAGTTCTTACTGGGGATACAATGCGCCCAAGCTGGTCTATGACGGAGAGACCTTCTATTCCCCGGGCTACTGGGGCGAGAGCCCGTCCACGAGCCAGCTCAGGGTCTACAAACGTCACGGGGACCGCTGGGTGAGCGGGTTCACGGCAACCGATGCGGACTACCAGCCGGGCATGCTGTTGCTGGACAGCCAGAAACGGCTCATTCTGATCTACGGAAGGCAGAATGCCGGGCCCCGAATCCTCCGGTCCGATTCGCCGGGGGACATCGACCATTTCAGCCCCCTCCCCGTGCCCGCCGCCATCAACAGGGCCGGCTACATCGGCGCCGGCATCTATGACGAGAGGCTCGTCCTGGGCTACATCGGAGACCCCGCATCCTACAGCTTCAACATGGCGGTTCTGGACCTCAGGTCACAGACCTGGACGGGGCCTGTGCTCCTCGCCCCGGCGCAGCGCGCGGCCGAGCCCTACACCACCTGGCTCTACCCCCTCATCATACCCGACAAAAACGGAATTCACCTGACGGTCAGCAACAACGCCGACCAGAGCAGCTATTACAACCAGATCCTCTATCTGCACGTCTCCTACGACCTGCGGAGGATCTCGACGCCCGAAAGCGTAGCGGAGGTCAACCCCTGGACGAAGAAACTGGCGTTCGGCCAGAACATGTGGATGGCGCAGGACGGCAGCCTCTACGTCACCGGCATGCACCAGCCCGAGGTCCCGGTGAACGCGAACGTCTACCGGCGCGACCCCCACACGGGAAAGTGGAGCGCCCACACCATCGGCCCGAGCCAGGTCATGGCCGTCTTCCAGAGTCCGGACGAGCCCGGCAGGTTGTGGCTCACCTCGGCACACGGCCCGGAGATCCGGCTCTACACCTCCCCCGACTCGTCCCGGACCTGGAACCAGGTCTCGCTCCCCAACTTCCCCCCTCTGGTCTCGACCTTCTTCCTCCACGGCATCAATCCCGCCAGCGGGAGCGTCATGCCGGAGGGTCCCTGCGCGGTCTTCAGCAGCGGGCCTCATCCCCACTACCAGACCTGGATGATCGAGTTCCATACTTCTGGGGATGGGAAGAAAGACCGGTAGAAGACCCATCGCGCCAGCCACCTGCAACAGAAAGACCCCGAAGGATTTCTCCCAGACCATGGCCTTAGAAAAAACGAGGGATATCACGACCCGAACTCCCCCCGATTCGCACGCCCCGGCCCCAGGATCGGTCACCCTCCGGTCGATCCTGCTGGGCGTGGCCGTGTCCACGGCCTCCAGCCTCTGGGTGAACCACATTGAATACGTGGTCCACGCCTCCAGACAGCTGACCGGCAGCCAGTTCCCCTTCGGCGTGCTGATGGTCTACCTGACCGTCGTACTGCTCCTCAACCCCCTCTGCAGGCTGTTTTCAGCGCGGGGTGCCCTCTCCTCCCAGGAAATGCTGGTCGTCCTGGCCTGCGGCCTGGTGGGGGGAACGATCCCGTCTGTGGGTCTTACCGGCTACCTCCTGGGCGCCATCGCCGCGCCCTACTACTTTGCCACCCCGGAAAACCAGTGGGCAGACTACTTCCACCCCCACATCCCCGAATGGCTGGCCCCGCGAAACACGGACGGAGTTCTCACCTACCTGTTCGAAGGGCTTCCCCCCGGCGCGGCCATCCCCTGGAGCGCCTGGGCGGTCCCGCTCACCTGCTGGATGGCCCTGGTCACCGCGCTGCTGATGGCCTCAGTATGCATGGCGGTCATCCTGCGGAAGCAGTGGGTGGAGAGCGAGCGTCTGACCTATCCGATCCTGCGCCCGGTGATGGACCTGACCGCCCGCTCCGAACGCTTCGCCTTTCCGCGGCTGTTCTGGATCGGGTTCTCCGTCGCCTTCGGCATTCTGAGCTGGAACATGATCTCCTATTTTGTGCCGGGGTTTCCGGAGATCCCGAACATCCGTTGGGGCCCCTGGATCCGGTTCGAGCGCTATTTCCCCGGAATCTGGACCCGCGTCAATATGTTCATCATCTCGTTCGCCTACTTCGCCAACATCGACGTCCTGTTCAGCTTCTGGTTTTTCGACCTCCTGTTTATCCTCCGCAGCGGCATCCTCAACCGCCTGGGGTTCAACGCCAGCTCCTGGGCGCACGCCTCCCCGGAGTTCGCCTGGCTCCCGCTCGGGGCCTTCGTGGCCCTGGCCTTCTGGAGCCTCTGGATCGCCCGGCATCACCTGAAGGCCGTTTTCAGGAAGGCATGGCGGAACGAGGGTACTCTGGACGAGTCGGAGGAGATGATGGGCTACCGGACCGCCCTGCTGGGCCTGGCCCTGAGCGTGGCCTTCGTGGTCTTCTATTTGTGGCGCACGGGGATGGGGTTCGGCGTGGCCTGCCTGTTCACGCTGGCCACGCTGGCGCTCTATATCGGGGTGGCCCGCGTGGTGGCAGACGTGGGCCTGGTGTTCGTGTGCGCGCCGGTGGGGGCCCAGGGGCTGGTGACCTATGCCGTCGGCTCTCAGAATCTCTCAGCGTCCAGCCTCACGGCCCTCGCCTTCTCCAACGGCCTCTACTCCTACGGGAAGGGCCTGTTCATGCCCGCGGTGAGCCACGTCGCCCGGATCGCGGACGCCTGCCCCAGACCGGACCGCAGGCGGATGCTCGCAGCCGTCTTCCTGGCCTACGCCGCGACCGCGGCCGCCACCATCGCCTACACGCTCTACCTGGGCTACACCAACGGCGCTTACAACTTCAACGACTACCCGTTCAACGAATACAGCCAGTACGGATTCTCCTCCGCCCTGGCGCAGATGAAGAACCCGGCCCCGCCCGACACCGCCCGGCTGTTCCTGTTCGGGATCGGGGCCGCCACCATGTCTCTGCTCACGTTCCTGAAATACCGGTTTGCCTGGTGGCCCCTCCACCCCGTGGGGTTTGCCTTGAGCGACGCCGCCACCTACATGCGCTACGGCGCATTCTCGGTGTTTCTCGCCTGGGCGATCAAGTTCCTGATCCTCCGGATCGGAGGGGCGACGCTCTACCGGACCTACCAGCCTTTCTTCCTGGGGATTCTGACCGGCTACACCTTCGGCGTCACGGTCTCCATCCTGGTGGACACCGTCTGGTTTCCGGGCGCCGGCCACTCGATCCACGGATACTGACGCACACGAGAAAAGGCCCCGAAGGATCACCTTCAGGGCCTTTTGCCTTCCTTGTCCTGAGCGGAGCGGCCATTAGGCCGCGAAGTCGAAGGATGCTTTCTGCTTTCCTTATCTCCGTTCCCCAAACGTATCGATGAAAAGGAAGAAATCGGAGAACCCTACGCTCCCGTCACTGTCCAGGTCAAACGCCGCCTCGAACCCCGGCGTACCGGATTGCTTGCCGAAGGCCCCCGCAAACAGGAAGAAGTCCGAAAAGTCCACCTGCTTGTCGCGGTTGAAGTCCCCTTTTCGCAACACCGTCTGCGTTCCGGAGGATGAATCCGGAGGGACCTTGACCTCGCCCGACCGACCGACCATGAACTTCACCTTCGCCTCCGTCTCCTCGCGCCTCACGACCTCCGGCGTGCTGAACAGGACCGCGCCCGGCGGCAGGGCCATGAAACCCGTCAGCACGTAGGTCCCCTCACCCGAGGAATCCACCTTCGGGATCGCGAACGTCTCCCGGACCACGACAGAGTCTCCTGGCGTAAAAGACTGCGTCCCCACCGCTGCTGTAAATGCCTTTCCGTCCGACCACTGCCAGACCTTCCCCTGCGGCCCCTCCAGGATGAAATCATACCGCTGCCCCGAAGGGAAGACCAGTTTCAGCGTCTCCCGGGTAGCATTCGTCAGCCGATAGCGCACGAAGACCGAGTCCCCCGGCGCGTAAGCCTCCCGGTCCGTCGTTAGCTCCACCCTCAGCCGCGCCTCTGTCGTCGCCCGCTCCGGAACCGAAAACCTCGTCAACTCGTAGCTCCGCACCCCGCCGATCCAGATCTCCGACCACTTCACCAGCCCCACGTCCGGCGCGAACCACATGTCCGTGAACCCCGCGTCGGCCAGACCCGCCCTCGGCTTCATCCCCAGATGGATACACCCCTTGAAGGCGCCATAAGGCGTCGTCACCACCTCCGCCGTATCCACCACGGTCACGACCGTCCCGTCTAAGATTTCAAACCCGTCTCCCAGCGGCTCGATCTTCCACGACGCCCCGACTTTTGCCCCGAAGTCGTAGAGCAGTCGCCGTTTCCCGTCCCGCCACTCCAGCACCTTCCCATCGTCCTGCTGGATGAAATGCCGCTTCTGTCCCATGTCATCGACCACGTAGATCGGCGGCGCGGACTCCATCACCCCGGTCACGCGCACCACGTGGAAGCTGTCCCCGTAGGCCCACGCCATCCCGGACGCCAGCGGGAAGTAGTCCGACGGATGCGCAACCGGCGGCTCCGGCGGCCGTACCCCGCCCGTCCGCCCGATCCTGAACTTCACCTGGACCTCCGTCTCTTCCTGGCGCACGGCCCCCGGCGCATCCGGCGTCACGGTCATGTATCCCGTCAGCGAATAGTACCCCTCGCCGCCCGGGCCCACGTCCGGCATGGGGAACGCCTCCCGCACCGTGATCGTGTCCCCCGGCGCCAGGTCCCGCGCCCCCAGCGCCTGCGTGAACCGCTTGTTATCCGCCCACCCCCAGACCCTCCCCTGCGGCCCATGCAGTTCAAAGTTGTAGCGCTGCCCGGAGCGGAACATCAGCTTCAACGTGTCCTTCGTCGTGTTGACCAGCCGGTAGCGGACGAGCACCGAGTCCCCCGGCGCGTAGCCCTCCCGATCCGTGGCCAGCTCCGCCAGCGTCCGTTCGTGCGCCCACGTGTTGACGTTCGGGAAGTCCTCATGGACGGTCTCCCGCTTCAGGCTCACGCTGACGTGGTTTTCGCCCGCCTTCAGCGTCACATTTATCTTATCCGTGATGTAACCCGGCTTGCTCACCGTCAGGATGTAATCGCTGAACGGAAGCTGGCGAAACCCGAACCGCCCTTCGCGGTCCGTCCAGACCGTGAAGCCCGACACCGGCGCCGCCAGTTCGCCCACGAAGTTCAGGTCCACCCGCGCCCCCTCAAGGGGGAGCGCCATGGGCCGCATCAGCATCCCGCTGTCCTCGTACACCTGCCCTGTCAACTGCGTCCCCGTCGTGTCTCCCGCCACCTCGAAGCCCACCGAGACCTCGGTCTCCTTCCAGTCCATCTTCATATCTTCGCGCGGCATGACCGGCAGGTACCCGACCACCCGGAGCTTCCCGGCCGGGACCGTCACCTGTTCCAGACTCAATTTCTGATAGAGCTCCGTCTCCAGCTTCACCGGCCACTCGAAGCTCCAGGACTCCCCCCGTTTCAGGGTGAACCCGGTGATCGCGTCCCCGAACCCCCGCCCCGAGGACCAGGCCCAGACCTTGTGTTCATCCCCGTCCACGATCAGAAGCTCGGACTGCTGCGTGGAACCGAACCAGAACCGGACCGAGTCCCGGTCCACATTCGTGACCCGGTAGCGCATCGACAGCACGTCTCCGTGCCGGTAGACGGAGGTATCCGTCGCCACCTCGTAGCGTACCCCGTTGCGCTCCTCGGAGGCGCTGTTGGCATAATGGGCGGGCCGGACCACGATCGAATCCGGCGGTGAGGGAGGAGACAGATCCTTTTGGCCTGAAAACCGCGTCAGCGCAAAGCTCCGGACGCCCCCGATCCAGATCTCGGACCACTTCACCAGACCCACGCCCGGCGCGAACCACATGTCCGTGATCCCCGCGTCCGCCAGGCCGTCCCTCGGGCGCATTTCCAGGTGGACGCACCCCCTGAAGCCCCCGTAGGGCGTGGACACCCCTTCCGAGACGCTGGCCACGGTCACGACCGTCCCGTCCAGGATCTCGGACCCGTCCCCCAGCGGCTCGATCTTCCACGACGCCCCGACTTTTGCCCCAAAATCGTAGAGCAGCCGCGTCTTCCCGTCCCGCCACTCCAGCACCTTCCCGTCATCCTGCTGGATGAAATACCGCTTCTGCCCCATGTAGTCCGTGATATAGATCGGCGGCAGGGACTTCATCATGCCCCCCACCTGAACCACGTGGAAGCTGTCCCCGTAGGCCCACGCCATCCCCGACGCCAGCGGAAAATAGTCCACGCGACTCTCCGCGCCTGCCACGCCCGGCAGGGCGAGGGCCATCGCCATCGCACACAAGATCAGAAACCGCTTCAACATGTTCGTCTCCCACAACAGAGGGCTTTATTCAATCCCGTAAACCATCTGAACCTGCGCGCTGAAGGTCATCTCGCCAACGCTGATCGGGCCGCTGTCGCTCTGCTCCTTCATCGCCATGCGCATCATCGGCATGGGCCTCCCGCCTCCGTCCTCGCTGATGCTCAGGACCGGGCCGAGGCGCACCCCGCCCGCCCTGGCCAGCGCCTCCGCCTTCGCCCTGGCCTGGACCACGGCCGCCTCGCGGGCCTTCGTGGCGGCGCTGTCCGGGTTGTCCACTTCGAAGGTGATGCCCCAGACCTGGTTGACGCCGGCCTCGGTCACGGCGTCCAGCACGGCATCCATCTTTTCGATGTCCCGGATGGTCACCTGGACCATGTTCGTGACATTATACCGGCCCTTGCCCCCGGCGCTCCCCTTCGTCCCCTCTTCCTTCGGGGGCGGCTGCTCGTGGTAGATCGAGTAGTTGGTGGTCAGGATGTCCTTCTCAGCCACGCCCACCTTCCGAAGCGCGGCCAGCACCGCGACCATGAGGGTGCGGCTCTTCCCCACGGCATCCTTGACCTTCGGCGCGGTCACGACCACGCCCACGTTCGCCCTGGCGACGTCCGGCCGGACGCTCACCCTCCCCTCCCCCGCCACCGTGATCGTGCGGACCGGCTCATGCCTCCCCGGCTCTGCCGAGGGACCGGCCCAGACCGGGGATATGCCTTCGACCAGCAGCGTACCGGCCATCAGGAGACCCAGGCCGGAGATGAAGATCAGCGTTCTGCAAAACATGGCGGCGTCCTCCCACAGGATGATGGACATTTCGGTCTTCACAACAACCCTTCATGGCAATTGTACGAAGAATCCTCGCGCACCGCCAAATTTTTATCGAAGCAGATAGACCAGAAAGTTCAGGCCGATCGTCATCCCCCTCAGAAGGCCGACCATGCCCCGCTGTAAGACTTCCGTCATGGCCTCTGTATCCCCTCCTTCAAAGCCTGAAGCCGCCTCTCCAGCGTCCGGATCTCCGCCTCCACCCGCTCCAGGTCCGCTCCGAATGCCGACCCGCCCCCCTCGCTTCCGCCGATGCCCACCGCCTCGTCCCCCAGCGAGAACTGCCTCTGATTCGGGGACAGTCCCGCCTGAGCCTTGATGGGGGCTTCGACCGATACCGACCGCCCCCGGGTCACCCCCTCATCGAACAGCGCCACCTCCGACAGCAACGCAGTCGCGCGACGCCGCATCCGGCGCTCCTGCCGGAGGGAGGAGAGCCGGCGCTCCTGCCCTGCCGTCTCCCCATCCCTCACGGTCACCACGGGCTCAATCCTGTTCTCCCCCACCGCCGGGCCGCTCAGCCCCGCGAGGCACCCGGCCAGAAGCGCGATCCCGATCCTGAGTCTCCTGCGCACGCCCATCTGTCTCCGTCTATGATAAGCTTCTCGATATCTCTGGCAAAGCATTCGTGTGCCGTTCAATTGCAACTGCCGTGCCAGGCGATCCCACTGATGAAACAGGCTATAGAATACAAAAAGGCCCTCGGAAATCCTCGCACATCTCAGATTTCTGAGGGCCTGGTTCAAGTTTCTGGCAAACCAATTTCGGGTCACGGGTCACGGGTCGCGAGTCGTCAGGACTCTATTCACCTCATGTTCCCACGTGCCCTCGATCTTCACACCGTATTCGTTCAGCCCGCCGCTCGTCTCCGGGCCGGTCAAAATGGGGCTGACCCGGCGGGAGCGCATCTCCTCCGGAATGAAGTCCGCCCGCAGAAAATGCAGGGCCAGGCCCGCCCGCTCCCGGTCCGTCCGGTTGGGCCGGGTGCAGTGGGCGATCCCATAGTTGAAAAAGGCCGTCCCCCCCGCCGGCATCTCGATCGGCACGGCCCGTTCCTCCGGAGGACGGCAGGAGATGTGATGATCGCTGTACGGGTCGCGCTCGTGCGGATAGGCCTCCCGGTGGCTTCCGGGGATGACGTGCAGCGTGCCATTGGCCACGGTCGCATCGTGGAGGGCCGTCCACATCCCCGTGCCCCTGGCCGGGTCGCTGATCTTGAAATAGGCGTTGTCCTGATGCCAGCTCGTGCCGCTCCCGTGTCCCCCCGGCTTCAGAAAGATCTGGTCGAGGTAGAACACGAACGGATCGCCGATCAACTGGCGCACCGCGTCGATCACCCCCGGATGAAAAGGCAGGGCGCGGTAGAACGGACTCCTGGGGGAGATCGGACAGATCTGGAGATTCTCGATCTGGCTGGAGTGGGTCTTGCCGTCCCCGTCCGTCGCCACGTTGCGCAGCATCCCCTCCCGCTTGAAGCGCTCCAGTTCGGCCCGCATGGCCTCGACCTCGCGCGGCGTGAAGAACTCGGGGACTGCTGTATATCCTTCCTCCCGGAACTGCTCGATGTGATGCCTGCTCAGATGCATGGAGGATCTCCTTCAAAACTCCGCGCTAAGGGCCTATGACGGAGTAACTGACTAATTCCATTTTCAAGTATTAGGGTGAATCGTGTAGTTCCAGTCCTCGCGAAACAGATGAGGCTTCAGTTTGATCCGGGCCATTTGCTCATCGGTCACGAAGACACCGGCAGGATACCGAC
>SICM01000098.1 GCA_009694805.1 Candidatus Latescibacterota bacterium
TATAAATAGCAGTTTTGGATTATCGCAGGAACCGCCTCTTAGAGAGCCGTATTCGTTGGTGAAGCTGACGCCTATATTTCAGGCCCGAAAGCTTTCTGCCGAGGTTTTCGGGGGGCATAAGTTGGGAATGGTAAGTGAACAGTGTCGATTTTCCTGACACCTGACACCTGACACCTGATACCTGACACCTGGTTCTTTTTTGAGGTTTCCATGAACCGTCGTCCCACGTCCACAATCTTAGGCGTCATTGCCTTGATCGGGATGCTGGTCTCTCCGTATTTTGCGCTGATCTATGCGTCGGTGGAGAAGGAACAGAAACTGGCGCAGAAGATCTTCTACTTCCACGTCCCGTCCGCGTGGGTGGCGTTTCTGGCGTTTTTCATCGTGTTCGTGGCGAGCGTCCTCTATCTGTGGAAGAAGGACCGCATCTACGACCTGTGGGCCAGCGCGGCGGCGGAGGTGGGGGTGCTGTTCTGCACCCTGGTCCTGCTCACCGGGCCTCTCTGGGCCAGGCCGATCTGGAACGCCTGGTGGGTCTGGGATGCCAAGTTGACGATGACCCTGGTGCTTTGGCTGATCTACACGGCCTATCTGATGTTGAGGTCTTACGGGGGGGACGCCGCGCAGAACGCCAAGTTCCGGGCTGTTCTGGGCATCATAGGGTTTCTGGACGTGCCCCTGGTCTACTTTTCGGTGAATCTCTGGCGCACGATGCACCCCCAACAGATCGTCGTCAAAGGCGGGGTACAGGCAGACATGCTCCAGGCGCTGATGGTCTGCCTGGCGACCTTCACGGCCCTGTTCTTCGCCCTCCTGTTCCAGCGGGTGTCCCTGGCGCGGGCGGAGGAGGAACTGGCGATGATCCGGGCGGACCTGGGGGAAATGAGGGACCCCTGATCACTGATCACTGACCACTGATCACTGACCACTGACCACTGACCACAAGACTACTGTTTTGGAGTTTTTATGGACCATCTGGGCTATCTCTGCGCGGCCTATACGATCATCTGGGTCGTGATCCTCGGCTACTTCATCGGCCTCAGCCGGCGGGAACGCCGGGTCTGGGAGGAGATCCGGGCAGTCCGGGAGCAGCTCGATAAAAAGGCATAAAAACGTACCCCATGGCCATCCGAGGCGCTAAGAAGATCCTCGCGCTCAAGAACAAGAAGGTGCGAGAGGCAGAGGGGAGATTCCTGATCGAGGGCGTCCGGCTGTGCGAGGAGGCCCTGTCGTCCCCGGCGGAGGTGGAGCAGGTCCTGTTCGCGCGGGAGGCGCTGGAGTCCGAGCGGCTGCGAAGCCTGATCGAACGCGCCCGTGCGAGAGGGGTCCTGATCCAGGAGACGGACCGCCGGGCGCTGGGGGCGTTCTGCGAGGCCGTCACGCCGCAGGGGATCGTGGCGGTGATGGGGCGACGGCAGTGGGACAGGGGCCGTCTTCCCAACCCGGAGGGACCGGCGGTGGTCCTCGATCATATCCGTGACCCCGGGAATGTCGGCATGATCCTGCGGACGGCGGAGGCGGCGGGGGCTTCTGCCGTCTTTTTGACCGAAGGGTCGGTCGAGTTGCACAACCCGAAGGCGGTCCGGGCCTCCATGGGGGCGATTTTTCGCGTCCCGGCATTCGAGCGGGTCGGGCTGGCGGAGACGTTGAATCTCCTGCGCCGGGATGGGTTCCGCGTCCTGGCGGCGGACGTGAGGGCGGGCGTCTCCTACCGGGACGTCCGGCCGGGAGGGGGGATGGCCCTGCTGTTCGGCGGGGAGGCGACCGGCCTGGAACCGGAGGTGCGGGGGCTCGTGGACGAGGTCGTCCACATCCCGATGCGCGGGGAGGCCGAATCCCTGAACGTGGCTGTGGCGGCGGGGATATTGTTGTACGGAATGGTGAAGGCAGAAAAAGAAAAGGGATGAGGATTGGGGAGCGAGGTCTGAAAACAGACCCCCCATGCCTCATTCCTCACCCCTCGATCCTTTCTTTCGATTATTATTTATGAAATCTCCTCTCTCTCCCTTCCGGAAGGAAGTCCTTCCCAACGGGCTGACCGTGATCGCCAAGCAGGTGACCGCGACGCCCATCGCAGCGGTCTACCTGTGGGTGCGCGCAGGGTCGGTCTGCGAGTCCCCGGAGATCAACGGCATCTCCCATTTTTTCGAGCACATGTTCTTCAAAGGGACGGAGAAGCGCGGGGTCGGGGAGATGGACCGGGCGATCAAGGAACTGGGGGGGTACAACAACGCCTTCACCGGGTTTGAATACACGGCCTACTACGCGGTCGTTCCGGCTGAAAGCTTCACCACCGCCTTTGAGATCCTCTATGACGCCGTGACCTGTTCAAAATTCGACCCTGAGGAGATCGAGCGGGAGCGGCAGGTCATCAAGGAGGAGATCCGCCGGCACGAGGACAACCCGAGGAGCAAGCTCTTCACGGAGTTCCTGGGGACGATGTTCCAGGATCTGCCCTACGGCCGTCCGATCCTGGGCACGGAGGCGTCTCTGGACCGCATCGGCCGGGAGGATTTTCTCGCCTATCTGAACGATTTCTATGCGCCGGACACGACGATCGCCGTGGTCGTGGGAGATGTGGAGGAGGATCGCATCCTCTCGACCGTGGCTGAGATGGCCGGGGGGTGGAAGCGCCCCGCAGAGCGGCGCCGGTCCTGGCCCGACATCTCCTATGCCATGTCGTCCGGCGTTCGTACGCAGACCGTGGAGAAGGCGGTGAACGTGGGCTACTGGGCGCTCGGGTTTCCGACGCTGGGCCGGTCCCGGATGGAGGATCTCCACATCCTGGACGTGGCCACCACGATCCTCGGCAGCGGCAGGAGTTGCCGGCTTCACCGCCGCCTGGTGGAGGAGATGAAGATCGCCTCGTCCATCGGGGCGTGGGTCTGGCCGTTCGAACGCGCGGGCATCCTGGGCGTCGACGCGGAGTTCCTGCCCGTGCGGTGCGAGGAGGTAGAGGCCGCCACGCTGGCCGAGGTCGAGCGGATGGGGCGCGAACCGGTCCGCCCGGAGGAGGTGGACAAGGCCAAGCGGATGCTGCTCTCGGGTTTTGCATATGCCAACGAGACCGACTCCCACATCGCGAACACGCTGGGTCGGTACCAGACGATCTCTACGCTGGACGAGGCCCTGCGCTACGGGGAGCGCATCCGGGCGGTCACGGTCGGGGATGTGCAGCGGGTGATGGCGGAGTACGGGCGGAGGGAGGCGTGTACGGTGGCGTATATCAAGCCGAAGGAATAAGCCCCACCCTTCTCCCATCGCTTTCCCACCTTTCTTGCTCGTGCAAGAAAGGTGGGGCCAAAGAAACACGCTCCTCAGGCGCCGGAGAGGCTGGGCGCGCCGCAACCTTGACGTTCAGGGGTCGCAACGAATGTTGTGCCCCCGGAAGGTGGGGTGCTTCTGCTGGGCTTCGGAGGTGGGGGGTTCTGGCGGCGCGCCTTCTTTGACCTGTTCATATATCCTTTCGTCATGTATTAAGGTTTACAGATGAAATACGAAGGTCAAAAATTTTCGTGGTTTGTAGCCTTCTGCCTTCTGCTTTCTGCCCTCTGCCTTCCGGCGGGGGGAGCGGGGGCGACGGACCGGGGGACAGGGCTGGTGCTGCTGAAGGAGGCCGTGGGGCCCCGTTCGGCGGGGATGGGGGGGGCAGGGGTTGCGCTGACCGGTGACCAGGTGGCCGGGGGGGAGAACCCCGGCGCGCTGGCGGCGCTGCGCGGCCGGGACTTTCTGCTGACGCACCACGAGCTGTTCGCGGGCATCCGTCAGGAGTACGTGGGCGCGGCGTTCGGGAACGGGAGGCGGGGCGTGGGGTTCGGGTTTGCGGTCCGGACGGCCGGGGGGCTGGAGCGGCGCGTCGGGCCATCGGCGCAGCCGCTGGGGACGTTTAACGTGTACGACGCGGACTTCTCGGTGCGATACGCGCAGCGGGTGGCCGGGGTGGATGTCGGGTTCGGGTTCAGGGGGATACACGAGACCGTGGAGGCCGACGGGGCGTCCGGCGTGGCCGTGGATCTCGGAGGCGTGGCCCGGACGCCTGTTCCCCACCTGTCCGTGGGCGTGGCCCTGCGAAACCTGGGAAAGATGGGCGCGCTCAACCGGGTCGCGATTCGCCTGCCGTTGAGCCTCCGGGCCGGCGCGGTCTATCGGTCTGAGTTCGCCTCGGCGCGGGACCATCTCCTCATCGCCCTGGAGATGGACTTTCCGCGTGACGGGGATGCGATCTTCCGGGGAGGGGCCGAGTATGGCTGGCGCAGGCTGCTGGCCGTCCGGGTGGGCTATGAGGCGGGCCGGGACGCGCAGGGGGCCTCCTTCGGGTTCGGCATCCAGCGGCGGGGTTTGCGGTTCGACTACGCGCTGACGCCGTACCGGTATGGGCTGGGAAATGCGCACAGAGTGAGCATAGGATTCAGATAGACATCTTATGAACTGGTCCGATAACGGAAATCGCCGGGGGACGGATGGGATGCCGGAGGGGATGTTCCCGCCTCCCGAGCAGGCCCCATCGTCTCCTTCGCGGCCCTGGGTGCATATCCTCCTCCTGCTGGCGACCGGGGTCACCACGACGCTGGCGATGGGGTTCCTCTTCTCCGTGACCCTTCTGACGATCCTGGGGATCCACGAGTTCGGCCACTACTTTGCCTCGCGGTACTGGGGGGTGAAGGCCACGCTCCCCTATTTCATCCCGGCCCCCTTCGCTTTCGGGACCATGGGGGCCGTCATCAAGATCAAGTCTCCGATCCCCAATCGGAACGCCCTGATCGACATTGGGGCGGCGGGTCCCATCGCGGGGTTTGTGGCGGCGATCATCGCGCTGTGCGTGGGGTTGAGCCTGTCGGAGGTCAAGGCGACGGAGGCAGGGGGGGCAGGGATTTTCCTGGGGGATTCCCTCCTCTCGTCGCTGCTGGCTCATCTCATCGTCGGGAGGACGGCGCCCGGGACGGACATCTTCCTTCATCCCATCGCCTTCGCCGGATGGCTGGGGCTGTTCATCACCGTGCTCAACCTGCTCCCCATCGGCCAGCTCGACGGCGGGCATATCGTCTACGCCATGTTCGAACGGCAGCACGCCGTCATCGCCAACGCGACGACCGCCGCCCTCCTGCTGCTGACGGTGGCGGGCCCCCCCTATGCCTGGATGACCACCCTCCGGACGCCCGGCCTCCAGGTCGCCACCCTGTTCAAGGTCTGGCTGGAGGGGCGCTGGTACGGCTGGGTCTTCTTCGTCTTCATCATCCGCGTCTTCCTGGGGGTCCGGCATCCTCCTCTGATCGAAGCCGAGCGCCCCCTGGACCCGAGCCGGAAGCGGATCGGGTATGTGTCCCTGGCCATCTTCGTGCTCTGCTTCATCCCGGTCCCCTTCATCGGGCTTTAGACGGACCTCTCACCCTCTCTTTCTCAGGACGCAAGAGACCGCGTCCTTCCAGTGCGCTTCACTTCATGCCCGAAGACCTCTCACGATCCTCTCGTCCCATCCGGCCCATGGCCCGGCCCAGGCGCCGGGTCGGACGCATCGTCCTGTTTCTCCTGCTCGCGGCCCTCCCTTTCGTCTTTCTCAAGGTTCTCCGAAGGCCCCCCTCTCAGGTCGAGCGCCCGATGCCTCCGCCGGCATCGGAGGCATCCTCCTGGCGCGCCCGGCCAGGACAGACCGAAGTCTTCTCCGACAGTCTGGCCGCCCGGCTGCTACGTTCCATGACGGACCTGGGGGTCTCGCCGGAGGCGATTCGCCGCGCCCGGTCCAGGCGCGAGGGGTTCCTGGCCGAGACCTCCGTGCGGGTCCCCAAAGACCTCCCCCTGGCCGTCTGCAACCTGGAGATCGTCCGGCAGGCGGAGCAGATGGGCGGGGCGGTCCTGAGCGCGGTGGAGGCCCGGGACGGCCTGTCCCTGGTCGTGCAGGCCGGGCTGGGGGGGAAGGCCACGGATCGCATCGTCCTGGAGACGGACCCGAACGCCGCCCGGCCTGCCGGGATGGTCGCGTTGATCGTCTGTGGGACTCAGGGGCAGGACGAACAGGCGCTGGGCGGCTTCTGCGACCTGGAGCAGATGATCACCCTGGCCCTTTCGCCGGAACAGGAGGGGCGGGTCCCGGCGCGGGCGATGGCCCACGGGCACGGGGTCATGATCCATCTTCCGATGGGGGAGGGGGGGGGCCGGTGGAGCGCGGTCCTGCGCCGGGCGATGGACCGTATCCCGGGCGCTGCGGGCGTGATCGACGACCTGGCGGGGGGCCGGGCCACGGAGGATGAGCGGGCGATGTCCGCGCTGCTGTCCGAAGTCCGGCGGCGCGGGCTGTTCTTCGTGGACAGCCGCGCCAGCGCGAGTTCGGTCGCCTATCGCACGGCGCTCAGGGTGGGGGTCCGGGCCGGGGAGAGCGTGTTGCGCATCGACGAGGAGGATAATGTGGAGATGGTCCGGGAGGCCCTTCGCCGCCTTGCGGACCTCTCGGCGTCCGAGGGGCGGGCCATTGGGGTGGGATACGCGAGGCCGAATACGCTGGCCGGGATGCAGGAGGCGCTGCCGGGGCTGGAGCGGCGCGGGGTGCGGTTCGTGAGGGCGGAGCAGGTCGTGAGGCGGTAGGGACGGTCCGCGAACCGCCCCTATTTCTTCCGCAGTTTCACGGTCCCCTTGAAGCTGCTGGCGGTCACGCTGGCCCCGCCGCCGCCGGTGGAGAAGTTGAGCCTTCTGACGGGCGACCCCCTGTGCGCGCCTCCCAAGGAACCGAAAGGGTAGTAGCCCTCCTGGGATTGCCCATCCAGGCCGAAAGTCCGGTCGCCAGATGGCGGAGGGCCGAATTCGTTCTGGATGCCGGTCGCAGAGATCTGAAAGTCGGCCCTGACGCTGGCCGGGAGCAGCAGATCGACGTTCCCGTTGACCGTGTCAAACTGGAAGACGCCGTCCGGTTTCAAATCCCCGTCAAACTGAATCTCCCCGTTGATCGTCGAAAACCGGCCTCTCTCAAGTCCGCCCCTGACCTGTATCTTCCCGTTGACCGTGGACACCTCCACGTCTCCCTGCGCCTCCTGAAGGGTGAGGGACGCGCTCACCGTCCTGACCCGCACCTTCGGCGAGGAGACGAAAAGGTCTATATTCCCATGCACAGAGTATACCTCTACTTCGCGAGGGCTGTCCGACGCGCGGATTTTACCGCGTATGGAGTCCAGGTCGAGTGCGCCGGTGACCTTCGAGACCTCGATGTCAGCGAAAATGGTCTTGACTTTGACACGGCTGTTCGCAGGGACGTGGACCTCCAGGTCGGGCTCCTTCACGCCGTGAGCGTTCTTGGGGACGACCACTTGGACGACCGTCCGGAGCGAGTCTCCGGACAATTCAAGGCGCCATTCGCCCTCGCCGAGCGTGCCGGTGACCGCGACCTCGTTTTTGTCCCAGCCGATCACGCGGATTGACCCACTCATGTTGTTGATTTCGACCGTGCCATCTGCACGCGCAGGGCGTCTCTGGTCGAGGCGCTGCTGCGCAGAGGCAGGTTCCACGGCGGGAACGAAGGAAGGGGGGGGCTGCGGGGCCGGCGGCGCGTTTGGGCGTTGCGCGAAGGCGGACCCGACAGCGAGCGCGGCAAACAGGGCAAGCGCGATCGTTTTCATGGCGGTTCCTCTTCCTTTTCAGCCCGGTTTACCGGGCTTGATATCTGTAGCGAGGGGATTCATCCCCTCGCTACGTTGGATCGACGTATCAAATCCCCGACGACAGGTCGACGACCTGCCGCAGAAGGTCGATCTTGGTCTCGTACATTCTGGCGACGGTGAAGACCCGCTCGACGCTGTTGGGGTCCTTGGCGAGGGCGGCGCGGGACTCCTGAATGGCCTCGTCGATGATGCGGAGGTTTTTCTCGATCACGGCGACGGTCTTTGGGTCGAGTCGATCCCGTTGATGGTTCACGGCGACGGAGATCTGCGCGATGGCGCGGATGTAGTCTCCTTCCGACGCCTCGAACGCGGCGAACGCGGTGGCGGGCTGTCTCCGGGGCACGCTCGCCATCGACGCGATCCGGCGGTGCTGGAGGACCAGGGCCGTGAGCGTGGAGGAGAGGGCCACGAGCAGGACGGCCGCGGCCGCGAACCTGCGCACGGACCACCGGGCCGGGCGGCTGAAGCCGGCGGTCAGGACTTTCGGCTGAGCGATCCGGGCGGCGATCTCCGGCCAGGGGTCGCGTGGCGGCGCGACCTCCTTCGGGAGCGCGTCGGCGCCTGCGAGCAGGGCGCGCAGGGCCTCCACCTCCCGGCGGCAGACCGCGCACCCTTTAAGGTGTTGTTCCACCTCCTGTCGCTCCGGGTCCGGCAGCAGCCCGTCCACGTAGTCGTTCAGGCGATCCTGGGATGCGTGGTGGTTCATCGGTTGAGCGCCTCCCTCAGCAGTTTTCGTGCCCTGTGGAGCTGGACCCTCGCCGTGGCGGGGGTCTGTCCCGTCAGGTTCGCGATCTCCTGGTGCGGATACCCCTCCACGTCGTGTAAGACGAAGACCGTTCGCAGGGCCGGGGGCAGGGCGGCGATGGCCCGTTCGAGGTCGATGCCGGTCTCCGGCGTCCCCGGCGTCCCCGGCGTCGCCGGGCTTTCGAGCCGCGACAGGTCCTTCACCGCCGTCACCCTGGAGGTCCTCCTCTCCTCCGACCGGCGGTCCGCCAGCGCCACGTTGATCGCGAGGCGGTAGACCCAGGTGGAGAAGGCGCTCTCCCCCCGGAAGGAATTGAGGTTCTCCCAGGCCCGGACGAAGGCGTCCTGCGTCAGGTCGTGCGCCCGGACGGGGTCGCCGGAGATCCTCAGGCAGAGGGCGTAGACGCGGTTCACGTTCTGCCGGTAGAGGCGCTCGAAGGCGGCCAGGTCCCCGCCCCGGGACAGGGCCACCAGGTGGGAGGGGGCAGCGTCTCCGGACGGACCGGTCACAGGAGCGATGTCCATGCAGGGGTCCTGATCGGGTGGGTTCTGTGGGCTTTCATACATGAGATGCCGGCCGGGCCGGGTTTGTTACAGGGATGGCCGAAATTTCTTTCCCGTTTTTCGGTTTGCATCACAGGAAAAAAATATCTATCTTCTGAGCACTTATTCAGTTTTGTCCGGTTGGCCTTCTTTTAACCTAAGAGGTGATGGCTATGGCCATTCAACGCAAATATAACACTTTCGGCGCGCGCGCATCGTTTGACACAGGAAGCGGCACCGCCTCTCTCTACCGCCTGAACAGGCTCCAGGACGACGGCATCGCGGACGTGTCTCGGCTCCCGTTCTCGATCAAGGTGCTGTTGGAGGCCGCGCTACGGACGTGTGACGGCTATGAGGTGACCGAGGAGGACGTGGTCACGCTGGCGAAGTGGGACGCGAAGCAGCCGGCCCAGGTCGAGCTCCCGTTCAAACCGGCCCGCGTGATCCTTCAGGACTTCACCGGCGTGCCCACGCTCGTGGACCTGGCGGCCATGCGCTCGGCCATGAGACGGCTGGGGGGCGATCCGGGCAAGATCCAGCCGCTGATCCCGGTGGACCTGGTGATCGACCACTCGGTGCAGGTGGACCGGTTCGGGACGGCCGACGCGCTGCAGATCAACGCGCAGATCGAGTTCGAGCGCAACCGGGAGCGCTACGAGTTCCTGCGGTGGGGTCAGAAGGCGTTCCAGAACTTTCGGGTGGTCCCGCCGGCCACGGGCATCGTGCATCAGGTCAACCTGGAGTTCCTGGCCAAGACGGTCCTTCTCCGAACGGAGAAGGAGGGCCCCGTGGCCGTCCCGGACACGCTCGTGGGCACGGACTCGCACACCACGATGATCAACGGACTGGGCGTGCTCGGCTGGGGCGTGGGGGGCATTGAGGCGGAGGCGGCCATGCTCGGCCAGCCGCTCTACTTCCTGACGCCCCAGGTGGTCGGGGTCAGGCTGCACGGCCGTCTGCGGGACGGGGTGACGGCCACGGATCTGACGCTGACGATCACGCAGATGCTCCGGAAGAAGGGCGTGGTGGACAAGTTCGTGGAGTTCTGCGGGCCGGGGCTCAGCCAGATGACCCTGCCCGACCGCGCGACCATCGCCAACATGGCCCCCGAATATGGCGCGACGTGTGGGTTCTTCCCGGTGGATCAGGAGACCCTGAATTTCCTGCGCCGCACGGGCCGCACGGAGGAGGAGGTGCAGCGCGTGGAGCGGTACTGCCAGGCGCAGGGCCTGTTCAGGACGGACGACCTCTCCGACCCCGACTTCACGGATAAGCTGGAACTGGACCTGGCCGACGTGGTGCCGAGCCTGGCCGGGCCCAAACGCCCGCAGGACCGGGTGGCCCTGTCGGACCTGAAGACCAGTTTCCGCCGGGCCCTCACGGCCCCGGTCAAGGAGATGGGGTATGGCCTTTCGGAGGCGGATCTGAGCCGTACAGCAGGGGTGCGGGACAACGGGCATTCCGCGGTCCTGGGCCACGGCGCGGTGGTCATCGCGGCCATCACCTCCTGCACCAACACCTCCAACCCCTCGGTGATGCTCGGCGCGGGCCTGCTGGCTCAGAAGGCCGTGGCCAGGGGCCTGACCGTGCCCCCCTACGTGAAGACCTCCATGGCCCCCGGCTCCCGGGTGGTCACGGAATACCTCCGGGCGTCCGGCACGCTGGACGCCCTGGAGAAGATCGGGTTCAACGTGGTGGGCTACGGCTGCACGACCTGCATCGGCAACAGCGGCCCGCTCCCGGAGCCCGTGGCCAGCGCGGTGAGCGAGGGCAATCTGGTGGCCGCGGCGGTCCTGTCGGGCAACCGGAATTTCGAGGGCCGGATCAACCCCCTGACCCGCGCCCACTACCTGGCCTCGCCGCCTCTCGTCGTGGCCTATGCCCTGGCCGGGACCGTGGACAGGGACCTGTCCACGGAGCCGCTGGGGACCGGGAAGGATGGAAAACCCGTCTACCTCCGGGACCTCTGGCCGACGCAGGAGGAGATCGCCGCGACGATGCAGGCCTCGATCCAGCCGGAGATGTTCAGGAAGACCTACGCCAATGCGTTCGACGGCAATCCCGCGTGGAATGCCATCCCGGTGGCCGGGGGGGACCTCTACGCGTGGAATCCGGCCTCGACCTACATCCGGGAGCCGCCCTTCTTCGAGGGGCTGACGCCGGAGCCTCCGCCGGTGAAGGGCATCTCCGAGGCGCGCGTCCTGGCGGTTCTGGGGGACTCAGTGACCACGGACCACATCTCGCCCGCCGGGAGCATCGCGAAGGACGGCCCGGCCGGGCGCTACCTGATGGTGGAGCACGACATCCCTCAGGCGGACTTCAACTCCTACGGGGCGCGGCGGGGCAACGACCGGGTGATGACGCGGGGCACGTTCGCGAACATCCGGCTGAAGAATCTGCTGGTTCCGGGTGTGGAGGGGGGGGTCACGATCCACCTGCCGTCGGGGGAACAGATGAGCATCTACGACGCGGCGATGCGCTACAGGGCAGAGGGGACCCCGCTGGTGGTGATCGCGGGCAAGGAGTACGGGTCGGGCAGCTCCCGCGACTGGGCGGCCAAGGGGCCGATGCTCATGGGCGTGCGGGCCGTGCTGGCCGAGAGCTACGAGCGCATCCACCGGAGCAACCTGGTGGGCATGGGGATCCTTCCGCTGCAGTTCAAGGAGGGGGAGACCCCGGCGTCGCTCGGGTTGACGGGGCAGGAGGCGTTCGACATCGAGGCGGGGAATGACATCCGGCCCCGGCAGGACGTGGCCGTGCGCGTCACGGGGAAGGACGGGAAGCCCCGGACGCTGACGTTCATCGCGCGGATCGACACGCCGGTGGAGGTGGATTATTATAGAAATGGGGGGATTCTGCAGACGGTGCTGAGGCGGATGTTGAAGGGGGAGGCGTAGGGAGTAGAATCAGGTTTTCTGACTTGCCCCAAATAAGGTGAAACGTCCTTTCCCACCTTTCTTGCTCGTGCAAGAAAGGTGGGGCCAAAGAAACACGCCCCTCAAGCGCCGGGGAGGCTGGGCGCGGCGCAACCTTAACGTCCTGCGGTCTATCGGGATTTGTGCCCCCGGACAGTCCGGCAGCTCTGTTGGGCTCCGGGGGGGGGGCTGGCGCCGCGCCCTCTTTGGATCAGTATATAGCCGACGGCATCGTCGGCTATTTTTTTGAAGGGTCCGGCACTTCTTTCCTCTTCGGAGATCATTCATTCCCTCCTTGCCTTCGAGACCTTCTCCCGATATTTGAATATATCTGTTAATAAATAATAGTTTTACATCTCTTTTTCGTCGTATGGCATATCCCTTGCTCAAGGTTCATGGCAAACTGCCAGGGAGGAGTGTCGCCATGACCTTTTGGGATGCTCCGCAGGCAAGCGTCGGGTAACACAAGGAGGTCTCAGGGATGCCGCTACGAGTCAACAACAACATCACGGCCATCAACGCCCGGCGGGCGCTGGCGGCCAACAGTCGGACCCTCTCCACCCGGATCGAGCGCCTGGCCACCGGTCTCCGGATCAACCGGGCCGCGGACGACGCGGCGGGGCTGGCGGTCAGCGAGGGCCTGCGGGCGGAGATCGGCGGGATGACGCAGGCCGTGCGAAACGCGGAGCACGCCACCAACCTGACGCAGGTGGCCGAAGGGGCGTTAAACGAGGTCAGCGCCATGCTCATCCGCATGCGGGAGCTGGCCGCACAGTCGTCCTCCTCTACGATCAATGACGACAACCGGGTGAGCCTGACCGCGGAGTACAACCAGCTCATCTCCGAAATCGACCGCATCGCCAACGTCACCTCCTACAACAACACCGTCCTCCTGATCGGGTTCGGGAACACGGTCAGCACGAATCTGTCCACGTCCCTGTCCGACCCCTCGGTCGGCGTGAGCAGCGCCAGCATCACCGGGGCGCAGGCGGGGTCCTATACCTTCATAGATACGGACAGCACGGACAGCCAGATCACCCTGGGCAACGGCACGGTCACGCAGACGATCAACATCGCCACGGCGCTGGACGGCAACCGGGTGGCCACGGGGACGACGGCCATCGCCAACTTCGACCGGCTGGGCATCACCCTGAACCTGAACGACGCGTTCACGGACGGGGACCTGGACGGCAGGAGCCTGGTCATCCTGTCAGGCACCGGGGGATCGTTCCAGGTGGGACCGGACAACGGGGCCTTCAATCAGATCGAATTCACCATCGCGGACATGCGGGCCAGCGGTCCGGCCCTGAACCTGACGGCCACCTCCATTGGAACGCTCCAGAACGCACGGAGCGCGCTGCCGATGCTCGACCTGGCCATTGACCGGATCGCACGGGAACGGGGGAACATCGGGGCGATCCAGAACCGGATGGCCTTCACCATCGCCTCCACGCAGAACGCCATCCAGAACATCCAGGCTTCGGAGTCGTCGATCCGGGATGCGGACGTGGCGGAGGAGGTGTCGGAGTTCTCGCGGGCGCAGATTCTGACGCAGGCGGCCACGGCGATACTGGTCCAGGCGAATGCGATCCCGCAGACGGCTTTATCGCTGTTACAATAGATACCCATTCAGATTCCCTGAGCGCGCTCAAAAAAAATATTAAAGGAAATCGATGCGGGAGACGATATAGTTTATACAAAGCAGTATCAAGTTATATAAAGAAGATCAAATTTGTTATCTGAGCTGACCGCAGACGTTCTGAAATCGGGATACCTCAATCAGAGTGGCATCTGATAACCTCCAAACCCGGTGGCAGAAGGGCGCTGAAGGCAACGATACAGAGACGAACCTCGATAAAATGCATCCCAGGAGGACGCTGAAAACGACGCAACGCAGGGCCAGGCTCGCGTAGCCGGCCCTTCCAGACAAGACAATCTCTGTCCACGCAGGCCGCCTTTCCGGCCCGGTCGACGGTTTTTGCCTCCCATCAATGCAGATCGCATTAAAGATCCGTATGGATTCTGCCGATATGTAAGGGCAAAGGCGTATCCATATCGTCGGATAAAAGCGACTGCAAGGAGGTGAAGACCGTATTGTATTTCTGATCCGGGCCGGTCAGACGGCCTTTGTTGTTCTGTTGCAAAGACCAATCGAAAAAACGTCGGACGTCGCCAACGTCCGATGATGGCAAGGATGCCGCAGTAATGTCTCTTGAGGTGAGACAAACAAGGAGGTTATCAGATGCCACTCCGGGTAAACAATAACATTCCATCTCTGAACACGCGTCGGCAGCTCGGGATCAACAACCGGGATCTGTCGACCCGCATCGAACGGCTATCGTCCGGTCTCCGGATCAACCGAGCTGCGGACGACGCTGCGGGTCTGAGCATCTCCGAGGGGATGCGAGGAGAACTGACCGGTCTCAAGCAGGCGGTGAAAAATGCAGAACAGGCTACCAACCTGATCCAGACTGCGGAAGGTTCGCTCAATGAGATCAACGGTATCCTGGTCCGGATGCGGGAGCTGTCCGTGCAGTCGGCCTCCTCCACGGTGACGGACACCAACCGGATCTCCATCAATGCAGAGTTCACCCAGCTCACGAACGAAATTGATCGGATCTCCTCGGTCACTTCCTACAACAACACCACCCTCCTGAAGGGGTTCGGGAACGTCGTCGAGAAGGACGACACCATATCCACATCCCTGGCCTCCGACACCACGGGCCTGACGGACGTGCAGATCTCCGGCGCAGCGGCCGGGACCTACACGTTCGAGGACACCGATGCAACGGACGGCCTGGTGACGCTGGGCAACGGGACGGTGTCGCAGACGATCAACCTGAACACCGCGCTCGACGGTGCCTCCGTGGCCACGGGCACGACGATCGTGGCGAACTTCGACCGCCTGGGCACCAAGCTCACGCTGACGGGTAACCGGGCGCTCACGGCCACGCAGCCGGCCAGTGACGGGTTCACGGACGGGGACCTGGATGCCACGGCCCTCGTCATCAACAACACCGGGACCGGGGGGTCGTTCCAGATCGGCCCGAGGGACGGGGCCGTCCACCGGATCGACATCAACATCAGCGACATGAGCGCTTCGGGAACGGTGCTGAACATGGGCTCCCTCTCGACGGCCACGCAGTCGGGGGCGCAGTCGGCCATCGCCACCATCGATGCGGCGATCACCACCGTGGCCAACCAGCGCGGCTCCCTCGGCGCGTTCCAGAACCGCCTGTCGTTCAACATGCGGTCCAACGAGAGCACCATCGAGAACCTCCAGGCCTCGGAGTCGGCGATCCGGGACGCGGACGTGGCGACGGAAGTCTCGGCGTTCACGCGGGACCAGATCCTGGTCCAGGCGGGCACGGCACTCCTGGCCCAGGCCAACGTCCTGCCGCAGAGCGCCCTGTCACTGCTCGGGTAAGCGCAGAGACCGGTGAATAATAAGATGTTTCACGTCAGATAGCGTGCGGGCGGGGAGGATGCCCGCACCCCCCTCAAAGGCAAGCTAACAGGGCGAGAGGGCGCCCGGAGAGGTGATGGGATATGGATGCAATCGGCGCGATCACGACAACGGATGTAAATCTTCAGCGCCTGAGTGAATCCAGCCCTGTGCCGGTCAGACGCGATGAGAAATCATCGGGTTCTGCGACTGCCCCCGGGACCGTGCGAGAGGTCGATCAGGAGGAAGTCAGTCGGGCGGCCGAGCGGGTGAACGAGGCCCTGAACGCCCTGGACCGAAACCTGAAGGTTTCGGTCCACAAGGATACGGGTCAGCTCATCGTCCGGGTCACGGACCCGAAGTCGGGAAAGTTGATCCGGCAGATCCCCGCAGAACAGTTGCTGGACGCTGAAGTCAATATCAAAAAGGTCGTCGGCCTGTTCGTGAACGATAAGGCGTGACCGGGCTGGCGGATCGCCTCCGGCTGGAGGGCAGGTCCGATCAGGCAGAACCGTGGGCCGGGCGGGGATCGTCTCAGACGATCCCCGCCCTGTCCTTTTCGGCCCAGAAATTGCTTGGCTTTTAGCAAAGGCAGGTTTAAATTAATAAAAATCTTTAAAGAATATGGCCTGTTGTGCCGTTATTATAGGGGTTGTGAAGAAATAAGCGATTGATTTCGACAGGGCGCGGTTGTACCTTTGATGCGTGAACTTCAATATCTTGCGCAGAAAGTACACGGTCCTCAGGCCGGCGTTGACGGAGCGGTCGAGGCGGCTTTGGTCGGCGACCGAAGC
>SICM01000099.1 GCA_009694805.1 Candidatus Latescibacterota bacterium
GCCGGAAGCTCTCGTAGGGGTCCTGGGACAGGCCCAGGTCCATCCCGGCCTCGAAGTATTTGAGGGAAGGCCGGCTGCCCAGGATGCGGCCGAGCGCGATGTTGAGGGGGACCTTGAAGAAGAGGGTGATGTCGGGCTTGACGGCAAAGCTGTAGAGGTTGTAGACCCACTCCCGGTCGCACCCCCGGACGATGTCCCGCGCAAAGGCCGTGTAGATGTAACGGTCGGCCAGGACGATGTAGCCTGCCTGAAGGAGGGGCAGGACCTGGCGCTCATAGCGGTCGGCGAAGTCCGTGCAGTGGATGAGCGAGAAGGTGGTGGGGGTCAGGAGTTGCTGCTTTTTACCGCGTTTGGTGGCGTTCTTCACGATGCCGGAGGAGTTCCATTCCGTGAAGAAGACCTTCAGGTTCTGGAGTTCCAGCCAGCGTTTGACCAGGTAGATCTGCGTGGATTTGCCCGACCCGTCCAGCCCTTCCACCGCGATGAGTCTGCCGGGATAGGTGTGCCCTTTGCGTTGTGCTGTCATGACCCTTTCTCGCGGTCGATGCGCCATCTGCAAGCCATTTCATCAAGTCATTATTTATATGTTTTACTATGATTTGTCAACCCTAAAAGGGCGCCGTCCGGGTATTTCTATACCGTGTGTACAGAGGGGAAGAATACCCCATCTAATGGGCGTCCCGGACGCACGTCCCCCTTCCGTCCGCCCTACGGACCCGGGCCGTCACACCGTGGAGGCTGCGATCTGCTTGGCGATTTGCGAACGGGACTGCTTGACTTCCTTCCGGGATTTGGAGAGGTACTGATTGTTATCCCGGAGACGGGTGACCAGGATCTGGAGGAGGTTGTGGTAGATCTTCATGCCCATGTCGGCGTCCTCCTTCAGGAGCCTGGTGAACTGTCCCCGGCTGATGATCAGGGCGTTCACGTCGGTGATGGCCGTGATCGTGGCGCACCGGGGCATGTTCGTGACGAGCCCCATCTCGCCCACGGTCCCGGCAGGGCCGATGTGGGTCAGTTCCATCCCGTCAGGGGTGGTGGACGGAGAGGGCGCCCGTGATGAGGATGAACATCTCGTTGCTGGGCTCTCCGGCCATGCAGAGGACCTGGCCGACCTTGTAGGTCCTGCTCTTGCAGCCCTTGAGAAATTGCTGAACCTGGTAGGGAGAGAGATCGCCGAAGACCGGGATTTTTTCGATCACACGGGTGAAGTCCATATGCCCTCCTGATAGGACTGTGGGGTTCGTATCTCGTATCTCGTATCTCGTAAAAACCTCCTGCGCTTCACGCTTCACGAGATACGCTTCACGTTTCTCACCTGCTTCTCCTCCCGAACAGGTCCGCGAACAGGAAGAAGTCGGAAAAGCCGATCTGGTTGTCCCGGTTGAGGTCGAAACGGGGCTCGAAGCCGGACTGACCCGTCGAGGTCCCGAAGGCCGCCGCGAACAGGAAAAAGTCGGAGAGGTCCACGAGGCCATCCCCGTCGAAGTCGGAGGCGGCTATCGCGTTCGGATCGACGACGGCCTGGATGGGGCGGTTCCGGAAGGCGATGTCCCGGGGGCCCTGCGCAACCCGGATGGTGCGAAGGATCCGGCCGGTGGCCGCGTCGATGGTGAGCAGGTCGTCGGAGTCCTGGTTGGCCACGTAGATCGAGGCCCCGTCGGCGCTGACGGCGATGCCCCGGGTGTTCTGGCCCGGGACGGGGATGACCTGCCGGACCTGGCCGGTGGCTGCGTCGATGAAGAGGAGGTTGTTCGTGTAGTCCGTGACGTAGGTGGTCCTGCCGTCGGGCGAGACGGCGACGCCGAAGGCCTTGGCCGTGGCCGATACGGAGATCCTGGCGTCCACCTGGTTCGTGGCCGTGTTGACGACGGAGATGCCCGCGCCGTCGGCCAGGCCGGTCACGTAGAGGCGCTTTCCGTCCGGGGAGAGGGCCAGGGACCGGGGCTGCGCGACGACCGGGATCCGGGCGGTCTCCGCCCCGCTGGCCGGGTCCAGGACGACGACGGCGTTTTCGTTCATGACCGTCACGTAGAGGCGTTTCCCGTCCGGGGAGACGGCGATCCCGTAGGGGCCGGGGGGCGAGGCGGATGGGGAGACGCGCACGGGGATCCGGCGCACATGTTCCCGCCTGTTCAGGTCGATGACCGAGACGCTGTTGTCCAGCGTGTTGTTGACGTAGAGGGACCGTCCGTCCGGCGAGGCGGCCAGGTTGACGGGCTCCCGCCCGACGGGGACGGTTGCCACGGCACGATGGGTGGCGGTCTCGATGAGCGTCACCGTGCCGCTGACCCGGTTGGAGACGCAGACGAGTCTCTCGTCGGGGGTGATGACCAGGCCGATGGGGTCTTCGCCCACACTGATGCGGGCGACCTCCGCCGGGGGCTCCACGCCGGTGTCGAGCACAGAGACGGCGTTGGATTTCCGCAGGGCCACGTAGGCCATGGGCTTCCCGGTGAGGTCGAGGACCTTCAGCCGGAGGGGAGGGGCGTTCCCGGTCGGATAGGTGGAGGTGTGTCCTTCCGTGTCCGTGGCCTCGATGTAGTATTCGATGGAGGTCCCCCGGCCCTGGCCGGGGATGTCGGCGGCGTAGGACCCGGACAGTCCGGAGCGCATCGTTAGGGCGGCGTAGGACCCGGCGCCGACCCGGTAGAAGAGGGTGACCTTCGACAGGCCTCTATCGTCCGATACGACGGCCTGCACCGCGTAAGGCCCGGCAGGGTCCGGGGTGTTGGCTGGGAGGACCAGGTTCTGGATGGCGGGGAAACCGGGGATGAACAGGCCGGTGAAGAAATGGATGCCCGGGATCTCCTGTCCGGCCTGCACGCGCAGGGGTTCGGCCTGGGACGGGTCGGAGATGTTGTCGTAGAATTCAGGGGGGAAGTCCGTGTTGAACGGCTGGCGGAAGAGGCCGCTGAAGTTGGCGGAGGTGACAGACCCCTTCAGCGGCTCGATACCCACGGTGTAGCGGCCCGGGGGAAGGCCGACGAGGGCGTATTCCCCGCCGCCGCCCCGGCCCGTCCGGTAGCCCGACAGCCCGCTGATGACGAAGGCCCCGGACTCGTCATAGGCGACGACCTGAACGCCGAAGGTCCCGGTCCCGTCGGGGTTCAGGACGGTCCCGGAGATGCGTCCGGTCCCGGTGAAGGCCTCGGAGGGGTAGAGGGACCCGACGGCGGCGATGTCGTCCGGTTTGAGCGCCCTGGCCGCGCCGGGGGCTTCCCGGTTGGTGAAGGGGTTCATGGTGGGGCGCCGGAGAGGGGGGCCGGTCAGGCCCGTGTGGTCGATGCCGAGGAGGTGGCCGATCTCGTGCGTGGCCACGTCCTGCAGGTCCACGAAGGGGGGGCGGACGCTCGAAGGGTCGCCGACGCTGAAGCGGAAGTCCCGGCCGTTGAAGAGGATGTCGGCGTCGAAGATCTCGCCGGTCCGGTCGTCGGAGTTGACGCGGGTGATGGCCACGACGCCGGCGTCGGCAGGGGCGCCGATCTGCGCCCCGGTCTCGTCAAAGGTGAGGACGTTCTGCCGGTCTTGCGAGCTGGTCACCGGAGAACCGAGGATACCCCGGTCGTCGAAGCGCACGAAGGTGAGGGGCTGCGACGACCACGCCCTGAACCCCTCCCGGAAGGCATTGAAGACCGCCTCCTTGTCAGGGATGTCCCTGGACCCCCGCCCGTCGATGGCGAACGGGATGCCGGCCCGGGCGATCTGGTCCGGCCAGTGGAGCTGGAGGATCTGGCCCGTGGTCGTTCGGCCGGTCTGAATGACGAAGGCATCGACCCGGATCGCCGACGAGAGGACCAGGAACAGCGCGATGGAGAGGAGACGAGACATAAGAGTGCCAGGTGCCAGGTGCCAGGTGCCAGGTGCGATTTTACATGATACCTGGCACGTGGAACGTGGCACTGTTTTTAGTCTTTTTCTTTATGTATCGGCACAGGATGGTTCTGGTCCACCACCCAGACATCTTTCTTGCCGTCGCCGTTGAGGTCCGCCCAGGCCGTGGCGATGAAGGAGGCGGAATCGGGTATCTCCACCCGGTACTGATAGAGGGGGGGGGCATCCAGTTTGAGCACGTCCGCGTTGTGGCCGGGGTCGATGGGCAGATAGACGCCGTGCTGCTCGAAGTAGGCGCGCTGGAACCGGTAGACCTGCTCCAGGAGGAGGCGGGCCTTCATCTGTTGCTCCTCAGTGTGGGTGCGGGCGGTGAAGTGCTGGACCGCCACCACGGAGAAGAGGATCCCGATGATGCAGATCACAATGACGTTGGTGTGACGGGACCGGCGCGGGGAGAAATATCGGCGGCGACGTTTGGCCATAAGGGCAATCTGTAGGGGCAACCCGGGGGGTGCCCCTACTCTTTCACGTATCTGACGATCTCGATCCGGATCTCGACGTCGTCCGTGGTCCAGCGGGGGCGAACCTCCACGGGACCGGGCGGGCTGCCGAAGGGCTCGGAGGGGATGAAGGGGCGGGGTCGGCCCGCTGTCCACTGCCCGTCGCCGTTCAGGTCCAGGAAGCCGCTCATCTCATAACGCCCCGGCGGGAGACCGGAGAGGGTGTAGTCGCCGGGTTTCGGGAGGAAGGCCGTGGCCTCCCCCTCCGGGCCTCCGGCGCGCACGGCCCGCAGACAGACCTGTCCGGCAGGCGCATCCCCGGGGACCGAGAGACGGCCTGCGATGCCCCCGAGCCGGCTGCTGTCGAGGGCCGTGAATGAAAGCGCCAGGTCTCCCGACAGCCGGTTGCCGGCAGGGTCGGTCAGGTTGCGGGGGTCTCCGACGAGCCGGTGCAGACGGGCCGGCGCCCAGGGGGCGACAGGGGTGAAGGTGAGCCGGTCCGGGGCAGACCACCGGAAGATCCCGGGAGGGGTCCCGGTCGTGTCGGAGGCGATCCAGGCCGGGGGCGCGCCGGTGGTCCTCATGGGTTCTGAGAAGACGGCTTCCACGGTCGCATCCAGCGGGACCTCCTCTGCCCCGACCTTCGGGCGGAGGAGGGTGACGCGGGGAGGGGTCCGGTCGGGGTCCCCGCTCCCTTTGAAGGTCCCCCTCTCCTTCGGAAGCTCGACCTCCGACGCGCCTGCGCTGGACAGGCGCTCGAAGCGGTAGACCTCGCCCGGGGTCTGTTCAGCGGTCAGGAGGAGGGCGCGCGAGGAATCGGCGGGGTCGAGATGGGCGGCCAGGACGCCGAGGGGACCCGCCCGCCCGGAGAGCGCCGCGTCCATGGGTCCGGCGATGGGCCTGCTGAACCGGAGCGCCACGTGGGTCCGGTCGAGGGCCCGCGCAGAGGTCAGGGTCGCGCGGACCGTGTCGCGGAATGTCGTGCGAAGGTCCCCGAGCAGGGCGACGGCATCGGGTTCTGTCAGGAGGACGTCCCCTGCGGGCACGGCCAGGGGATCGACGCCGGACGAACAGGAACGATCCCGGTCGCGGTCCTCGAAGGCGAAGACCCGGTAGCGTCCGGGGGAGAGGCGCGGAAACCGAAAGGCCCCGTCGGACGCCGGCTGCGTGGTGTAGTCCGGGGCGTCCGAGGCAGGGTCGGGGTCGTCCCGGCCGGTCAGCTCGTAGGCGACGACGTAGACCTGGGAACGACCTCCGTCCAGGGACAGGACGTGGCCTCGAATCTCCCCCCGGTCGATCCGATCGTCTGTGGAGAAGGCGAAGTCATAGGAGGCCCGCGCAGGATTTCCGGCCTCGTCCCGGCTCCCGGTCCCCACGGAGACCAGGTAGGTCCGGCCGGGATGGAACCCTCCCGCCGGCAGGACCCCCAGTTCGTCTCCGCGCCACTGGAACTTCAGCCCGCCCTGCGGGGCCGGGGAGAGGAAGAAGGATTCTTCGACAGACCTCCGGTCCATCGGCTCGGAGAATCGGAGGCGAATCTCCCGGTCCGGGGCGATGTTCGTGGCATCCGGGGCGGGCCAGGTCTGGACCACCTCCGGGGGGGTCCGGTCCGGGGGGCCGCCGGAGGGGGGGGCCTGCGATGCACAAGACGACAAGAGGAAAATGCAAAGTGCAAAGTGGAGCGTGCAAAGTAAGAAGCAAAAAGCCAGCCTTTTCTTATTTTGCATTTTGCATTTTGCACTTTACAGGATGTACCGGCTGAGGTCCTGGTCCTTCACGATCCCGTCCAGCCGCTTCTGCACATCCTTCTTCGCGATGTGGATGGTCTTCCTGTCCATGTCCGGAACCCGGTAGAGGATGTCCTCCAGGAGGGCGGTCATCACGGTGTGGAGGCGGCGCGCGCCGATGTTCTCCGTGCGGGCGTTGACCTCGTCAGCCACGCGGGCGATCTCGTAGGCGGCATCCTCGGAGAAGGTCAGTTCGACCTTCTCGGTCTTGAGCAGGGCGGCGTACTGCCGGAGGAGGGCGTTCTTGGGCTCGGTGAGGATGCGGACGAAGTCGGCGGCGGTGAGGCTCTCCAGCTCCACCCGGATGGGGAAACGGCCCTGCAGCTCCGGGATGAGGTCCGAGGGCTTGGAGATGTGGAAGGCCCCGGCGGCGATGAAGAGGACGTGGTCGGTCCGCACCATGCCGTACTTGGTCATCACGCTGCTCCCCTCCACGATGGGGAGGATGTCCCTCTGGACCCCCTCGCGGGAGACGTCGGGGCCGGCGGCACCCCTGGAGCGGTCCCCGGCGATCTTGTCGATCTCGTCGATGAAGACGATGCCGCTCTGCTCCACCCGGGAGACGGCCTCGGTCACGACCTCCTCCATGTCGATCAGTTTCTGCGACTCCTCCTGCGCCAGGAGCTTCCGGGCCTCGGGGACGGACAGCCGGCGACGTTTCTTCTGCGTGGGGAGGACGCCCCCGAACATCTCGCGGATGTTGATGCCCATCTCCTCCAGGCCGATGGGGGAGAAGATCTCCACCATCGGAAAGCGGTCGCTGGGCAGGTCGATCTCCACGGCGCGCGGGTCGAGCTTGCCCTCCCGAAGCTGGGACCTGAGCCTGTTGCGGGTGCGGTCGTGGCGGACGAGGGCAGCCCGCTCCAGCTTCCCCCGCTTCTTGGGGTCGGGCGGGGGGAGCAGGATGTCCAGGAGGCGTTCCTCGGCCAGCTCCTCGGCCTCGTCCTTCACCTTCTCCGCCCGCTCGGTCTTGACCATGGTGACGGAGAGGTCGGTCAGGTCGCGGATCATCGACTCCACGTCGCGCCCCACGTAGCCCACCTCGGTGTATTTGGATGCCTCCACCTTGATGAACGGGGCGTCCGCGAGCTGGGCCAGGCGGCGGGCGATCTCGGTCTTGCCCACGCCGGTGGGGCCGATCATGATGATGTTGTTGGGCATGATCTCCTCGCGGAGATCTGCCGGGACCTGTTGCCGGCGCCAGCGGTTGCGGAGGGCGATGGCCACGGCCTTCTTGGCCTTGTTCTGTCCGACGATGTATTTGTCCAGTTCAGCGACGATCTGTTGCGGGGTCAGGGGGTCCAAATCAGAGGTCCTCGATGGTGATATGGGCGTTGGTGTAGACGCAGATCGATGCGGCGATCTGGAGGGACTTTTCGACGATGGCGTGGGCCTCAAGCTTGGAGGTCTCGGCGTAGGCCCTGGCCGCGGCAATGGCGAAGCCGGAGCCCGACCCGACGGCCACGATGCCGTCGTCCGGCTCGATCACGTCCCCTTCGCCCGAGATGATGAGCGACCGCTCGGCGTCGGCCACGGCCATCAGGGCCTCCAGCCGGCGGAGCGCCCGGTCCGTGCGCCAGTCCTTGGCGAGCTCCACGGCGGCGCGCATCAGGTTGCCCCGGTGCTCCTCCAGCTTGGCCTCGAACTTGTCGAGCAGGGCCACGGCATCGGCAGCCGACCCGGCGAAGCCGGCCAGGACTCGGTCGTGGTGGAGCTTGCGGACCTTGCGGGCGCGGTGCTTCATGACCGTGCTCCCCACGGTCACCTGCCCGTCGCCGCCCATGGCGACTTTTCCCTTGTGCCGGACGCCGAGGATGGTCGTGGATCGAATGAGAGGCATAGAAAACCTTCACAGTGCAAAGTGCAAAGTGCAAAGTGTAAAGTGTAAAGTCAAAGATCGGTTTGCATTTTGCATTTTGTATTTTGCATTATGCCCTGGGGTGCGCCTGCCGGTAGACCTTCTTCAGGTGTTCCACGCTGACGTGGGTGTAGACCTGCGTGGTGGACAGGGAGACGTGGCCCAGGAGTTCCTTGACGGCGTTGAGGTCCGCGCCGGCATTCAACAGGTGCGTGGCGAAGGTGTGCCGGAGCGCGTGGGGGCTGAGCCGGCGGCCGGTGGTCCGGAGGAGGCGTCTGGAGACGATCCCCTGGATGCCGCGATCCGACAACCTCCGGCCCCGGCGGTTGAGGAACAGGGCGCGTTCGTCGGGGACGCCGGGCGGGATCAGGTCGGAACGACGGTCGAGATAGAGCCGGAGGGCCTCCGCCGCCTTCTGCCCGATGGGGACGATTCGCTCCTTGTCCCCCTTGCCCAGGACGCGGGCGGTCCCGGTCTCCACGCTCAGGGCGTCGAGGTCGAGGCCGGACAGCTCGCTCAGGCGGATGCCGCCCCCGTAGAACAGCTCCAGCATGGCCCGGTCCCGGCTCCCGGCGGCGTCTTCGGGGTAGGGCATCTCCACGGCCATCCGGGCCTCCTCTTCGTCCAGGAACTGGGGGAGTCTGCGTTCCAGCTTGGGGGACCGGAGGCCGGCGGCGGGGTCGCCCGGGACGACCCCCTCGCGGGAGAGATAGCCGAAGAGGGAGCGGACGGCGGTCAGCTTGCGCGCGATGGAGCGCTTCTTGAGCCCCGCCCTGACGAGGTGACCGAGAAAGGCCCGGACGGCGGCGCGGTCCACCTCCGGGGGGGGCGGGACACGCCCCATCTGCCCGCTCAGGTGGTCGCAGAACTGGAGCAGGTCGATCCGGTAGGCCTCCCCCGTGCGGGGGGAGAAGTGGCGCTCCCGGGCGAGGTGGGTCAGGAATTTCTGGATGGCTTCTTTCATGGTTTATTCAGGCGCGCGCCTCGATGGGCTCTTCTTCCCGGAGCGATTCGCCGGAGGGTTCTCCCCCGGCCGGGTCTGACATCGGGAAGGACGCCTTGCAGACCGGACACTGCAGGAACTCCCCCCGGCGCTGCGAGGACCGGGAGAGGAGGAACGGCGCGCCGCAGTCGGGGCAGGGGCGCGCCGTCGGGCGATCCCACGTGGCGAAGTCGCAGGCGGGATAGCGACTGCATCCGTAGAAGACCTTGCCCCGTTTGCTCTGCCGCTCCAGGATGGTTCCGCCGCACCCCTCCTTCGGGCAGGGCACGCCCAGGGAGAGGGGGCGGGTACTTTTACACCCGGGATAGGCGGAGCAGGCCAGGAAGCGTCCGCGCGATCCGTTTCGCACGACCATCGCCGCGCCGCACTTCTCGCAGGTCTCTCCTTCGGCGAGTTCGACCTCTTCCTCCCCGTTCAAGGGGCGGGTGTTTTTGCAGGCCGGGAACCCGGTGCAGGCCATGAACCTCCCGTTGCGACCCCACTTGATGACGAATTTCTGGCCGCACTTCTCGCAGACCTCGTCGGTCTCCTCCTGGAGGGACTTCTTGAGTTCCGCCCGCTGGCTCTCCATCTGGGAGAGGTCCTTCGCGAAGGGGACGTAGAACCCGCGCACGACGGCCACCCAGTCGTCCTCGCCGGTCTCCACCTTGTCCAGGGCCTCCTCCATGGAGGCGGTGAACTGCGTGTTGAAGATGTCGGGGAAGGCGCGGACGAGCAGGGTGTTGACGGTCGTGCCGAGCGACGTGGGCATGAAACGACCTCGCTCCCTGGAGACGTAGTCCCGGTCCTGAAGGGTGCTGATGATCTGGGCGTAGGTGCTGGGCCTGCCGATGCCCTGGGCCTCCAGTTCCTTGACGAGGGAGGCCTCGCTGTAGCGGGGCGGGGGCTTGGTGAAGTGCTGGTCCGGATGGAGGGCGAGGAGCTTCAGGACATCCCCGACCTTCAGGCCCTCCGGGATGCGCCGGTTCTCCTCCGCCACCGCATCGTCCGTCGTCTCGGTGTAGAGCACAGTGAAGCCCCGGAACTTGACGGTGGACCCCGTGGCCCGAAGGCCGTAGTCTCCGGCGGTGATGTCCACGGTGGTGACGTCGAGCAGGGCGGGCTTCATCTGCGAGGCGATGAAGCGGTCCCAGATGAGCTGGTAGAGCGCCGCCTGCTCCTCGGTCAGGAAGCGGCGCACGGCCTTGGGCGGGCGGGAGACGGCGGTGGGGCGGATGGCCTCGTGGGCGTCCTGGGCCCCCTTTCTCGCTTTGTAGACATTGGGTTTTTCAGGGACGTAGTCCGGGCCGTAGGCCGTGGCGATGTAGTCCCGCGCGTCGGCGACGGCCTCCGGGGAGAGGCGCGTGGAGTCGGTCCGCATGTAGGTGATGAGGCCGGTCGTCTCGCCCTCCAGGTCGATGCCCTCGTAGAGTTGTTGCGCGACGGCCATGGTCTTCTTGGCCGTGAAGTTCAGCTTGCGCGCGGCCTCCTGCTGGAGGGTGCTGGTGATGAACGGGGGGGCCGGGTTGCGCTTCTGTTCCCGTCGGGTGATCTCCGAAATCCCGTAGGCCGGACCGCGCAACTCTTCCACGATCCGCTCGGCTTCGGCCTGGTTGGGGATCTCGAGCTTTTGCCTGCCTTTGCGGATGGCCGTGGCGCGGAAGACGTCTCCCTTCCCGGTGGCCAGGTCGGCGTCGATGGTCCAGTACTCGCGCTGCACGAACCGGGTGATCTCCTCCTCCCGCTCGCAGATCATGCGCAGGGCGACGGACTGCACGCGGCCCGCGCTCAGACCGCCGTGGACGGTCTTCCAGAGGAGGGGGCTGACCTTGTAGCCGACCAGGCGGTCGAGCACCCGGCGGGCCTGCTGGGCGTTGACCTTCTGGATATCGATGACCTGCGGGGAGGCGATGCCGCTCAGGACGGCGTTCCGGGTGATCTCGTTGAAGGTGACGCGCTGCACCTCCCGGCCGCCCTTGCCCACCTCGTGGGCCACGTGCCAGGCGATGGCCTCCCCCTCCCGGTCGGGGTCGGTGGCCACGAAGATGTTCTCCGCCTCTTTGGCCGCGTTTCGGATCTGGGTGATGACCTTGCCCTTTCCCTGGATGGTCTGGTATTTGGGCTGGAAGTCGTTTTCGATGTCGATGGCCAGGTCTTTTTTGGGAAGGTCCCGGATGTGCCCCATGCAGGCCAGTACTTTATAGTCCTTGCCGAGAAATTTATTGATCGTCTTGGCTTTGGCAGGAGATTCCACGATGACTAAGGATTTCGGCATGATTGCTCCTGAAATGCAAAAAGCCACTCGAACCATCCGTGACGACAGCGCAGGCGAGCGGCTCCGGGTTCAAACGTCAAGGGTTGACAACTTAGAAAAAATAAGAATGGGGTGCCCAAAAGTCAAGGAAAAGTCTCGGCGACCCCGCGCGACGGTTTTGGCTTGACACATCTCCGACGGCGTCTTAGATTGCGGATGGGAAAGGACATAGAGAAAGCAAGAGCCGCGTGGTAAGTATGGTAAGTATGGTAAGTATGGGAAGTATGGAGAGAGAACGCGTGAATTTCAAGGCCTTCATCTTCGACCTGGACGGCACGATCTACCTGGGCGAGCGCCTGATCCGCGGGGCGGACGAGGTGGTGCAGAAGCTGCGGGATGGGGGGGGCCGGGTCGTGTTCCTGTCGAACAAGCCGCTGGACACGCGGGAGGCCTACGCGGCCAAACTGGCCCGGCTGGGCATTCCGGCTGCGCCGGAGGATGTGATCAACTCCTCCTTCGTCGCCACCCGGTATCTCCTCGGCCGGATGCCGGGGGCCCGTCTGCACGTCATCGGGGAGCCGCCGTTTCTGGAAGAGCTTCGACGGGCGGGCTTTGCCACGGCCCGGACGCCGGAGGAGACGGATGCGGTCGTGATCGCGTTTGACCGGACGCTGGACTACGGGAAGCTTCATTTTGCCCACCTGGCCGTCCGGCGTCGCGGGGCGGTCATGATCGCCACGAACCCCGACGCCTTCTGCCCGGCGGACGACGATGAGCTCCCGGACGCCGGGGGCACGATCGCGCTGCTGGAGGCCACGACCGGGAGACGGGTCGAGGTCGTGGTGGGGAAACCGTCCCCGATCATGACCGAGGCCATCCTGAATCACGTCGCTGTTCCGGCGTCGGCCTGCCTGATGGTGGGGGACCGGGTCGAGACGGACATCCGCATGGGGCACGACGCGGGCATGGGCACGGCGCTGGTCCTGACCGGGGCCACGACGCGGGAGCAGGCCGGGGCGTCGGACGTGCGGGCGGACTATGTGCTGGAGAGCGTGAGGGACCTGTTGCATAAGATCTGATAGGGATTTTCCGTGGACCGACGCGACATCCGATGGGTCATCGGCTTTCTCCTGGCAGGCGCGGTCGGGCTGGGCCTGTTCGTGGGGCTGTACGACCGGACGTTTCCGACGGCGGCGCTCGATTTCAAGCTGAGCCGGGAGCAGGCGTTCGCCGCGGGGGAGGGGTTCCTCGCATCCGAGGGGATCCACGCGCAGGGGTTCAAGAGCGCGATGGTGTTCAGCGGGGACGACGACGCGCAGATGTTCCTGGAGAAGCGCCTGGGCCTGCGGGAGGCCAACCGGCTCGCCCGGACCGACGTCTCGATCTGGTTCTGGAGCATCCGGTGGTTCAGGCCGGAACAGAAGGAGGAGTTCCGCGTCGATCTGGACCCCGGCGGCCGCGTGGTGGGGTTCCGTCGCCTGCTGCTGGACACGGACCCCGGCGCGAACCTGGCGCAGGAGGAGGCGCTCTCGAAGGCCGAGGCGTTCCTGGTCGCGAGGGGGTTCGGCCTGCCGGGGTACGAGCTGATCGAGAGATCGAGCGAGAAGCGGGAGCGCCGGACCGACCACACCTTCACCTATCAGAAGCGGGGCTTCCGGGTTTATGGCAGGGACTCGCTGGAGGCGGAAGAGCCCGGCACGTACCGGCTCTGGGTGACGGTCCAGGGGGATCGGGTCGGGGGGTTCCGGGAGTTCCTGAAGGCGCCGGAGGCGTTCATCCGGAGGCATCAGGAGGTGCGGGGGCGGGCCAACCTGCTGGCGCAGGTGGCGAGCGTCCTGTGGGTGGCCCTGGGCATCGCCATGATCGTGTTCCTGATCCGGAAGACCCGCGAAGGGGGGATGGCCCAGGAGATGGCGCTCTATCTGGGCGCAGCCGTGGCGGTGGCGTGGCTCACGGCGGGGCTCAATTCGCTTCCGCTGACGAAGTTCGGGTACGACACGCAGGTCTCCTACCCCTCTTTCATCCTGAACGCCCTGGTCGCGTCTCTTCTGGGCGGGGTCTTCTACGGGTTGATGGTCTGCCTTTCGGGCATGAGCGGCGGGATGTGTTTCTCGGAGGCCTTTGGCTCTGGCCGGGAGAACCCGCTGGGCAGGCCCTCGTGGGTCCCGTCCGCGCAGACGGCGCGGGCGACGCTGATCGGCTACGGGCTGGCCTGTCTCCATCTCGGCTATGTGACGGTCTTCTACCTGGCGGGTATCCGGTATCTGGGCGTCTGGGCGCCGTCGGAGACGGCTTACTCCAACACCTTCAGCACCAGCATCCCGTGGATCTACGCCCTTCAGGTCGGCCTGTCTGCGGCGACGCTGGAGGAGTTCTTCTTCCGGCTGTTTGCCGTGAGCTACCTGAAGCGGCTTCTGGGGCGGACCTGGCTGGCCGTGCTGATTCCCGCCGTGATCTGGGCATTCCTCCACTCGACCTACGCGGTGGAGCCGATCTACATCCGGGGCGTGGAGCTGACCGTCGTGGGGGTGATGTTCGGGCTGGTGTTCCTCCGGTTCGGCATCTGGGCGACGGTCATCGCGCACTACGCGTACGACGCCGCCCTGGTCGCCCTCCCGATGATCAAGTCTTCAAGCCTCTACTTCCAGACATCAGGACTGGTCGTGGCTGGGATCGCCCTCCTGCCCGCGGCCGTGGCGGTGGTGTCGGGGCTGATGAAGAAACGGCCAACGGTAGAGAGATCCACCCCCCTGGCCCCTGAAATTGAAGGCGAAGGGGAAGTCGCGAGTCCAGGGTCCAGGGTCCAGGGTCCACCCCTTGATACGGAGCCTCCCTTCGATACGCAGCCTACGGCTGCTACTCAGGGTAGGCGGCAGAATATGCCGTCTGTCCCGAGTAGCGAGCATAGCGAGCGTATCGAGGGAGGGATAGACGACTCAAGACTCAGGACCGGGGCAGTGGGAGAGGGGCCGGGGGTGAGGTCCAGGTCTCCGGAGGACTACCGGATCGACCGGCGCACGCGGACGGCGGCGATCCTCGCGGGGGTGATCGGTCTGGGGCTCCTCCTCTGGGCCAGGCCGGAGCGGTTCGGGGAGCGGACGATGCGGGTGGAGGCCTCGCGGGAAGCGGCGGTGCGGGCGGCGGAGGGGTTCGTGGCGCGGTCGGGTATCTCCCTGTCGGGCTACCGGCGCACCTCGTGGTTTCAGGACGACCTGGGGGCTGACGACGACACGTTTCTGATTCGCCACGTGGGCGTCGCGCGCGCCGAGTCGCTGGCGGCGGAGCAGACGCGGCCGTGGGTCTGGCGGGTGCGGTGGTACCGGCCGCTGGAGAAGGAGGAGGTCCGCGTGGCCGTGGATGCCCGGGACGGGCGGGTGGCGGGCTGGTCACACGCGTTGCCAGATGATCGAAAGGGGGCGGACCTGACGCCGGAGGAGGCGCGTCGGGCGGCGGAGTCCTTTCTCCTGACGCACTTCAGCCGGGACGTGGCCGACACCACGCGCTATGTCCTGAAGGAGTCGTCCTCGGAGCGCCGGGAGGGGCGGCGCGATCACGAGTTTGTCTGGGAGCGGAGGGACCTCGCGGTGGGGGAGGGGCGGTTCCGGACGGCGGCCACGGTGCAGGGGGACCGCGTCGATGGGGCCGCGCTCACCTTCAAGGCCCCGGAGGCGTTCCGGCGCGAGTTGCGCCGGGAGACGGTCGTGGACGTGGCGGCGCGGCTCGGTACGATGGTCCTCGTGTTGCTGACCGTGGTGTGGGGGACCATCCTGTTCATCCGGGCCTTTCGGGACGGGGCGCTGTCGTGGCGCATCCCGAACCGGCTGGCGCTCCTGTCCCTGCTGGCGCTCCTCCTCACCACCCTGAACGGGCTCTCCACCTTCTTCTCGGGGTACGGGACGGCGATGGCCCTTTCGACCTACGTCGGGGAGAGTGTCCTGTCGAGCCTCCTCCGCGTGGGGTCTCAGGCCGCGGCCGTGGGTCTGGCGCTGGCGCTGGTCGAGGCGATGTGGCGGAGGACGTACCCTGGGGAGGTTAGCCCGGGGGGGTGGTGCTCGACGCTGCGGGGGCGCGCCTCCCCCCGCGTCTACGGCGAGGCGCTGGCCCTGGCGGCGGCCTTTCTGCTCTGGAGCCGGGGCGTGGCCTCGGCGGCCGCGTGGGCCGGGCAGCGCCTGTTCCCGCAGTATGGGGCCGCGTCGGGGTTTGCGCCGGTCCCGGAACTCTCGGCCTACCTGCCGGCCCTGCGTCTCCAGGGCCCTGTGGGGGCTGCGATGGGCATGCTGGCGCTGCTGGGGGTCTTTCTGATCTGGAGACACTACGTCCGCCGCACCTGGATCATCCTGGCCGTCGCGGGGACCTTCCTGCTGCTGTCGGACGCGATCCCGGAGGCCAGGACGTTCGGGCACTTCGCCGGGGTCGGGGCGCTGGATCTCCTGTCTGCCGGGGCGACGCTCTGGTTCGTGTTCCGGGTCGTGCGGTTCCGGCTGCTGGCCTACTTCTTCGCGGCGTGGGCCGGGGTCTTCCTCTCGGCGGGGATACGGCTCCTCGGGGCGTCGGATCTGGCGTTCTACGAGGCCAACGGCGTGGCGATGATCCTGATCGGGCTGGCGCCGGTGGGGTACATGACTCACCTTACGCAGCGCGGGGAGAATTGATTAAATTTGGGGTATAATGGTCTGGGATTTTTGGACAGGGGAATAAGGTGGATTTGCCGATAGGATCAGGGATCGATTCAGGAGGCAAACCATGCGGAAGAGCTATACGGCAGAGTTCAAGGCGAAGGTGGCGTTGGAGGCGGTGAAGGGAGAGCGGA
>SICM01000100.1 GCA_009694805.1 Candidatus Latescibacterota bacterium
TGTGGCTACATCAAACTCGAACTGCTGAAAGTCTCGACCAAACTCAACCACTTTGCGCTCAAGTCCAAACTCTACCTCAACGCGCTTCAGGTATCCTTCGATACTTTACGTCAACTCCAACCTGTCCGGTTGACTGCGTAAGGTGAGTCGTAAGAGGTTTTTACGAGATACGAGATACGAGATACGCTTTTCTCATCCATAAATGATCAGCTTGATCTCCTCCGGCAGCCTCTCCGCGATCCGGGTGATCAAGTCCCCTTTCAGCAGCCGGACCATCCGGCTCCGGGCGGTGCTGCCCAGGATGACGTAGTCCACGCCGAGGGTGGCGGCCTGGTCCAGGATGACGTCCTCCGGGGAGTCGCTCACCGCATAGATCGGGATGATCGGCACCCCATCCGCGCCCTGTTTCGCCGCCTCGAACACCCTGCGCGCCTCTGTGTCCTCCGCGATGGATTCTCCCGCGGGGACGCTCACGTTGATCTCCCGGACGAACAACACATAGAGGGCCGCGTTCCGCAGTCGGGCCTCCTCCGTCGCGAACCGGAGGGTGTCCGTGGCCCCGCGCACGGCCACCAGGACGGCGTTGACGGGCAGGGTTCCGTGGAATGCCGGCAGGGGGACGGGCTCAGGAAGAGGAGGCGCGATCCGCTCCGCCCTTTCGTGCCGGGTGTGCAGCACCCGCCCCACTCCCCGGGTGGCCAGCCCGACGGCCAGGACGGAGAAGGCGAAGATGAGGGCGTGGCGCTTTTCGTAGGCGATGGTCAGCTCCACGCAGAGCGCCACGGCGAAGGTGGCCATCATGATGGCCCGCTCGTGACGGGCCAGGTTGAGCTTGAAATTGGTGGAGCAGGCCCCCAGGTTGATGGTGATGGCCCCGACCACGCCGATGGCATACAGGGCGGCCAGGCTGGTGACATCGGGCGAGATCAGGACGACGATGATGGGGAGGACCGTCGCGATTGCGAGGGGGATGGAGGGGACGCCGTAGCGGTTCAGACGACTGAAGGCGCGGGGCATCTCGTTGTCGCGGGACAGGAGATACAGAATGGAGACCAGGCCGATGACGGCGGTGTTGGCGGCGGAGAACAGGAGGAAGGCGAACACGAGACCGACGACCCGGCCAAACCAGGGGCCGATGAAGAAGTCCCCCATGTGCCGGAGCATGTCCTCGGTGTGCGCGGTCCGGGACATCTCCGGGATGGCGTGCATGGCCAGGCCCAACAGGGCCGTGAAGACCGTCACCTCCAGTAACACAGGCAGGATGGCCCGGCGGGCGGTGATATGCACGGTCGGATGGTCCGGTGAACTCCCCTTGTCCGCCTCCATCACGCCCGCCATGTTGGCGATGGCCTCCACGCCGGACAGGGCCAGGACGATGCCGACGAAACCGAGCCAGTAGTTCTTGAAGCCCCCTTCCATGGGGACGGTGTGGACCTGGCCGAGATGGGGAATGGCGGAGACGGCGAGGACGAGGACGACCAGGACGGCAGGCAGGGCGATGGCGACGGCCAGGCTCCCGCTGTGCCGGGGACCGAAGTAGTTCATGAACCCGATCAGGGCGAGGGTCCCGACCGCCCACCATTCGGGGTGCTGGAAGTCCAGGTAGTGGAAGGCGTCGAAGGTGCTCAGGGAGGCGGTGACCGTGTAGTCCGCGATCAGGAGGAGGGCCCCGATGACCGCCAGGGTGCGGTTGCGGTGGCGGACCGAGGAGTAGACGCCGCCGCCGTCGGGGTAGTGCTTGCAGACCCAGATGTAGTTGATGCCGACGATGGCCGTGAAGACCACCATCGCCAGGATCAGGTAGAACGAGGCATAGCCGGCCATCGCAAAGGCGATGCCGAGGACATAGGCCTTGCTCGTGCCCCAGTCCCCGTAGAGGATCGCGGCCGCGCGTGAAGAGTTGACGTTCCGGGGTCGTTTCAGTAGCACGCGTTCTCCCTCCTCCGAAATGCCGCTGCCGCATCCGCACAAAAAAAGGGCCTGGCGGTGTCTCGCCAGACCCTTCGCAGCCGCATGTATGATGGAGGTAGGGCCACGCTGGGGGGGGCAGAAGCCACTCGCTTGTCTGACGCCTGCGGGATTAGCTGACGGGCTCGGATGAGGACAAGTCACCCTACGCTCTCCACGAGCGTTTCGCCCCGGAAACCCGGGTCTCCCGCTCCTCCGGTCTTCGGAGGATTCGGCGATGTCGAAGCAACTTCTCGTTCCTGAATCCTTAGGACGCCCTAATATCTACAAAAGGGCATCCGTTGTCAACTCGGATCTTTTCGGATGCCCTCTGAATCGTCTCATGACACGGTTTCGACAGGGGTCGGAGAATCTACAGGAGGGCGCCGCGCAGGACCAGGTAGGCCACGGTGAAGTAGATCACGAGCCCTGTCACATCCACCAGCGTGGCCACGAACGGGGCGGAACTGGTCGCCGGGTCGAACTTCAGGCGGCGCAGGATGAAAGGCAGCATGCTGCCGGCCAGGGTCCCGAAGGATACCACGCCGACCAGGCTGATCCAGACGGTGATCCCCACGAGTGCGTAGTGTTCGCCGTAGTCCACCCACCCCAGGCGCTGCCAGAGGATCACCCGCAGAAAGCCGATCAGGCCGAGCCAGACCCCCAGGGAGAGGCCCGAGGCCAGCTCCCGCCCGAACACGCGCAGCCAGTCCCGCAGGCTCAGTTCCCCCAGGGCCAGAGAGCGGATGATCAGGGTCGCCGCCTGCGACCCGGAGTTGCCGCCGCTGCTGATGATCAGCGGCACGAACAGGGCCAGCACCACCGCCCTTTCGATCTCCTGCTCGAAATATCCCATCGCTGTGGCGGTGAACATCTCCCCCAGAAACAGCACGGACAGCCACCCGGCGCGCTTGCGGAGCAGGGCCAGAAATCCGACCTCCGGGTAGGGCGCGTCCAGGGCCTCCTGACCGCCGATCTTCTGGATGTCTTCGGTTGCCTCCTGCTGGGCCACGTCCAGGATGTCGTCCACTGTGAGGATGCCGAGCATGTGCCCCTGCGCGTCGGTCACGGGCAGGGCCACGCGGTCGTATTTTTCAAAGGTCTGGAGGGCCTCCTCCCGGTCGGCGGTGGCGGGGACCGAAACCAGTGACTGATCCTGGAGTTTGCCCACGTTTGCGGCGGGGTCTGCCAGCACGAGGACGCCGAGGCGCAGGTCGTCCAGGAGTTTTCCGTTCTGATCCACGACGTAGACGATGTCCAGGGTCTCCTTGCCCCGTCCGCTCCTGCGGATGTGGTCGAGCGCCTGAGCCGCGGTCATGTCGGGCCGGAGGGAGACGTACTCCGGTGTCATGTATCGCCCGGCGGTGTCCGGGGGGTAGCCCAGCAGCTCCCGCGCCGCTTTCAGCTCCTCCGGCGAGAGGGTCTCCAGCAGGCGGCGCGTCACCTCTGAGGGCAGTTCCTCCAGCAGTCGCGTGCGGTCGTCGGGCGTCATCTGGTTGAGGATCGCCCGCATCTGTTCGCCGGACAGCGACTGGATCAGTTCCTCCTGGTGCTCGAAGGGCAGGTGGGCGAAGACCTCCGCCGCCTGACCGTGCGGCAGCACCCGGAAGACGACCCCCTTGTCCTCCGGGGGGAGGTCGCCGATGATTTCGGCGATGTCGAAGGGTTCGAGGTCCGACAGGATCCCCCGGAGTTCCCCCCAGTTCTGCCTCTGGATGAGTTCTTCCAGGTCGGGCTGTAGCACTTTTCCGATCATGTCGCCTCCTGCCACCCCGGCTAGAGGGCGGGATAAATCCCGCCCCTACTTCACTCTGCCCATTCCCGCCACCGGCCAGATCACCTCTACGTCACCCTTCCGGTAGCCGTAACATTCGTTGTGCAGGTTCAGGCACATCTCCTGGTGCAGGGGGATGACGGAGAGGCGCTCTCCGACGGCGAACCTGTGGCTGCACGCGCTCGTGTCCAGGTGGCCGTGCTCCACAGACATCCCGGAGATCCGGGCGTCCGGATGCTCGACGATGCGGCCGTAAGGCTTGGGCGGGTAGCTCGCAAAGGTCTTCATGCCCCCGTCGAGGATCGCACGGTCCGGGGTCGGCACGCTCACCACGGTCGTCAGGACGCGCAGGGGGCACCGGTTTTCGTGGAGATGGTCCGAGTTTCCGATGCGGGAGAGGCCCTCCCAGACGTAGGACCCGCTCCGGGTCTCCGTGAGGTCCAACTCCTTGGCCATGGACTCGTGGCCGGTCCCTCCGCCGCTGATCGTGCGGACCGGGATGCCCGCGCCCCGGATGAGTTCGACGGTCTTTGCAAGGAAGGGCCGGGCCTCCGGCCGGCTCGGATAGGTCATGACACCCTCGAAGTTCAGGCCCGGCATAGCAGCGATCTTTTTCGCCAGGTCCAGCGCGGCCTCCGGGGCCTGCACGCCACAGCGCCGCCCGCCCGTGTCCAGCTCGATCAGGACGTTCACCCGGCATCCGTCCCCGGCGGCCTGGTCCGAGATGCCCTGGGCCGTGGCCTCCGAGTCCACGGCCACGGTCATCCTCGCCCGCTTCGCGAGCCGCGTGAGCCGTTCGGTCTTCCTGGGACCCACGATGTTGTAGGGAATGAGGATGTCCTGGATGCCCGCCGCGACCATCACCTCCGCATCGCCCAGTTTCTGGCAGGCCACACCGATGGCCCCGGCTGCGATCTGCCGGTGGGCGATCTCCGGGATCTTGTGGGATTTCGTGTGGACGCGCAGGGGGATGCCGAGCTTCCGGCAGTGTTCGGCCATGTCGCGGATGTTCCGGTCCATCACGTCCAGGTCGATGATGACAGCAGGGGTGTCCAGGTCGTCGAGGGTCATGGAGAACTCCTTTCAGTACGGTCTGCCACGGAAGGCAGGAGCAACCGCTTAGAGTCCGCATTCATCTTCGGTTTTCGGAGCGCGTCTGGAGGCGGCGAAACTACAGATCCGGGAACCACAGCCGCCGCGCGGTCTCGCCCAGGACCTGAGCGCGGGCGCTCTCGCTCAGGGGGAGTTCGCGGGTGAAGATGCCCAGGTGCTGCGCGTAGGTCAGCTTCGGCGTCCAGAGGATGTTGGGGAAGTTGCTGCCCCAGACGCAACGCTCCGGCCCGTAGGCGTCGATGATCTTCAACGCCGCGTCGTGCAGGTCGCTTCCGGGATAGCCGGTCTCGGTGCCCGTGCTGATGAAGTCCACCTTCGCGTAAAGGTTCCGGTATCGGGACAGCCGGAGGACTTCGGCGAGGGTCTTCTCATACAGCGGGCCGGGCTTGAGGTCCAGGCAGTGGTCGAAGCCCACGGTCATCCCCGGAAATTCCCGGAGGATTTTCTCCGCGCCTTCGACCCATTCGAGGCGCATCAGGAAGATGTCCACGGTCGCGCCCGCCTCCGCGCACGCCTTCCACAGGCTTCGCACGCCGTCGTGGTCAAAGGTGGTCCGGCGGTCTCCGGGCGTGCTGCGCAGGGTCCGGACGCCGAAGTCGCGCACGTATTCCTTCATCAGGCCGGGGCTCCGGGGGTCGTCCGGTTCGAGCGTGCAGACCCCTGCGGTCCAGTCCGGGTTCGCCTTCACCGCGTCGCATAAGTAGCGGTTGTCATAGTCGTAGAAGGAGACGGTCTGCACGGGCCGGACGGCCTTCACGCCGTTCGCGAGGCTGATCCTGCGCAGGTCCTCGATGGAGCCCGTCCCGTCCGGCACGCGCAGGGGTCTGGCATTGGGCGGATAGCGCGTTTCGTCGGGGGAAGTGATGTGGGCGTGGCAGTCGATGATGAGCATGGCGAGTCCTATCCCTGTCTTCAGATGAGGTTGGGGAAGATGAAGACCTTGCCGGCCTCGACCTTCACCGGGTAGGTCTTCAGGTCGATGCAGGCGGGCGCGCCTCTGGCCTGGCCCGTGGTGAAATCGAACCGTCCGTTGTGCCTGGGGCATTCGATGATCCCGCCCATGACGAAGCCGCCGGACAGATGAACCCGCTCGTGGGTGCAGAGTCCATCGGTGGCGTAGTACCGGTCATCCTCCGTGCGGTAGACGGCGAAGGTGTGGCCGGCGTGATCGAACCGGATCACATCCTCCCGGTCGATGTCACCGGCGGCGCAGGCCTCGACCCAACCGTCGCTCATGCCGTACTCCGATCCCGCCCCGCGGAGGGCGGCAGTTCGCGTCTGACATAGTAGGCCGGGTCCTTTGCCTGTTTGAACAGGGCGGGGAGGATCTCCCGGTAGGCCTCCCGGAGGCCGTGGTAAGGCGGCGGCATGTCGGGCTTCAGTTCCTGGTGGAGTTTCCCGAGGGCGTGGTAGGGGATCATCGGGAACATGTGATGCTCGATGTGGTAGTTCATCTCCCAGTAGAGAAACCGGAAGACGGGATTCATGTAGACGGTCCGGCAGTTGAGCCGGTGGTCGAGGACATCCTCCGCAAGCCCCGCGTGCTGGGTCAGGCCGAAGACGACCATCAGCCACGCGCCGTAGAACGAGGGCAGGCCGATGTACATCAGCGGCAGGATGCTGGCGGTCGCGATGGACGCCCCGATGGTAGTGGCGTAGGTCAGAATGTAGATTCGCGCGTTGCGGTAGACCTTCGGGCGCTCGGTCTCGGGGATGTAGGTGGCCTCCGCCGGGGTCAGTCTGCCGAGGCAGTGCTTCAGCATCTTGACGAATTCCCGGGGGGCGCTCCGGAGGGAGAAAAAGCTCATCGCGATGCCCAGCAGGTCCGGGGGGCGCGGCACGGCGATTTCGGGGTCGCGGCCCACGATGATGGTGTCGGAGTGATGCCGGGTGTGGCTCCAGCGCCAGGGCACCGATTCGCGAAACACCATGAAGGAGGCGATCTCATACAGGATGTCGTTCAAATAGACGGTCTTGAAGGCGGTTCGGTGACCGCTCTCGTGCCACCGGGAATCGGAGGACGATCCGTAGATCACGCCGTATACCAGAAAACAGGGGATCGCCCACCCCGTGCCCCACGTCAGAAAGCCGAGGGACCCCGACAGGATCAGGACCGCAAACCAGATGACGGTGTCCCGGACAGCCGGCCCATCCCGCCGTTGCGTGAGTTCCTTCAGGCGGGCGCGGGGGATGCTGCAGGCGTACCAATCGGCACTGGCCAGCCCGCGCGCCTCCGCGAGCCGGGTGTCGGGTCCGACGAGGCTGTAATCGCGCCGGGTTGCGGCTGTCGGCATCCGGGATTCCTCCTGCTCATCAATTCAGACGCATGGCCTTCAAAAAGGCCATGGCGCCCGACGCCCCCTCCTCCCACGAGGCCCCCTGGTAGATCTTGACGGAGATGAACCCGTCGTAGCGGACGTCCGACAGGGCGCGGAACACGGCGGGGAAGTCCAGGTGGCCGGAGCCCAGGAGGCTCCCGTTGGTCTCGCACAGATGGACGTGGGTGAGGGCCGCGCCCGCCGTGAGGATCGGGTCGGTGAGGGACTTCTCCTCGATGTTCATGTGAAGCGTGTCCACCATGGGCCGGAGGGCGGGAGAGCCCACGCGCCGGATCAGGTCGAGGGCCTGGGCGACGGTGTGGTTGAACCCCACCTGGAGGTGGTTGACGGGTTCCAGGACCAGGATGACGCCTTTTGTCTCCGCGGCGCGGGCCACCCGGCGCAGACAATCTACGATCCGTTCGTTCGCGGCCTTTTCGTCGGGCTCATCGCTGCGGAAACCCTGCATCTGGCCCACGACCAGGAGGGCGTTGAAGCGCGCGGCGACATCCAGGTGGCCGAGGAGGCGCTGGACGGCCCGGTCCCGGACCGCAGGGTCGGGCGAGCAGAGCGAGAGCCCTTCATTGAAGTAGGACCAGCCCGTCAGCAGGGAGGGGAGGGCCAGGCCGGTGGCCTTGAGGGCCCGTTCGAGGGCGTCGACGTCGAACCCCAGCGGGTGGGTGATGGAGAATTCCACGCCCCGGTAGCCCAGCTCGGCGAGGCGGCCCAGGGCGCGCTCAAAGTCGGCGAATGGCCCGAAGTCCTTCGGGGGGGCCACCATGATGTAGCTGAATTTGAACATGATCTCTCCTCAGGGGTATGAAGCTCAGCCGTGTCCAAGGTCCGCCGCGATCTCCTCCAGGGTCATGGCATCGGGCCGGACGGGCCAGCCCCGGGCGCGCAGGGCGTCGGCGATGCGGACAGCGTCGGGGAGGTCCAGGCCCAGGGCGGTCAGTTCTGCGCCGTCCTGAAAGACCTGATGAGGGGTGCCGTCGAGATGGATGCGCCCCCGGTCCATGACGATCACGCGTTGCGCCAGTCGGGCCACGAGGTCCATGTCGTGAGCCACGAGCAGGAGGGTCCGGCCGTCCGCGTGCAGGGCCTGGAGCAGACCCTCCATCTGCGCCCCGCCGCGCGGGTCGAGGCCCGCCAGAGGTTCGTCCAGGACCAGGGCCTCCGGCTGCATGGCCAGGACGCCCGCGATGGCCACGCGACGTTTCTCCCCGCCGCTGAGGGTCAGGGGGGAGCGCGGCCCGAAGGAGGCCGGGTCCAGGCCCACCTGCTCCAGGGCGCGGTGGACGGCCCCGGCGATGCGGCCCTTGTCCCACCCCATGTTGCGGGGGCCGAAGGCCACGTCCTCGGATACGGTCTCCTCGAAGACCTGAAATTCGGCGAACTGAAAGACCAGGCCCACCCGCTGTCGGATGCGGCGCAGGTCCACGCCCCGGCGTCCGATGTCCACGCCGTCGACGAGGACGCGACCCCGCACGGGCCGCAGGAGGCCGTTGAGGTGCTGTACGAAGGTGGTCTTGCCAGACCCTGACGCGCCGATCAGGGCGGTGAAGGTCCCTCTGCCGAAGGCCACGTCCACGCCCGCCACGGCCCGGCGCTCCGTGGGCAGGCCCCGGTTGTAGAGGTGTTCCAGGGCTTCGGTGGCGATGAGGGGAGGATACCCCTCCCCCATCCCCTCTCCCACCCTTCGACTGCGCGGCGCGAAAGCGCCGCTCCGCTCAGGGCAGGCAGGGAGAGGGGTGGCAGGCGTAGCCTGACGGGGTGAGGGCTGAGACTTGGGATGCTTTGTTTGCCTTCCCAGTCTTTCTGCCAGAGTTTCGGGCGTCAGCGGGGCCGGGCCGGACCCGCCGAGCATGGCCCAGAGCCTGGCCGGGGCAGGAGGGGCCAGGCCGAGGTCGCGGAGGCGGTGATCGCTGAAGACCTGCTCCGGCGGGCCGTCCAGGGCCACAGCGCCCCGGTCGAGCACGATCAGGCGACGGGCAACGGCGGCCTCCTCCGGGGTCTGGGTGATGTGGATGAGGGTCACGCCTCCGGACCGTCCCAGTTCGTCCAGGAGGGCCATCACCTCCCGGCGGCCTTCGGGGTCGAGCATGGCGGTGGGCTCGTCCAGGACGAGGTGGCGGGGCCGCATGGCCAGTGCGCTGGCTGCGGCCAGGCGCTGCTTCTCTCCGCCGGACAGCAGGTGCGGGGAGTGGTTCCGGTAGTCTTCCAGACGGAATCGCCGGAGCATCTCCTCCACCCGTTCGTGCATCTCCCCCGGCGGGACGCCGAGATTCTCCAGGCCGAAGGCGATCTCCCGCTCCACCAGGACGGACACGAGCTGATCGTCCGGGTTCTGGAAGACCATCTGGACGCGTCGGCGGACCTCCCACAGGGCATCGGGCCGGTCCGTGGGCAGACCATCCACGAGGACGCGGCCCTGCGTCGGGAGGAGGAGGCCGTTGAGGCAACGGGCCAGGGTGCTCTTGCCCGACCCGTTGGCGCCCATCAGGGCGACCCGCTCCCCGTCCCGGAAGGTGAGGGAGATGTCGCGCAGGGCGGGAGGGGCCGGGGCGCCGGTGCGATAGGAGAGGGAGACGTTCTGGAGTTCGATCATGAAGGCTTACAGGAGGACCGGTCCCTCCTGTGAGGCCCAGTCCATCTGGATGCGGTCCTGGCCCCCGTCGGCCTTTGTGAGGCGGATCGTCCACCGGTCTCCCTTGCGCGTGACCTTCGCCGTCGTGTCCGCCGTCACCCGGTCCGCGCCGAAGGGGGTGATCACGTAGCCCGTCCGGAAGGGGAGCGGGGCCTTCTTTTTGTACACGGCCACGGACGCGGGCACGTCCTGGCCGCCCAGGGCCAGCCACCCCTGCACGGGTTCGTTCTGTCCGCAGATGAGGCGTACGCCCATGGGGGTGATGGGCAGGATCTCGATGTTGGCCGCGCCCATGCGGCCCGTGCGCACGGCCTTCGTCTGGGAATCTATCAGGATGCGGAAGGGCATGAAGTGGAACAGGGCTTCGTAGGTGTGCGTCCCCTCGCCGGACAGTTCGTCGAGGACGATGAAATAGTCCGGTCTGACAAACATCACGGCCCGGCGATGGGACACCCGGGCATCCAGGCCGTCGTAGGCGGCGTCATAGGTGGCCACGGCCACGTCCGAACGGTCGTCGGACCGCCAGACGGTCTTCTCCCGCGCGCTCTCGACCCACTCCGGGATGGTCTGCCTTCGGCGGACCTGGCCGCACCCGTCCACCAGGACGGTGTTGTGCGCGGCGGTGGTCCGGTAGAAGGTCGTCCAGGGGTTCGGGAAGTAGGAGGTGATGCCAGGGTCGACAATGAAAGGCGTGCCGAAGGCGTAGACGTCGATGCTGAGCATGTCTTCGTGCTGGTGGAAGCGCCCGAACGGCCCGCCCTCGAACAGGAGGTATCGGGCGTCCTTCTCCCACCCGCTGCGCATGGCGAAGTAGCCGGAGTCCCGCAGCGCGATGGAGGTGTAGGCGGGGGCGTTCCCCTCCTTCGCCTCCGTGCCGGCCCAGATGGCGGATGGGTTGTCCAGGACGCGGCCCGGGCGTTCGATGCTGCCGCCGTACTTGCTGTCCGTGCTCCCCGCGTCGGAGACGGAGGGGCGGGAGAAGTCAGGCCGGATGATGGCCACCAGCCAGTCGTACATCCGGCGAATCCCGGTCTCCAACTCCGGGTCGAGGGGGTGGCCGAACTTCCGGGCGACCTCGAATGCCTCCAGGAACCAGGAGGCGATGGCCATCTGGTAGCCCGGGGTCAGTTCGTAGGAGGCCCCGTCGGGCAGCACCTGCACACGCAGGTCGTCCAGCAGCCGACGATTGCCCTCCTGCCGCCAGTCCGCGGCCTCCCGGAACTCCGGGAAGGCGCAGCCGAGGGCCGTGATGGTCCGCCCCTCGGCGATGGTCTTGTTGGAGGGGGGGAAGGACTGGAAGGTGAGCAGGTAGTCCTGGTGTTCGTAGAAGGACTTGAGCATGTCGAGGATCGCGCGGTCCTCCGTCTCCGGGCAGGCGCAGAGCACGCAGAACGCCTCCACCGTGGTGGAGAAGGGGCGGATAGCGCCCACGAGGGAGTGGCCCCACGCATAGCCGCCGGCCCGCACGCCGTAGGGCACGGGGTTGCAGCGCATCCAGTCGGCCACGAGGCGCTCCACACCCCTGGCAAAGCGGGGGTCTTTCGTCTCCCACCAGGCGTTCATCAGGGGCCGGAGGTAGGGGAGGTAGTGGATGACGATGGACCACTCGATGTAGCCGCGCGGGTTGGCCTGCCAGTCGATGCCCCTGGACCAGTCGTGGCCCAGGATCTGGCCGGCCAGCACCCGCTCGGCCTCCTCCCGATCCGACTTCGAGGGGGTGCGAATGTCCACGAGTTTCCGGTCCAGCGCGCCCGTGCGGAAGTGGCGGGCCACCTGATGGAGTTTCTCCTCGACAGAGCCCGCCAGCCTGGCCGCCTCAAGCCCCGGGCCGTCCAGGTTGAGCGCGGCGAGCAGGGCCTCATCGGTCATCCGGGGTCCCTGGACGATCTCCCTCTGGATGAGGCGGATATCCCGGATGCGACCCCCCTTCGGGAGGGTGAGGGTCGCCCCCTTGGTGCCGGACCAGTCCCGGGGGGGGATGCCCTTGGTGTAGAAGCACTCGGCGGGGAAGCGGAACTCGCGCCACCCCTCCCAGATGTTGCCCCCGCGCGGGGAGACGATGGCGTTGAAGTGGTAGCCGTCGTCTTCCACCAGTCCCGGCGTGCGGGTCTGGTTCGTCAGGCTGCAGACGATCCAGCCGTCCGCGCCGGGGGGGAGGTAGATCTCCGCCCGGATCTCGTTGGCGCGGGTCCAGTCGCCGGTCTCCGTGGGGAGTTCGACCTTTTCCCCGGCCTCCCCCGCCACCGCCACCCATTCCTCCACCACCAGGTCGTCTTTCAGTTTTGAGAGATCCATGAGTTCCTTTCGGGTTTGATCGTTATTGGTTCTACTTTTTTTAAGACCCATGTCGCATTCCCACTTTTCTTGCTCGTGCAAGAAAAGCTGGAAAGTGGCCGGGGAGGAGGAAGGGGTCACGTCTTGCAAAATTCCCTGTACCGCGCGTCCACATTCCCCTCTTTCGCGTTCCCCCGATGGACGTAGACGCCGTAGCGGAAGGTCACCACCTGGGGCCCATTGTCCAGGCCCGGATGCCGGTGCGACAGGCCGATGGGGCCGTAGGCCGAGGCGTGGGCCTCGGACGGGAAGCCCGGGTTTCCGGGATGGTCGAACAGGGCGATGCCCTGCCGGCCCGACGCGCAGGTTCCGGAGAAGTCCACCCACTTCTTCCCGTGGAATCGCTCGTCGCGGCTGACCTCTCCGGTCCCGCTGCTCATCTCCCCGCCGTTCTCGAACAGCGCCCACTTCCCATCCTCCCCCTTGCGCCGGTTGTCCCGGGCCCGCAGGGCGTCGCAGACCCGGCCTGAGAGCATGAAGGGCCCTCCGTTGGGCTCGTCGGGCGTGGGCACGGTCCGCCTCCAGTCGATGAAGCACTCCTGGCCCGGCAGGGGGTAGACCCGCATCTCGCGGGTCTCGTCCAGGATCTTCTGGCCGGCCCCATTGACGTAGACGACGCCCTCCACGATCCGGGCGAACAAGGGCCCGCCTTCCAGGACGTCAAACTCCCGGTGGAGCATCTTCCCACAGGGGCCGTAGGGGGCCTCGTCCCAGTCGGACCAGATGTTCGTGGGGCCGGACGTGGCGCCGTGCCCCCCGTAGGAGAGGAAGAGGCCGGCCTGGTGCTGGTGCTCGCCGGAGGCCCCGCGAAGGATGTTGCCGTGCGGGCCCATCAGCGGCCAGAAGTAGGGCTTCCAGACGCCGGCGAAGTTGTAGCGGGCGATCTCCGCGCCCCCGGCCCGGATCGACACGAACGCCGGGGAGAGGGCGACCGAGACACCGCCTTCGATGTGAGCCATGGGAGCGGTTCCTTTCTCGATTTCAAAAAAAAAGCTATTCTTCAGGTCTGTCGTTTGCCTGTTCTGTATGATACATCGCACGCCCTGCGATGTCAACCGATTTGTCCGCAGTTTGTCCTTGCGTCGCAGGTGAGGGAACTGTACTTTAGGTTTACGACAGGAGGTGCAGAATATGCGATTCGACTTTCAGACGTTCATGCCCCCGACCTATGACGGGAGGCCCTTCGGCCCGGCAGAGCTGACGGCGCTGGAGGACGAGGCCGGGGTGGAACGGTTCGTGGTGATGCCGGAGATGACGGAGCGGCCGGACAATCCGGGCCTGGCCGCCCGGATCAGGGGAGACCGGAGGATGATCGGCTGTGCTTCGGTGAATCCAATGCGAGGGGAGGAGGCGGTGCAGGACCTGGAACGAGCCGTGAAGGACCTGGGTTTCCGGGGCGTGCGGCTGTCCCCGATGGCGCACGGATATCCGATGGACGGAGGGCTCGTGGATGCCGTGCTGGAGCGGGCGCGGGCGCTGGGCGTGCCGGTCACGGTGGATGGAGACGGGGTGCGCTGCACGCCCCCGCAGGTCGGGGCGGTGGCTGCCCGGTTTCCCGATGTGACGATCCTCGCGGATCTGGGGTTCCGCCCGCACGTCACGCCGGGCGGGACAGGTGAGATCATCGACGTGGCGAAGCGATGTCCCAACCTCTACCTGGGATTCACCGCGCTGACCGCGTCGGAGCCGCATCATCTTCAGACTGTCGTCGCGGCCCTGGGGCCGGAACGGGTGGTCTTCGGGTCGCACGCGCCGTCGGGCATTCCGTCGTTCGCCGTGGGCGGGATTCAGAGGGCAGGGCTGGGGGAGAGGGCGGAGGCGCTCATCTTTGGGGAAAATCTCAAAAGGATATATCGGTTGGAATGAAAGGAAAATGCAAAGTGCAAAGTGCAAAGTGTAAAATGCAAAGCAGAGAGGTCATTTTACATTATTGCATTTTGAATTTTGCACTTTCCCCTTTGGGAGGCGTATGATCTGCGACTGTGAAGCCTACATGCCCCTGACCGGGAACCCATATCTGTACGGGAAACCGTTCGGGGGGGCAGAGCTGCTGAAGATGATGGATGAGGGCGGGGTGGACGTGATCCTGACGATGGCGTCGGGTTACGACGGCTCGGACAACCAGACGCTGCAGCGGGAGATGGAGGGGCGGCCCAGGATCATCGGGTGCTGCTATGTGGACCCTCACCGGGGCCGGGAGGCGGTGGAGGAGTTCCGGAGGACGGTGACGGCGTGGGGGTTCAGGGGGTTGAAGCTGTCGCTCGTCCCGTCCGAGACGGTGGAGGATCTGATGCGGGCCGCAGCAGACCTGGAGACGCCGGTGACCATCCATACCAACGGCAACTGCCCGCAGATCGCCGACCTGGCGGGACGCTTCCCGGAGGTGCCGATCATCATGGAGCACATGGGCTACCGGCACCACGCGGACCTGGCGATTGAGGCGGTCCGGCAGCGACCGAACCTCTACCTGGGGACCACGGTGGTGGCCGCCGCGGAGCCCCTCGCCGTGAAGCGGGCGGTCCAGGCCGTGGGCGCGGAGCGGGTGCTGTTCGGGTCGAACGCGCCGTGGGCGATTCCCACCTACGGGGTGGAGGGGATCAGAAGGTTGGGGCTCGGCCCCGAGGACGAGCGTCTGGTCCTGGGGGAGAATTTTCAGAGGATATACCGACTATAGATTGTGGAACGTATTCGGGCATTCAGCGTCCAAGGATCAGTCAGATTTTCAATGACGGGGTCAAAAATTCACCCCTTATTCTAAAGTACATGCTATATATCCCCCCAACGCGCGGCTACCGGCCTCCTCTTGATCCCCCGCTCCTTGAAGCGCCGCGCATCCGGCTTCGCTCTGATCACGTGTGCACCCATCAGGTTTTCGAGTTCGCGAAGCTTTATTAAAATATTTATAAACAAAGATTTATCTTAGTACAAACATGGTTAGCAGACAGGGTCAATTTTTGACAGGGTTAGAAATTGACCCTGTATTACTGTTTTGAACAGACCCCCGCAGCAAATCTGCCATAGCGAAAGAGGGAAATTGCAAGGAGGTGGATTTTGATGTCAACGACGATTACCCTTGAAGAAGCCCAGGTTCATCTGGCAGAGCTCGTCGCCAGGCTGGTTCCTGGTGAAGAGGTCGTCATCGTGCAAGACAAACAACCCGTTGCCAAGCTCGTCGGGCAGCGCGAGGGAAGGCATCAGCCCCGTCAGCCAGGGAGTGCGAAGGGGAAACTTCTTCTCCTGTCTGAGGACGAAGCGCACCTGAAGGATTTCAAGAAATACATACCATGAGGCTGATTCTTCGTCCATCGTCGAACGTCGCGATTTTTCTGAGATCTATATGGATATGATTGAGGTTCCAACTGACCTGGATCGAGAAGCCTTTTCGAGAAAGGCCATAGCGATCTATGAGCAAAAATACAGAACGCAACTGGAGGCATCTGAGCGGGGCAAGGTGATCGCCATTGAGGTGGAAAGTAGCAAGACATTTCTCGGACGCACTGCGCTTGAAGCTGCGATGAAAGCTCGCATTGTCAGATCAATCGGAACGGGAATTCTAATTGTCGTTGACCGGGAAAAATAATTGTCGTTGATCAAACAGCGGAAGCAGTGTATCTTTTATCTGAAGACCATCCCCCAAAAGTAGACCTGGTATTCTGTGCCTATCATCCGCCATAGTTAAGAGGTTATAACAATGAGCCTCCATCTTAAGACTAACCGGAGCCTGTCAAGGACTTTGAGACACGTGCGCGAAAAAATTACTGACGTGGTGCATCTGAGCCGACCTCGATCGGCGCGTTGATCCAGACCTTCTTTGGGAGGGGCCGTATGCGAGGCGACCCGTTGACGAAGCGCTCCGGGTTG
>SICM01000101.1 GCA_009694805.1 Candidatus Latescibacterota bacterium
AAAGCCTTCGGGTCTGAAATATAGGAATCCGCTTCACCGGCGAATACGGCTCTCTAAGAGGCGGTCCCCGTGATAATCCGAAACCGTCCTTTATATCAACTAAAACAATTGTTTATGTCAATTTTTGGTAATCGTGAGTGAACAGTGTCTTGTTTCTGAACTAATAAAAATACCGCTCCGACACAGACCGGCAGATCTCCTGCACCGTGGTCTCCGTCGCCTGGATGGCATCGTGGACCCGGCGGCCCCAGGGCTCCGGCCCCAGGGCGCTGCGCCACGTCCGGATCGCGGCCACGTTCTCCGCCCCGGCGCGCTCCAGGTCGGCCAGGGACACGCGCAGTTGATCCTGGGGCTTCAGCCGGGACAGGTCCTCGGTCGCGACCTGTTCGGCGACCCGGTAGAGGGCCTTCGCCAGCCGGACGTAGGAGAGCACGACGCCAGTTTCATGAGACAGGTCCGGGCGCTCGATCCTCTTCGCGATCCGGAGGGCCTTCTGGCAGGCCGCGACCTTCCGGTCGAAGTCTCCGGCGCTCGCATAGTACCGGAACATCCCTTCCCCTAAGCAGGGCCTCCTGCGCTCCTGGACCATGGCGACGGCCCTTCCCCACGAGTAGCAGATCGGAAAGTCCGAATCGTACGCGTCGAACGCCACCGGCCCCACCAGCTCCGCCCATTCGCCCACGGCCTCCGGGTCCCCGTAGCCCTCCCGCGTGGCCCAGGCCGTGGCGAACTCCCTTTCGCTCCGGCCGTTCAGGTTCCAGGACCATTCTGCAAGCGCCTGGACGTTGAACCCGCAGGTCTCCCGCCCCAGGGTCGCCCAGGCCATCATCCCGTAAGCCCCGCTGTATTTCCGTGCGGCCAGCTGGCTCACGTAGTCCCTCACGCGGTGCGCGGAGCGCTCCGGGACCTTGAACTCCGGCGTGTCCACGCGGGCGTTGGCCGTGACCGGGACGTCGTAACTGGCGATCCACCGTCCCTGCGCCGCGTGATGATCGAACAGGGGGAGGACGAACAGGTCCCTGGGCGCACAGACCACACGCTCCATCTCCGTGGCGCACGCCCGTTCGACCTTGACCTCCGGGGGCAGCTCTGCGATGACCTGATGATCCCGCTCCATCGTCGTGGTGGAGAGAAACACCCGGATCTGAAAGCCCGGATGCCGCTCCTGGACCCTGCGCCACGCCCTGACGAACGCCCGCGACTCCAGGACAAACTGCCCCACCGCCGTGCAGGCATTGCAGCCGCACTGCGCGGGGCGCTCGCTCAGCCAGCAGCTCACCTCCGTCGCGCCCTGCGAGGCGATGTCCGCCATCCACTCCGCAAGAATCTTCGCGAGCAGCGGGTTGGATGCGCACGGCGCGCGGTGCTGAACCCCCTGCTTGTGCGCAAAGTACCGCCCGGCCAGAGCGCCGTCCCCCTGCCCCGCCAGCTCCGGATAGGCCCTGAACAGTCCATAATCGTGCAGGAAATTGAGGTGCAGGATATAAGGCAGGTAGTTGAACCCCCGCAGCCGCCCCTCCCGCATCAGCTTCGCGTCGATCGTCGCGCGGTTCCGCCTCCCCCGCTCGACCCGGCGCAGCCTCGTGTTCGCCATCTTCCCATAGTTCAGCTTCAGCGAAGCCATCCAGGGGACCCACGTCCCGGGGTCCGGGAAGTTCCACAGCCCGCGCTCCTCCACGTCCGGCCAGTCCACGACCTGCGCCAGCGGGATCGAGACCTCGTCTTCCGAAAGGAACGGGTCGAGGAGCTGGCAGAGCGTCCTGACCGCGTAAGAGACCCCCCGTCCCTCCAGCCCTGTGAGCAGAAGCCTGTCCGCCCCCGCCGGCTGGATGAGATAGGCCTGCCCCCGGTTGGGGAGGGCCCGGAGCCTCTGGACGCCCTCCACCGGAATGCCGCTCAGCCTCCCCTGTTCGTCCACGACCCCCAGGACGATCTCAAACCCCTTGCCGGACGGCCTCGCACCGGCCTTCTTCAGGAATACCTGTCCCAGCTCAGAGGCCGCGTGTCGCTCGACCTCATCCGCCCCCCGTCTTAACCGGATGGAGACCTGTCCGGGGGGAAGCGCGATTTTTCGATCTATGGAAATCTCGTGCGGAAGCGGTATCAGATACCGGATCCACGCCTTCTCCTGTCGCGGGGTCACTCTGGATTGCATCCTGATCTCCGGTTAGGTCGGGCGTCTGAAATAGTTCTCCACCGGCGCCAGCGGCTCGTAGCCCAGGAGCCGTTTCGCCCTTTCGAGGGCGTATTTGCCCTGCGGGAGAAAGCTGTGCAGGTTGAAACCCTGGAAGTTTTCGGGCACGGATGCGACTTCCAGGGACAGACGGCAGGCGTTCACCAGGTCTTCCCAGACGATCATGCAGGGCGGCAGGGCCTGCCCGGTGACCTGTCCCGTGGGCTTGGCGCCGAGGTGGTTGAACTGGAGACAGACGGTCTGGATGCCATAGGCCCGGGCGTAGACCTTGCAGATCTCCATGCTCAGGTACTTGGTGATGCCGTAGTAGCCCGTGCCCGGCCTCTGAGGCACGTCGCCCACGTCGAAGTCGTGGCGGTAGTCCCCGATGATCAGCTCGGGGCCCGTGTGGAGCACCTTTTTGATCCCCAGCTCCGCGGCGGCCTTCATGACGTGATAGGCCCCGAGGGTGTTGACCTGGAAACTGAGCACCGGGTCCGGCCGGTTGACCGTGAAGTTCATGATCGCCTCCACACCGCGCGCCGCCTCCAGCACCTGCTCGTAGACCGTCACATCGACGGGTACAGTCGGCACCCCGTCCGGGTGCGGCTTGATGTCCGCCAGGCGCAGGTCGTAGTGGGGCTCCAGGCCGGGGATGATGTGGGGGGCGATCAGACCGGAAGCGCCCAACAGCAGCACTTTTTTCATGAACAACGTCTCCTGCTTCAAAAAAAACGCATCTCGTATCTCGTATTACGCTTCACGCTTCACGCTTCACGAGATACGCTTCACGGGGTTTTGTCGGTCCAGTTCGCCTGGAAGTTGTGCGCCGGCTTATACCCCAGATCGGTCAGGGCCCTGGGGGTCAGGTATTTCGGGTTGGGGATGGCCGCGCCGACGTGCCACACGGCCCACCGCCGGGTCCACGAGGCCTCCCGGCTGTGGTCCCGGTTCAGGGCGGCCCGGAACGCCTGCGCCGCATCCCTCGGGTCGAGCCACATCAGATCCGGCGTCTGCCCCACGACCTCCTCCTCCAGCGCCAGCGTCCCCAGCCGGAGACACGTCACCGTGACCAGGTGGTCCCTGGCGAATTCGCGGCAGGTCAGCTCCCCCAGGTACCGGCTCATCTCCCCCATCTCCGGCCCCGGGAGGGGCTTCGTATTTTCATTGATATATCTGTCGTCCGGATAGGGCCGGAAGACGGAGAGCGTCCCGGCGTAGAGCAGCCGGTTGACCCCGGCCTCGACCGCCGCCTTGCAGAGATTGTGCGTTCCTCGCGTGGCCAGATCGAGCAGCATCCGGTCCCGGCCATCCCCGGGCAGGTCCGGCGGGGGCTCGCCGGTAAGGATCACAGCCTCCATCCCCCGCACGGCCCTCCAGACGTCGTCCGGGTTCAGGAGACTCCCCTGGATGAACTCGACCTTCTCCGGCGGCTTCACCGGCACACTGTCCATCAGACGCAGGGCATGCTCCTGGCCAAGCGCCGTGGCAATGGCCTGCGTCAATCGGCCCGAAGCGCCTGTGATCAAAACCTTCACTCGCCCTCCTTAGGGACTGTAATAAAAAAGAAAATCATTCGGGAATTTCCTGTAGGGGCAGGCCCCTGTGCCTGCCCACCCAAACAGGGCAACCACAGGGGGTTGCCCCTACTCACCCGATCCAGTTCAGCGTCACCGTGATCACCAGCGCATTCGTGAAATCGAGCAGGAACCCGCCCACGACCGGGACAATCAAAAAGGCCCGGGGGGAAGGGCCGAAACGCTCTACGAGGACCTCCATGGTCGCCATCGCATTGGCCGTGTTGCCCAGCCCGAACCCGCAGTGCCCGCCCGCCATGACAGCGCCGTCATAATCCCGGCCCATGAGCGGATACGTGACGAAGGCTGCGAACAGGGCCATCACAACGACCTGGGCGCACAGGATGACCAGCATCGGGAGCGCGGCGTTGGCCAGGTTCGCCAGTTGCAGGCTCATCAACGAAATGGACAGGAACAGCCCCAGCATCAGCACGCTCAGCGTGCCGACCACCTCCGTCCGGATCCACCGCTTTCCCAGGAGGTCCAGGGCGTTGCGGAGCAGGACCCCCAGGAGCATGGACCCGATGTAGACCGGGAACTTCAGCCCTACCTTCACCATGAGGGCGCTGACCTCCGCGCCCGCCTTGATGCAGGCCAGGAGGACGAGGAGATGCAGGACCCCTTTCCAGCCATACCCCGCGAAGGTCCGCACGTCCCGCAGGAAATCCGCCTCGCGCCGGACGAACCCCTGCGCCTCCTCGACCGCCGTGCGCCCTGGCCTCAGGGCCTTGCGCCGGACCAGAAACCCGCCCACCGGACCCCCGACTAGGCTTCCGGTCATCAACCCGAACGTGGCGGCGGCAGCCCCGAACACCGCCGCCTCCGGGAGCCCGGCTGCGGCGATGGCATCCGCAAACCCCGCCGACGTCCCGTGGCCTCCGGTCAGCGTCACGGCCCCGCAGACCAGCCCCAGCAGGGGCGAGGCCCCCAGCAGATGCGCCAGCCCTATCCCGACCCCGTTTTGCACAACCGCCAGCAGCGTTGTCACGAACAGGAACATCAGCATCGGCCAGCCGCCCCGCCGGGCCACCCGCCAGCTCACGTTCAGCCCGATGCAGGTGAAGAACGCCACCAGAAAGGGCCGGTTGACGGGCGCCGACGGCGTCCTGGTCCATTCCGCCCCCGAAGTCACCAGCCAGGTCCACCACCGGGCGGACACATCCGTCTGCAAGGCCACCCGGGCGACGCCGGACAGGTTGACCGCCAGCACAAACAGGGCGACCGTCAGCCCCCCTGCAACAGACACGGGGATGTTGAACCGGGCCAGCCATCGGATGCGCCTCACCAGAAACTCGCCCAGGAGCAGGACCGGACACGCCAGCGCCAGCACCCACCAGGGATTCACGGTCCAGGTCATCATCGCCGCCGGGTCCGGACCTGCCGCAAGCCCTCGGTCATGTCACCTCGCACAGAATGACTTCACGATCTCCCACTCCACGGGCTGCATGTCGCTGTAGTGCCAGTGGATGTAGCTCTTCAGGCCGCCCTGCTCCATCGCGACCATGATCGGGCTCATCTCCGAGGCGTCCATGCGCACCCCGCCGTGATGCAGGCCCACCCAGGGCCGGATGCGCCACACGTCCCCGACGCGCAGGATGGCCTTGGAGATCTCCCCGGCCACCGTCTCCGTGAAGAACGCCCCGGACAGCGGCTTGCCCAGGTCTTCCAGACATGCCACCCCCGGCAGCGTGAACCCGAAGATCTTGTAGACCAGCTTCAGCGCCAGCTCCTCGGACATCCACGCATGCCAGTCGATGAAGGTCTTCGCCCACCGGTAGACCGTCCCCTTCATCCCGTCGATGCCGTGCATCCAGAAGTAGAACTTGGGACAGATGAAATCCGTCACCTCGCTCAGTCGGCGGAAGTTGTAGGCTGTGAGCGGGGCGAAAGCCGCCGTGCGGGGCCCGCAGGCCAGATGAAGGCCCGGGTCGACCTGCCGGATGCCCGTTCGCATCCCGCCCAGCAGGTCCAGGATCGACTCCGTCTTGAACCGCAGCCAGTCGAACAGGTCCGGCTCCCAGAGCAGCATGTCCACCGGGTCGAACAACCCCGTGGGGACCTCCACGAGCCGCTCCACGACATTCCGGTCCAGGTGGCTCAGCCGGCCCTGGAACCGGTCCGCCGCCAGCCGGATCGCCTCGAAGTCGTAGCCGGTCGCCTTCGCCTTCGCCTCGCAGCATTCACAGAAGCAGCGGAAGATGTTGCTCCGGTGCTCCGGCTCGATCTCGTAGCCGTACTCCGGCCCGTCCGCGATGAACCCGTTCAGCCCCGGGTAGTGCTCGAAGGCGTCCCGCGACCGGGCGATCCCGTACTTCACGTACTCCGGGTCGTTCAGGCATTTCCCCTGGAACTGCCCCCAGTCGTGCAGATAGACGCCGAAGCCCCGGTCCTTGGCCGCCTTCACCGCGTCTGCGACGATCCGGGCGCGGGGGGCCAGCTCCGCCGGCATGGCCGGGGGCCGGGTCTTCGTGTCCCGGTAACAGTCCGGGTTGGGCGCGAACGCCGGATGCCCGTCGAGGATCAGATCCCCCAGCACGATCGTCCGGATGCCCCCCTCCCACAGCTTCGTCAGGACGTTGTCTGTCCCTTCCTTCTCGAACGCATCGATCTTGCCCATGAACATCCAGGGGTCCAGTGGCATGATGACCTCCTATGCAATTGGAACGGACGGCCCCATCTCTTTCACACAGAGCAACTGAAACGCCCATTCGGGCCGGCCTCGAACCACCATCTGGCTCAACCGGGACACCAACGCCCAGAATGCCATCGGCCGGAACCGGATCACCGAGCGCTCCCCACGTAACACCTTCCACCCGTTCACGCCCCTTACCTTGTAACCCAGCCACGCCATTTCCTCCGCTGTCCACCCTGAACGATGGCGCTGGAGCGGATTGCCCTCGACCTCGCCCTGCGGCAGAAACCCGTTTGGCGTCACAATCACCACCCGTCTCCGGCTGATCCGCTCCATCTTCGCCATCAACGCCCGCCCCTCTTCCTTCGTCAGATGCTCAATCAGGTCCGCAGCCAGCACGCAGTCAAACGAGCCTGGGCTGAAAACCCGGTCGATCTCCAGCGCGTCCAGTGCGTGATACGCGCTGTGAATCCCCTGAGTCCGGCTCGTGTCGAGGCTCGGTGCGTGTCCGTCTACCCCTACGGCATAGGCCAGCCGTCTCCTGAAATACCGAATGGGCGACGTCGACCCACAACCCACGTCCAGCAGACTATCGACGTTTCCCACGGCCTGCTCAAGGTCAAAAACCGGATTGGGGAGCAGCGCCCGGGCCCAGGCCTCCATCCAGCGAAACCGCGAAAGCCTGTGACCTACGGGACCTGTAGAAGATGGCATCCATCCTCTCATGAAGCGTCACCTGTGGGGATGTCTGTGTTGACCCTTCTATCCTCGACCCCTGAACGCTCCTCATCCGGTGGGCAACACGCCGATGTCCTGGCCCTTCTGGAAGGCCAGCGCGTCGTCGATCATCCGCAGGATGTCGTGCCGGGGCTGGAACCCCAGCAGGTTGCGGGCTTTGGAAATGTCGAACTCATAGAACGTGGGTGTGCCCTCGACCACCGCCTCCACGTAGGGGATGCCGAGGTTTTGGGAGAGATGCGGCACGGCCTCCCGCCAGGTGAACGGGCCAGGGCCGCCCAGTTGAAACGTCTCCCCCAGCGCCTCCGGCTTCCCCAGGGCGCAGACGCACCCGGCCACGATATCCCGCACGTCCCCCATGTGCTTCTTGTAGGGCCTCCCATCCGGGTCTTTGAGGAGCAGCAGGCGCTCCTCCCCTCTCCAGAGCGGCTCCAGTTCAGGGTGCGCGGCCCGGAGTTTACTCAGGTAGAACTGGTAGAAGTCCAGGATCTCCCCGGCCCCGACGACCCAGCAGAACCGCAGGATCGTAACCGGCGTGCGATACGTGCGCCAGTACCCGTTGCAGAGTTCCTCCCCCATGGACTTGGACAGGGCGTACCATCCGGCCGGACGGCGGGGCGCGGCGTCCTCCCGGATCGGCTCCTTCATGCCCCCAAATACGTACTTGTCGTAGACCGCGTCCGTGCTGGCGAACAGGAGTTGCCGGAGGCCCTTCTCTGCCCTGGCCGCCTCCAGCACGAGGAAGGTTCCCCGCACGTTGATCTCAAAGTAGTCTGCCTCCGAGAAGGGACCGCCCCCCTGGAACGCCGCGCCGAGGTGGTAGACGGCCTCCATCCCGGCCACGGCCCGACGCACGTCCGCCGGCTCCGTCAGACTGCCCTGGAGCAGTTCCACCCCCAGCCCCCGGAGCTTCGCCGTCCTGTCGTCCTTCGGCCAGACCAGGCCCCACACCTGATGGCCCTCTTTCAGCAGGGCTGCCGCCAGGTTGGCCCCGATCCGGCCCGTGATGCCGGTGATCAAGATGCGCATGAAATCCCCTATCTGACGGTCTAAAATATCTTCGCCGCCATGAGCCGGTGGCCATAGGCGAAGAAGATCTCCTGCCCCAGGATTGGGCCGGCCGCGGACCTCCCCTTTTTCTCCAGAGACGTCACGACCTCCACCCCCAGCGACCCCGGATCGACCCGGTAGATGCAGGCGGAAGTGAACCCGTAGAGCTTTCCGTCCGGGCCGTTCTGAAGGCCCAGGTCCAGCGGGTTCCCCTCCGGGAGCGGGACCCGGCCCGTGAACTTCCGGGCCACGGGATCGAAGACGAACAGCTCCGGCGGGGCGTCTTTCCCGTGGACCGTCCCGTAGAGCCGCCCGTCCGGGCCCACGGTCAGCGCGTTGAACGCCGACACCGGGCGGTCCAGCGTCCCCTCCCACGCCTTCTGCTCCGCCTTGTAATCCCACAGGAACAGCACCGCCTGGTCCACCTTCGGCTGCGTCCCGCTCCCGCCCGCGATGCTCGTCCCCACCGCGATCAGGGCCTGGTCCTGAAGGTGCGCCAGGGTGTAGCAGCTCCCGTCCCCGAAGGTCCGGGAGTAGGACTTTTTCTCCCCGGTCTGCGGGTCATAATACGCCAGGGGACCGCCCCACAGCCCGTAGTCCGGGACCGAGGCCAGCCAGACTCGCCCCATCGGGCCGGCCAGCGTGGACCGGGGACGGTAGGAGATGTCGTCGATCCGGCCCAGGTCGCGCGGGTTGCCCCCCGGGTCCTCCCCGAAGCGGTAGCCCTGAGAAGGGTCGTAGACCGAGACCCTGGCGCCGGGGTAGGAGGAGATGTACATCTTGCCGTTCAGATTGGCCATGGAATAGGCCTCGCCCGTGGACCTGGAACAGACCCCCAGATCGATCAGCTCGCGGTCGTTGGGGTTGTAGCGGAACAGCCGCTCCGGCAGGATGCTGGAGCCGTAGAGACACTGGTCCGGCCCCGCGTGGAGGTAGAAGATGTCCGTCCCCGCCGCGTGGTAATTCAGCTCGAACGTCCTGACCGTTCCGTCGGGCCTTGTGACCTCCAGGGCACGGTGGACGTGCTGCTCCGCGTCCGCGAACCGGAACGCACTCCCGTCGGAGAGCCTGGCCTCCTGGGCCGCCGCGGGCGTGGCCTTCTCCACCGGGACGGCCGTCATCCCCTCGATCCGGAAGTCCCCGGCGCTCGACGTGATGTAGAGCCGCCCGTCGCCCCCCCGGTGCATGCCCAGCGTCCCTTCGCCCCGGGTGATCACCGGACCCACCGTCCCATTCTCCCCGGTCTTCGGGTCGAGCACGACCACGTGCGGCCTGGTCTGCATGATGAGACAGGCCACCGTGTCGTCGGTATTGACCAGGGGGTGGCAGTACATGTCCACCTCGTCCATCCGTCCGTACCGGGTGAAGGCCCCGGTCGCCGGGTCGTAGGAGGTGAGGTCCGCCGTTCCGTAGCTTCCGATCCAGATCTTCCCTTGCGTGTCTTCGTCGATCCGGCAGGGGAAGATCGCCGCGCCGCCGGGGTTGATCGTCCCCAGGTCCACGAGATCGTCCTTCTCAGGGTCAAAACAGAACAGCTGCCCCGAATGGGCCGCGCCGATGTAAAGCCGGCCCGTGCGGCTCATGAAGGCCGAGGTCGTGTAGTTGGACTCCGGGACCTGGACCGTGAGCTGCCGGAAGGCCCCGGTCTCCGGGTCGATCACCAGAAGAAAGAAATTCTCCGCCTGCTGCGACATCGTCGCAAAGAGACAGGGCTTTCCCTGCCGGTTGTGACCCGCGTAGAGGTTCGCCCGGTTGACCGACCGGACCGGGATGCCGACTTCGCGAATGGATACCGTGGCCATGACATTCTCCCCTAAAAAAACTCACCCCAGAGAACGAAGAAAAAATGCAAAATGCAAAGCGCAAAGTAAAATCCCTATCTTTCATTTTACACTTTGCACTCTCCTCATCCCCGCATCTCCACCACCGGTTCCCCGTTCTTCTCCGCCCAGACCCCGCAGGGGCCGCCCCCCTCGCTGATCCTGAGCGCCACCTCGCTCCCGTCCATGCGCAGGGCCGGGTGGTAGAACTTCGACACCTGTTCCGCCTCGCCCGCGATGTAATGCCCAATGAGCGCCCGGCGGAACCGGTCCGCGCTCCGGTTGGGCAGGCTTCCGTGGACCACGTGCCCCTCGAAGAACATCACGTCCCCCGGCTCCATGATCACCGGGACCGGGCCCATCTCCTCCGGCAGGGGTACCGTGATCTCCGTGAAGCTCTCCGACGTGTCCGCCCGCTCTGTGCAGAGCACCGGCAGGCGGTGGCTGCCGGGCGCCACCTGCAGGCAACCGTTCTCCTCGTCGCACCGGTCCAGGGCCATCCAGGCCGCCGCGCAGGTCCCCGGACGCACCTTCAGGTAGAACTGGTCCTGGTGCAGGGCCTGCCCCCGCGCGCCCGCCGGCTTGAAGTAGAGCATCGTCTGCACCGCGAAGGGCTCCATCTCCATCAGCGCCGCCAGCCACTCCCCCAGGCGGGCGTCGATCATCCACCGCAGGCTCACCTCATCCCACCGGTGCATGTGGATCATGCGCGGGAACTTCTTGAGCGGGTCGGTCTCCTCCGCGTTCACGCCGGAGAAGTCCCCCGGATACCCCCATTTCGCCCGCAGGGCCATGAAATGGTCGCGATATCCCGCCGTCTCCTCGGACGAGAAGAGGCCGGGGACAACGACGTAGCCGTCCTGTTGGTACCGATGGACAAGGTCTCTGTCGATCACTGCCCCTGCTCCTTTCATCCGATCCGTTTTTCGTTCATCCTTCACCGTTCACTTTTCTTTCCCCGCATAGCGGAAGATGGTCTCCCGCTCCGTGGTCTCCTGGCTCACCAGGTCGGTCACGGTCACCTTCATGCGATTGATCCCCGGCTTCACGCGCTTCAGGTCCAGGGAGAAATAGCCCGCGTCGTTCGCCTCCGTCCCGGCCCGTTCGTAGGTGACGGCCACCTGCGGCTTGTTCCCCCCGAAGAGCTTCTGGAAGCCGGACGCCGTCTTGCCCAGCACGCCGTACCCGGGCTCCATGTCCGTCCGGATGCTGTACTCCACCTTGTAGCGGGTATGCCCCCGATCGTCTTTTCGAAGGTTGTAGACCTCGTAGTAGGCCGCGGCGCTCTGCCCCTCCCCGTACGTACGGCTCGGCATCGGCAACACCCAGACGTTCCCCTTCCGGAACTGGGGGGCAGCCGCGCTGTCCAGGATCGCGAAGGCCATGGAGATGTCGCTGATCAGAAGGCGGTCCTCCGTGTAGGGTTTCACCTTGAGCTCCTGTTTGTAGAGGCCCGTCTTTCCCGACACCTTGTCTTTGATCTGGATGGCCAGGTGATACTCGCCGGGCGGCAGCTCCAGCCGGACCAGGTCCGGGATGAACTCCCCCTTCGCCTTCCGGCTCCCCCCCTGCCCCTGGAGCACGACCTCCCCCTGGGAGCGGTAGACACGCGAATGATCCTTCGCAGCCAGGGCCACGGCCCGCTCCACCACCATCGAGACGGTGTCCCCCGAGGTGAAGGACGTGAATTCTTTCGTCGGCAGGCCATAGTCCACCTCCAGGCGGGTGGCCCCGTCCTGCCCCTTGAAATCCGACGTGGCGTAGTAGAACCCCAGGTTGATCCCCTCCCGCACGATCCGGTACTCGTCCGGCGTCGTGGCCATCGCCTTGTCGACCAGCGTCTTGGGGGCGAACTCCAGCAGGCGTGACATCCGTCCGAGCGTCTTCATGTCCTGCGCATCCTTGAGCGTTATCGTGGGCATGGGGGCGAAGTCGTAATTGCCGTTCCCCATCTCGTCCGTGAACGTGACCTCGATCCCCCCGGCGAGCCCGGCATAGACCCACGACTCCCACGCCACCATGCTCTGGTCGCTCCGCAGGGTCACCGGGGCAAAGCCTGTGCTGGCCACAGCCTGCAGGACATCCCTTTGCGGGTCCTCGTCCAGCCTCTGGTCGGGATTGGTCTGGGTGTCGGGGGCCTGGCCGGGCGTCTCCCCCGGGAGTTCGGCGGCGGTCGGGAGCGGGGGGGTCGTGTTGTCGAGCGACGCATCGGCCAGGGTGCTCCGGATCGGGAAGACCGGCCCCGTGTAGATCTCCTCCACAGAGTCCGCCCCGTAGAGGGCCTGCGCAAGCCGCTCCTTCACCTGCTGCACGGCGGGACTCTGGTAGGCCCCCCGGCGGTTGGACCGGGCGCGGTAATTCGGCTCCCCATACCGGATGTAGACCTCTCCGCGCCGGTCCCACGGCTTGATCAGACGCCCGAAGTAGTTCCGGGCGTACCAGACCCTGCGGTAGTGTTCGATCAGCCCCTCGTTGATCTCCGTCAGGATGTCCGCGTCCCGCCTGGCCCAGAAACGCTTCAAAAAGGCCGGCCGCTCCGCCTCCGGAAGCCCCTGATATTCCCCCAGTTCCTCCCGCGAGGCCACCCACCGGATGTCCTCGTAGAGCGCCCGCTCCTCAGGCCCCAACCCCTCCACATACTTCGCAAACGCCTCCAGCGCCTCCTTCGAACTGCCGTGCGCCAGGAGGTACTGGCCCACGATCGGCAGGAGGCGGCGCTCCTCCGGGTGCTGCTGCGCGTAGGGCAGGACCAGGTCCTGGACACGCCTGTATCGCTTGATCTCCACGCACGCCCTGCCCAGCCCCAGAAGCCCCTCCGGGTCATCGGGCCGCATCTTCAGATACTTCTCATAGTAAGTGATGGAACGTTCGTATTCCCCCTGCAGCCACTCATAGCAGAGGCCGTACAGGAGATAGGCCGGGGCGAACTGAGGCGCGTGCTCCACGAGCTGGCGGACCGCCCCGAACGCCCGGCGCTGCTGGAGCATCGCCATCAGGCCCCGTTTGGTCGCATCCTTGAAGTAGACCTGGGCCAGGCCATACTGCGCCTCCACGGACCCCTTATCCAGATCCAGCGCTTTCCTGTAGGCGCTCTCCGCCTCCTTGAAGGTCTCCGCCCGGAGGCAGGAATCTCCGAGGGCCACATACTCCGACACCTTGAGACGCCCCTCCAGAGCGACCAGGCTGTCTGCCGGGGCCGCCTGGGCCCGGGCGGACGTCCAGCACAGACAACAGACCAGGAACCACAAACCGATATCACGTCTCATAGGCGGCCTCCCGAACCGAAAAAACGAGAGCGGAGTGGACAGCAGCCCTCCCTGCCCAAAGATACGCCAAGCGATCTTCGGAGGCAATCTAAAATCAAAGGACAGAAAAAGCCAGAACAGGTATCAGGTATCAGGTGTCAGGTGTCAGGTGTCGGGGAAAGCAGAGAGGGTTTTTGTTTTTACCTGATACCCGGCTCCTGACCCCCGACCCCTAATACCCGTGAACCGAATGCCCTGCGCCGGAGAACCAGATCACATCGATCAGCGTGGAGAGGGCCACGCCGGACGTGTAGCCTAACAGGACGCCGAGGAAAAAGGGGCGATACCTCCGGTAGAGGGTCACCCCGCCCAGCCGGAGGATGAGGGCCTTGATCGCCCAGGCGAGAAAGACGGAGAAGACGGTGTAGCGGACGTAGGTCCCGGAGCTGGCCACGGCAAACCCGATGGGATGGAGGGGCCACCAGGAGAGGCGGTACCGGAGGAGTGTGAGGCCGGACATGACCGCGGCCCCGATCCCGAACAGGGTCAGGCGCTCCACGTCCGGAGGCTCCGGGTTGCGCATCTGTCCCAGGGCCGTCGAGAACCCCGCCTGGCTGTACCGGGAGAACGGGAAGTCGTTGAAGTTGTAGGCCCCGTCTGTGTAGCCCAGGTAGAGCGTGTAGGTCACGGAGACCAGGATGCTCACCAGAAACGCCGCCAGAACGCCCCAGAGAAGGCGGCGGCGGTCCTCCGGGGGGCAGGCGTCGCCGATCCGGGCTGCGTGCGTCACGGCAGGCATGAACAGCCCCTTGCCGAAGGCGGTCAGGGCGTTGGAGAACGCGAAGGCTGTGAGGCATGCCCGGCTGAGATTCCGGGAGCCGAGGCCGTAGACGAGGAGGTCCGGGACCCCTACGGGGACGCTGACGAAGACGAGGCCGATGTCGGCCACCAGGCGGGCCACGCCGAGGTGGGCCAGAAGGGTGAGGAGGGTGAAGAGGCCGGCCAGGCCAACCTCCATGCCCGCACGGTGAAACCAGAAGATGATGAAGGCCAGGCTGAAGAGCAGGCCCGCGACTGCCGTCCGGTAGGGCATCATCTCCCCCGCGTCGTCTGCCGTCCCTTTCCCGAAGGCCTTCCGGAAGACCTCCCTCAGGTGACGCCGGGCCGTCCAGAGGCTCCAGACGACGAACGCCAGGAACGCCCCCACGTCGATCCAGACATAGGTCGCGGAGGCGTGGAAGGGGGAACTGGCGTTCAGGCCGAACCGGTTCAGAATCCCGCTGCGGAGGATGAACATGGCATCGAAGAACCAGAGACTGAACAGGACGTCCACGTTCGCGAAGTAGGCGAATGAGATCGTGAACATGTTGATGCGCGTCCAGATGCCGGGGAAGGGGCGCTGGAAGAAGACCCAGGGCCCCCACCGGATGTTCGGGATCTCCGGGAAGCCGGGGGCGAAATAGGAGACCATGTTCCAGGCGAGGATGCCGAAGGACAGGGCGAACCCGTACCAGAAGAGGCGGCCCTGCATGAACCGGGGGAGGCGGGAAGAGGAGGCGATCCTCTGAACCGTCGGGGGGTGGGAACCCTCCGACCCGTCCGCCATCTCCAGGGCGGGGCGCAGAAGGGGGTACACGAGGCGCTCGTACTCCGCCCACTGCCTCCGGAGGATCACGGCCAGACAGACGGAGACCCCCACGAATGCGGCGATCAGGCTCCCCCACCAGAAGAGGGAGGGCGCCCAGGCGCCCCACGGGATGGAGGCCCCTTCCGGGAGCCCTTCGAACAGGCGTTCAATCGCCCCGTCCTGGTTCCGGGGGGCCATCCAGGAGGGGATGTGGGGGTGAAAATAGTCCGCCCACTGGTTCTCGGGCGAGGCGAAGTAATAGGGCGAGGCCAGGACGCCCAGGAAATAGCCGGTGAGCCCCACGGAGGGGATGGTGCCGGCGGCCAGGCCCATGGCCAGGATGACGAGGAGTTCAGGGGGGGACAGGCGAGGACGCAGGAGGGCATTCAGACCGATGACCACGCCGAGGAAGACGATGAGCGTCCCCATCGGGAAGTGGCTGAGCGTCAGCCGGGAGGCGTGGACCACATACTCCACATAAGCGACCTCCACGTTGATCGCGATGGCCGCAACCAGCCCGATGAGCACAGCGCGGAGGGTGACGCCCCTGCGCGCGGAAGGAGGACCAGACATGGTCAGGGCGCTTCTCTCAGGATGCGGGCCGGATTGCCCACCACCACGGAACCTGGAGGCACGTCGTGGCGCACCACGCTCCCCATGCCGACCAGGCTCCTCTCGCCGATGGTGACGCTCTGGTGGATCGTGCTGTGGGTCCCCAGGTAGCAACTCCGGCCCACCTTCACGCTCCCTGAGATCGCGACGCCCCCCGTGATGATCGTGTAATCCCCGATCTCATCGTCGTGCGAAAGGACGGTGTTGGGCAGCACCAGCACGTGGTCTCCCAGGATGACGTTGCTGGAGAGGGTGCAGTTCTGATAGATGACCACCCCGCGCCCGAGCCGCGCCCGCCGGGAGACCATCCTCGTAAAGTTAAGCGTAATTCGCTGTAGCAGAATACGTTAAATTAGGGTCAAAAAGAGGTGACTGCTCGATTTTTCAGCAATTAGGGGCGCAGAGGCCACTTTAGGCGGGCCAATGGGTGAGTTCTCCTAAGAAATGCT
>SICM01000102.1 GCA_009694805.1 Candidatus Latescibacterota bacterium
GTTGGGGACGCTTCCACTACACTCCGATTCCCCCAACGGCAAACCCAGCTCACGTGCTTCACCTTTCCCGTTCATCTATATCTTTCCTCTCCGCCCTGCTCAGTAAACTCCGGGGTGCAAGTGTCTCATCCAATATAGGCAGACTGGGGCCGCATCCGCCTTGCAGGATGCGCCTCCTTCGCAAGCCTTGCCCAAAGCCTTCTCGCTCACTTTCGGGCCTCAAAGCGAATTTCCGTACGGACTCTAACAGACCGGATGTTATATTGTCCTTCATGACCTCCTCACCACTTCCAGACATTGATGTGGGCCTTCTCCTGGGCCTCCCTCCCGACGAGGCCGGCGCGCGCCTGTGCGCCCTGGGGTTCCAGGACGGGGCCTCGGCGCTGGACAACCTCCGGCGGCTCGTCTCCGAGTCTCCGCTTTCGCCTCTGCCCCGCACCCTGCTGGCCGAAGTGACCGGGTCCGCGGACCCGGACACGGCGCTGAACCAGTTTGAGCGCGTGGCTGCCTCGGCCATCAGCCGATCCTCCTTTTACGCGATGCTGGACGCCCGCCCGGAGGTCTGCCGCGAGGTCGTCCAGCTGCTGGCCATCAGCCCTTTCCTGGCGGACATCCTCGTCCGCAACCCCACCTTTTTCCATCACCTGTTCGAGACCCCCGGCCTGCTGACCGAGACGGTCTCCCCGGAGCGTCTGCTGGCGGACTTCCGGAGGGGTATCGCCGTGTTCCGGACCCAGGAGACGCGGCTCAACGCCCTGCGCCGTCTCGTGCGGCGGGAACTACTCCGGCTGGGGGCGTCGGACATCGCGGGCGGGGTGGAGATCCTGACGGTGGCGCGGGGGCTGTCGGACCTGGCGGACGGGGTCCTGCAGGTTCTGATCGACCTGATCCGGCCTTCCCTCATCTCCCGGCACGGTGTTCCGAGGGACGAGGCGGGTCGGGAGGTCGGGTTCTCGGTGATCGCGCTGGGCAAGCTGGGGGGCGGGGAGCTGAACTTCAGTTCCGACGTGGACCTGATGTTCGTCTACGGCGCCGACGGAGAGACCGAGCCGACGTCAGCGGACGCGAAGCGGGTCTCGAATCAGGAGTTCTTCAACCGGCTCGCGGGGGATATCGCCCGGCACGCCTCGGAGGTCACGGCCGAAGGGTTCCTCTACCGGGTGGACCTGCGTCTGCGGCCCGACGGGGAGTCGGGCGCGCTGGCCCGGTCCATCGCCAGCTTCGAGCACTACTACGAGAGCCGGGGGGAGGTCTGGGAGCGCCAGATGCTGATCAAGGCGCGGGCCTGCGCCGGGGACCCGGAGACCGGGGGGGCCTTTCTGAGGATGATCGAGCCGTTCGTGTATCCGGCCTACGTGGACTTCTCGCCCGCGGAGGAGATCCGCCGGGTGAAGGAGAAGATCGAGGCGAGACTGGGCCGGCGGGGCCAGCGGGAGACCCACCTGAAGCTGCGGCCGGGCGGCATCCGGGACGTGGAGTTCATCGTGCAGGGGTTGCAGCTTCTGATGGGCCGCCAGCGGCGCGATGTGCGGGCCGGCAACACGGCGGAGGCCATCGCGGCCCTGCGCAGGGCCGGGGGCCTGTCGGAGGCAGAGGCGCACGATCTGGAGGAGGCTTATCGGTTCTTCCGGCGGCTGGAACACCGCCTTCAGATGCGGCAGAACCGGAGCGATTACATCCTTCCGGAGGCCGTGGAGGACCTTCGGTCCGTGGCCCTCAGCCTGGGGTACTCGGACGCTGCCGCGCTCCGGCGCGAGCTGGATGGCCACCTGGCCCGCGTCCGGGCGATCTACGAGGATGTGTTCCAGACAGGTTTGAACAGGGAGAGACAGGATGGGCAGGATGAGAAAGAAAGGGGGGCGGGACCGGACGTGGCCTGGCTGTGCGAGCGGGAGCCGGGCGATGCGGAGGCATCGGCCATTCTCCGGTCGCTCGGGTTCGAGCAGCCGGAGGGGGTCCATCGAAATCTGATCTTTCTGGCCTACGGCCACTTCCCGAGGCTGCGCGGGGCGCAGGCCAAGGGGCGGTTTCTGGACCTGGCCCCGCGCCTCCTAGAGGCGGCCCGACGCCGGAGCGACCCCGACGCTGCCCTCAACCGCTTCGAGCGGGTCGTGGCCGAGTACGGCGCGGCGGACATGCTCTACCGCATCCTGAGCGAGAACCCGGGGTTGCTGGATCTGATCCTGGCCCTCTGCGCGGAGAGCGGGTTTCTGGCCGATCTGATCTCCCGCGAGCCGGCGCTGCTCGACTGGCTGACCCTGCCCGACGTCCTGCTGCACGACCGGACGACGCCTGAGATGGAGGCGGAATTTTCCGAAGCCCTGTCCGGGGTCTCGGGCGAGGAGGGGGCGACGGCCGCCCTGAACGCCCTGAAGAACCGGGATCTGCTGCGGATCGGGGCGAGGGACATCCTGGGCCTGACCGATGTGACGGGGACCCTCGGCCAGCTCGCGCTGCTGGCGGAGACGGTCCTTCGCCAGGCGCAGGCCCTCTCGGAGCGCAGGCTGATCGCCCGCTGGGGGACGCCGATGGCGGCAGACGGCCGCCCTGCAAGGGTTGCGGTGATCGGCCTGGGAAAGCTGGGGGGCAGGGAGATGGACTTCGGCTCTGACCTGGACCTGGTCTTCGTGTACTCGGACGACGGCGAGACCTCCGGCGGGGCGGATGGGCAGCGGATGGAAAATCTCCGGTTCTTCATCGACCTGGCGCAGGAGACGCTGAACCTCCTGAGCCGTCCGACGTCGTATGGTCTGCTCTACCGGGTGGACGCCCGCCTGAGGCCGGAAGGGGGGAGCGCCCTTCTGGCCCTGTCGCTCGCCGCGTACGACCGGTATCTGAGCGCACGGGCGGCCACGTGGGAGCGCCTCGCGCTCTGCCGCGCCCGTCCCGTGGCGGGAGATGAGGCGTTCGGGCGGGAGGCCCTCGACCGGATCGACGCCTTCGTGGTGGGAGACGGGCTGCGTGAGGAGGACATCGCCGAGATCGCCGCGATGCGGGGCCGGATGGAGGAGGGGGGACAGGAGAAGGTTCCGGGCCAGGTCCACCTGAAGACCGGGCGGGGGGGGATCGTGGACGTGGAGTTCATCGCGCAGACGCTGCAGATCGCCCATGCCGGGCGGTTCCCGGACCTGCGCACGCCCGGCACCCTGGAGGCGCTGCGCCGGCTGCGGGCGCGGGAACTTCTGGCGGAGCCAGATTTTCAGGCGCTGACCGACGCCTATCGGTTCCTCCGCACCGCGGAGAAGGCCCTGCGACGCTCCGACGACCACGCCCGCAACGTCCTGCCGGAAGACCCCCACGCGCTGAAGGTCCTGGCGCGGTCCGTGGGGTTCGCGGATGCCGGAGCGTTTCTGGACGCCCTCAAGGCACACATGGAGCGCAATCGGAGGATTTTTGAGCGGGTGGTGGGGAGGGTGAGGTGAGAAGGCGTGATCCGCAGATGGACGCAGATGAAAGGCAGAGGTGAGGCAACAGACGAGAGAAGGCGGGGTGAGGGCCGCGTTCGCGGTCTCAGGCCATATCCATCTGGTCCGGGTTCAGTTCCCGTTTCGCATAATCCAGGAAGACCCCCTCGCGGACGCAGAGGTCGACGACGTCGGGGTCGAGCGCGCCCTCTTTGACCATGGCGCCGATGATCTTGATGGCCTGGGACAGGGGCATGGGCTTCTTGTAGGGGCGGTCGTGCGCGGTGAGGGCCTCGAAGATGTCGGCGATGGCCATGATGCGCGCCTGGAGGGGGAGCTGGTCGGCGGTCAGGCCCTTGGGATAGCCTTTCCCGTTGAGGCTCTCGTGGTGCCCGCCGGCGTATTCGGGCACCCGCCTCAGCTTCCTGGAGAAGGGGAGCTGGGACAGCATCTTGACGCTGACGGCCGCGTGGTTGCGCATGATCTGGAACTCCTCCGAGGTGAGCGTGCCCTTCCGGATGGAGAGGTTGTAGACCTCATCCTCGGTCAGCAGGGGCATCGCGTCGCCGCTCAGGCTCACGGTCCGGGAGGCGATCTCCTTCAGTCGGGCGAGCCTGGCCTCCTCCATGAACTCCCCGCCCGTGTTGCACTGCGCCAGGAAGTCGAAGTCCGCCCGGAGCGCCTGCATTTGCTCCTGGGCTTCCCGGTCGATCTCCGGGGCGTCCCCGGCCTGTTCCGACTGGAGGCGCTTCAGCTTGCGGCGCAGGGCCTCTGCCTCCACCTCGCGCTGCGCCAGCTCGAAGCGCGTCCGGATGAGTTCGATCCGGTCGAAGATCGTCTCCAGCTTGCGCGCCTTGTCCACGACGTACTCCGGGGTGGTGATCTTTCCCACGTCGTGCATCCAGGCCGCGATCCGGAGCTCGTTCACCTCGTCCGGCGTCAGGTGGATGTAGGCGAGCGGGCCGGCCTGCGTCTCGCTCACCTTCCGGGCGATGGCCACGGTCAGGTCGGTGACGCGCCGGATGTGCCCGCCGGTGTACTTCGATTTTTCGTCCACGGCCGAGGCGATGGTCTTGATGAACGCCTCGAACAGGTTCTCCAGGTCCCGGATGAGCCGGACGTTGGAGATGGCCACGGCGGCCATCGAGGCCAGGGACGCGGTCAGGTCGACGGCGTCGGGTGCGAACGGCACGACCTCTTCCGCCTCCCGGTCCCGGGCGTTGATGAGCTGGAGCACCCCGATGATCTCGTTCTCGTGGTCCTTCATCGGGATGACCAGCATCGACTTCGACCTGTAGCCGGTCTTGGCGTCATAGGTCCGGGTCCCCGTGAAGTCGAACCCCTGGGCCTCGTAGACGTCGGGGATGTTGACGACCTGCCCGGTGTTGGCGGCGTAGGCGGAGACGTGGGACATGTTGGGCTGGCCGTCGACAGACAGCGGCACGGGCGGGAAGTTGATCCGGGCCTCGCTCTTTCCGCCCATGCGGATCTTGAACGTGTCGTTCTGCACGACCTCGAAGCTGAGGTGGTTCTGCGCCGGATGGACGATGTAGAGCGTGCCCGCGTCTGTGCCCGTGAAGGCGCGCGACTGGTCGACGATCATCTCAAGCAGGGCGTTCAGGTCGCGCTGGCTGGAGAGCGCCAGGCCGATCCGCATGAACTGTTCCGCCTGCTGCCGGAAGTCTATCTGGTGCGTCACGACTAAGTCCCTCAAAGGACGTGGTTCGTGATTCGGGATTCCCAGCCCTCACCCTCCCCCGTCGAAGTAGGGCGCGATGAATCGCGTCCCTACTGCCCCTCCTCATCCGCGAGTACAATTCTGCCCTCCCGGATGGTCAGGACATACATCCCCCTGTTCTCCCGCTCTCCCGAAGCCAGCAGGACCCGCCCCGTAGCCCCGGAGAAGTCCTGCCCGGCCACGAGGCGCTCGCGGAGGGCCTCGCGCGAGTTCCCCCCGGCCGCGATGGCGTTCAGGATGCAGGTCATGGCGTCATAACCGAGGGCAGAGGCGACGTTCGGGGCGCGGCCAAACCGGGCGCGGAACGCCTCTCTGAACCTGCGCGCTACGGTGTCCCTGGCGTCCTCAAAATATTTCGACACGAACAGGACGTTCTCCAGGGCGCCTCCGACCTCCCTGCTGATGTGGGGGGAGTTCCATCCATCTCCCCCCAGCAGAAAAGTTGCGAAATGGTGCGGGCCGGCCTGCGAGACGATCAGGATCACCTCCTCCGAGGACTGGGTGGCCACGAGGAGACCGTCTATGGCGGGGGTGACCCGGGCCGTGTCGGACCCGGTTGCGCTCGTATCCGGGGCGACCACGGCCCTCCCGGCCAGGGCCGCGCCGATTTCGCGAATGCGCTGGATATGATTCTGGAAATCGGTCGTGCCCGGCGTGTACCACTCGCGGGCGACGATTTTGCCTCCGAACGCCTCGACGTTACTGGCGAACATCCCGGCCATATGCTTGCCGTAGGGGTCCAGGGAGGCCAGAATCGCGAAGGTCTTCATTCCGGCGTGACAGGCATATTCCGCGATCCGGCGCCCCTGCGCCCCCGGGGTGGCGTTGATCTGAAAGACATAATTCCCTATGGAGGCGATGCCGTCCTCCGAGGCCGTGGGCGTGACCAGCGGGATCTGCGCGGCATTGGCCACCGCGGCTGCGGGCACGGTGGAGCGGCTCGTCAGGTCGCCGACGATGGCCACCACCTCACGGTCCTGGGCGAGTTTCTGCGCCAGTTTGACGGAGGTGACGGGGTCGTCCTCAGAGTCCTCGAAGACGATGTTCAGGGTGTCGCCCGTGACCAGGGGCATCAGGTCGCGCGCCAGCAGGATGCCGTCCCGGAGTTCCTTGCCCAGGTCCCTGGAGACCGGACAGAGCACCGCCACCTTGAGCCGGGTGGGCCTACCGGCGGAGGCCGGAGGAGCGGCAGCCACCGGCGGCTGTTCGGGAATGGTGCGCATCAGAACCCGCACCTCCCCGGCATAGGGACTGTCGGGAAACGCCTTCAGGAAGGCGGCGGCCCGCGAGGCTACGAGGTCGGGCCTTCCGAGCCGGAACGCCCACCGGACCTGCCCGAACTGTACGACCTCTTCGAACCGGGAGGAGGTCAGATCCCCCTTGATGCGCTCCTTCTGAGGGGACGAAAGGCGTCCGGTCGAGACCAGCTCTCCGAGGCGGTCCGCTGCCCGCGCCCTGAGGCGCAGGTCGCCCGCGCCTCTGAGCACCTTGGCGTAGGCATCCGCCGCCGCACCCATATCCCCCTGCCGGAAGCGGCAGTCTCCGACGACCAGGTCTCCTTCCGGGAGGTACCGGCTCTCCGGGAACCCTTCGTAGAGCTGAGCCACAGTTGCAATGGCGAGGTTATACTCCTGGAGTTTATAGAGCGTCTTGGCCAGCATCAGCGCAGCGGCTGAGGACCTCGGGTGCCGGGGCCAGAGGTCCAGGAGGGCCTGGAATTCGGCGCGGGCCTGCGCGAATTCCCCCTTCGTGTAGTGGTCCAGGGCATTCTGAAACTGCGTTTCGACCTCCTGGCCGAACGCAGCCCTTCCGGACCGTTGCGCGGTCCCTGCCTGCGGGTGCAGAAGGAGGCCGGCGCAGAGCAGGAACACCATCCACGCGACTTTAGAGTCCGTACGGAAATCCCATCCGGGCTTCGAGCGGCTGCGAAGGCGATGGCCTGCGTTACGCTCAGTCGCCGCATCGAGGAAGATGCGCCTCCTTCGCACGCCTTGCCCAACGCCTTCTCGCTCGCTCTCGGGCCGGCAGAGCGAATTTCCGTACAGACTCTTAGATTTTACCATAGGGAGTAGGGGGGCGAACCGGCCTGGCGGGCCGTAGGGGAAAACATGGAAGGGTCACGAATCGAGGCTGAAACTTCCAAATTCTTCCGGAGGGATCTGCTGCAACCGGTCGCGCAGCTCCTGCGCCGAGTCCTCGTCGGATTTCGAGCCGTCTTTTGCCCTCTTCTCGAACACCCGTTCCTCGATCAGGATCGGGGCCTTGAATTTCAGGGCCAGGGCGATGGAGTCGCTGGGACGGGCGTCGATCTCCAGCAGACCGGCGGGGGACTCCAGCAGGAACTGGGCATAGTAGACGCTGTCCCGGAGGTCGGAGATGACGACCCGGACGATGCGCGCCTGAAGCTGTCGGATGACCGTGGCGACGAGGTCGTGGGCGAGCGGGCGCTTGGGCCTGTCATCGTTGAGCAACTCTATGCCTATCGCGAAGGCCAGGTTCATCTCGATCCAGATGGGGAGCACGCGCTCCCCGTTGATCTCCGAGAGCAGCACGACGGCCGTATTTCCCATCCTGGGGTCTGTGTAGAGCCCGGTGACAGCAGCCTGAAGCATAGAGATAGCCCTGCGTGATTCGGGATTCGGGATTCGTGCGTAGAGTCCGTACGGACTCGTAACGAACTTCTCCTAAAATATCAAATCCTTTCAGAAGGGTCAAGGAAAATCGCCGGTTGCGCAGGCGGCGTCCCCTTGACTTCACGAGCGGAAAGGGCTATCTTCCGAAAAGGCGTGAAGCGTGAAGCGTGAAAAACCCGTGAAGCGTATCTCGTGAAGCGTGAAGCGTGGGGAGGGGTGGAACGAGATACGAGACACGAGATACGAGATACGGATGACCATCCCTTCCCTGAACATCCCCGTTGCGGAGGTCCGGGGCGTCGGCCAGAAGCGGTCTGCGCTGCTCCGGTCTGCGGGCATCGAGACGGTGTCGGACCTCCTGCTCCGCATCCCGAGGCGGCACATCGACCGGCGCACGATGGCCCCGGCAGCCGACCTGCCGGCCGGGACCGAGACCACGGTCGTCGGGACGGTGGTCTCCGCCGGGGTCGTTCCGGGGAAGCGGCCCCGATTCATCGTGACGCTGCACGACGGGTCTGGCCGTGTCGATTGCGTCTGGTTCGGGGGCGTGAAGTTCCTCCACCGGGCGTTTCAGAAGGGGGACGTGGTGGCTGTGGGGGGCAAGGTGGAGCGGTTCGGGGGCCGGCCCCAGATGGTCCACCCGGAGTTCGAGATCCTGGCGTCGGAGGAGGATGAGGACCGGCTGCACACCGGCCGGGTCATCCCGCTGTATCCCACGACGGCGGAGATGAAGGAGGGGGGGCTGGACAGCCGGGGGCTGCGGCGGGCGGTCCGCGCTGCCCTGGACGCCTTCCTCGGGGAGGTCACGGACCCTCTGCCGGAGCGCGTGCGGACGCAGGCGGGGCTGATGCCGCTGCCCGACGCGCTGAAGCAGGCCCACTTTCCGGAGACGCTCGCGGACGCGGAGCGGGCCCGGGAACGCCTGGCGTTCGACGAACTCCTCCTGATGCAGGTCGTCCTGGCCCGGGCGCGGCAGCGAAGGGCAACGGAGCCGGGGATCGCGTTCTCCGGCAGCGAGGCGCTGACCGGCCCGCTGCTCGCATCGCTGCCCTACGCGCTGACCAGGGCGCAGCAGCGGGCCTTTTCGGAGATCGTCGCCGACATGCGGCGGTCCCATCCGATGAACCGGCTGCTCCAGGGGGACGTGGGGTCGGGCAAGACGGTCGTGGCGCTGCTGGCCGCGCTCGTGGCCGTGGCGGACGGGTATCAGGCGGCGATCATGGCCCCCACGGAGATCCTGGCGGAGCAGCACCTGTCCAACCTCCGCGCCCTCGCCTCGGCTCTGGGGACCCCTGTCCGGCTGCTGGTGGGGAGGATGCCGGCCGCAGAGCGCCGGAGGGTCTCGGCGGAGATCGCGTCGGGGGAGGCGTCCATCGTGGTGGGCACACACGCCCTCCTGTCGGAGGACGTGCGGTTCCGGCGGCTGGGCCTGGTCGTGATCGACGAACAGCACCGCTTCGGGGTGTTCCAGAGGGCTGGCCTCCGGGGCAAGGGGGTCACGCCGGACACGCTCGTGATGACGGCCACGCCGATCCCCCGCACGCTGACCCTGACGCTCTACGGGGACCTGGAGGTCTCGGTTCTGGACGAGCTGCCGCCGGGCCGGACGCCGGTGCGGACGGCCTGGCGAACGGCGGACCGGAGGCCGGCCATCCTGCAGTTCGTGCGGGACGAGGTGGGCAAGGGCCGACAGGCCTACCTGGTCTACCCCCTCGTGGAGGCGTCCGAGAAGAGCGACATGAAGGCTGCGACAGAGGCCTTTGAGGCGCTCCGCTCAGGTCCCCTGTCGGGACTGCGCCTGGCGCTGCTGCACGGGCAGATGAAGGGGGCGCCCAAAGAGGCGGCCATGTCGGCCTTCCAGCGGGGGGAGGTGGACGCGCTGGTCTCGACGACGGTGATCGAGGTGGGGGTGGACGTGCCCAACGCCTCGGTGATGGTCGTGGAACACGCGGAGCGGTTCGGGCTGCCCCAGCTCCACCAGTTGCGGGGCCGGGTGGGGCGCGGGGCGCACGCCTCCACGTGCATCCTGATCGCCGATCCCACGGGCGACGTCCCCCTCTCAGAGGAGGCCCGCGCGCGTCTGGAGGCGCTGGTCCGGACGAACGACGGGTTTGAGGTGGCGGAGATCGACCTCCGGCTGCGGGGGCCGGGAGACCTGTTCGGGGCCCGGCAATCGGGACTGCCGGACCTGCGCATCGCGCACCCGGTCCGGGACGCCCGGCTTTTGAACGAGGCCCGGCAGGCTGCGTCGCAGTTGATCGGGGCCGATCCGGACCTGTCCGCGCCGGAGCACCGCCTCCTGCGGGAGATGGTGGATTGGCGACAGGGCAAAAGGGTGGACCTGGTGGGGGTGGGGTGAAGAAAAGGATGAAGGATGAAGGATGAAGGATGAAGGATAAAGAATGAACACGGAGGAATTGACATGAGCAAGCTCTATTATAGCGAAGATGGTCACGTGGTCCCCACGCTGTGCGAGGAGGTGACCACGTACCGGAGGGCGCGCAAGGTCCTGCACCTGCCGCGCACGTCCGCGCCGGGGACGCTGTATCTCCTGGCCCGCTCCTACAAGGAGAGTCCCCTGCCCCTCCGGGTGAGCGTCAACGGCACGGAGATCTCGCCGATCCCGCCCGGAAACCCGATCGCCTATTTCTGGTACCGCGTGCCGGTGGAGGCGGCCCGGCTCAGGGAGGGGGCCAACACCTTCGAGTTCTGGACGGACGCCCCGGCCATGAACGCCTGGTCGCTGGCGATGGAAGGGGGCTACGCGAACCCGGAGAGCGCGATCAGCGACGACGAGGGCCGGACCTGGCGGAACGAGAGGATGGGGTATCTGAACGTCCAGCGCGGGGAGTACGTGGCGCGCCTGCGCCTGGCGGAGGGAGAGGACCCGCCACCCGCGGCTATGGTCTGGGAGGACGCCTCCAACCCGCGCCTGGCGCGCCTGCGAAAGATCATGCCACCGGTGACGGTCGACGAAGGGCCGCTGATGCGGCGCGTACGGGCGCTCTCCTCCTGGCTGAGCGCCAGCTGGGAGCATACGGCCACGGGTCGCGCTGCCCAGTATGCGCCGTGGGACGTGGAGACGATCCTGGCCTGGGGGAAGGCCCGGTCGGGACACGACGGCCAACTGGCCATCACGATGTGCGTACACTACGGTGCGGCGTTCGTGAGCTGCTGCCAGGCCGTGGGGATCCCGGCGCGCTGCGCCGTGTTGATGGGCACGCCGAACGGCTACGATGGGCACTTCGTGACGGAGGTCTGGTTCGAGGAGTACGGCAAGTGGGTGATGGTGGACCCGAACTCCGACGCCATCCTGTTCAAGGACGGCGTCCCGCTCTCCATTACGGAGATCCAGCGGGCGGGGGACGACCTGAGCGGGCTGATCGAGTGGGGGCCGGGCGCAGAGTTTCAACGCACATTTCCCCACATGGTCAAGTTTGCGAAGGAGAATCTTGAAAAAGGCCTCTGCTTCCGGCATCGCAGCATCTGGCACCGGGCGGACTTTCAGTCTCATCCGGAACTGACGCCGCCGGGGCACGGATCGACCTCTTACTGCGAGACCGGTCTGGTGTGGGAGAAACGGGACCTGAAGGACTTCGGGATGTTCCCCTATTTCGGGGACCCGGCGTACTTCGATGCTCCACCGCGTGTTTCCTGATACGAGTTACGTATCTGGCCCCTGAAGGCCCGGAAAAGGTCGGTTTGCGCGCAGGCTGTAGGGGCAGGGCTTGCCCTGCCCGGCGAATCCATCCTGAAAGACCGACGGGCGATCACAAGGATCGCCCCTACATCTGAACGATAGATCGCCTGATTCTGGGCCAGAATCGGCCCCCTGCGTAACTCGTATCCTGAGATCGTCTCTACAAGGCCGACCCATTGCCTGGTTCGGGGTCGGCCTGAGTTCCCGGCCCTTTCAACGCTGCGCCGATGCGCTGCACAAGGGTCTTCCGATCACGCGTCCCCACCACCACCGCATCCGGCCGGACGCCGGAGGCGCGCAGGGCGGCGGCCGTCTCCTCATCCAGGGCGTCGACCAGGACGAGGACCCTCTGGCGGGGACGAAGCTTGCGGATGGCGGAGAGACATTCCGGGCCGTCAGTCTCCCGAAGTCGGAGATTCATGACCACCAGGTCATAGCCCATTGCCGCGACTTTCCGGAGGGCCTCTCGCCCGTCCGTGGCCGTGTCGACCTCGTGGGCGGGGTCGTCATCCAGGACGGCTGCGAAGAGGGCCATGACAGGGATGTAATCATCCACGATCAGGATGCGCACTCAGAGCCTCCGGAGATGGAATCCGCCGTCCACGGGGATGGCCGCGCCGGTGGTGAAGTCGAAGTGTCCGGCGGCGATGGCCGCCACGGCCCGGCCCACGTCCTCGGGCCGGCCCCATCGGCGGATCGGGGTCAGGCCCTCGGAGATCAGCTTATCGTATTTGGCCCGGACAGGGCCGGTCATGTCGGTTTCGATGATGCCGGGCTGGATTTCATTGACGGTGATGCCGTGCTCGGCCAGCCGGTCGGCGAACAGCTTCGTCATCATGCCGATGCCGGCCTTGGAGACACAGTACTCCCCCCGCGATGGCGAGGAGGTGTAGACCGAGATGGAGGAGATGTTCACGATTCTGGGGGAGGAGATGACGCCTGCCCGGAGCATCTCGATCATCCGGTTGGCCACGGTCTGTGTCAGGAAATAGGGCCCCCGGAGGTTGGTCGCCAGGACCTCGTCGTAGCTCTCCGGCGTGGCTTCGAGGAGGTCGGCGCGGACCTTCGGGGCGATGCCGGCGTTGTTGACCAGCAGGTCGATCCGGCCGAATGTCTCCACCGTGGCCTGCACCAGGCGGTCGGCGTCCTCCCGGCGTGCGATGTTTGCCTGGCAGACCTCCGCACGCCTTCCGGCCCCCTCGACGAGGGCCTTCGTCTCCAGGGCCGCCTCCCGGTTGCCCGCGTAGTTGACCAGGACGTCATAGCCGACTCCGGCCACCTCCACGGCGATTCCCCTTCCGATCCCCCGGCTGGCGCCGGTGATCAGGGCGACTTTTGAGGGCATGGTAAAATCTCCGAATTACGATTACAAATAGCGACATTCGACATTCCGAAATTCCGAAATTCCTTGACCGCCTTCGGCAACGGGCCTATATTTCTGACAGATAAAGATAGGGATTTTATGGCCATGAGAGGAGATTTTTTGACGTGTCGATCCTGAAGGTCGCCCGCCTGGGCCACCCCGTCCTGCGTGCGCCGGCGAAACCCCTGTCCAGGTCCGACCTCCAAGGGCACGATGTCCAGCGGTTCATCGACGACATGGTGGAGACGATGCGGGATTATCACGGGGTCGGCCTGGCCGCCCCGCAGGTTCACGTCCCTTACCGGATGGCGGTGATCGAAGCGGTCTCAGAAGAGGGGACAGGGCCTGAAGCGTCTCTGACGGTTCTGATCAACCCGACGCTGACGCCTGCCGGAGAAGACCTCGCAGAGGACTGGGAGGGGTGTCTGAGCATCCCGGACCTTCGTGGCAGGGTTCCCCGGTGGACCTCCCTCTCCGTCCAGGCGCTCGACCGGCAGGGTCGCGAGGTCGCGTTTGAGGCGAGGGATTTCTTCGCGCGGGTGATCCAGCACGAGGTGGACCACCTCGACGGCATCGTGTTTCTGGACCGGATGAAGGATATGTCCACACTCACGTTCCTGCAGGAGTATGCTCGGTACTGGAGGGGCAGGGATGCTGACGCGTGAGACCCCTCCCCCTCCCCTCCCCGACACGGAGAGGGGAGAAGGGGGAAGGGGGGATTGGGTCAATTTGGCGGAGAGGATTCCTTTGAAACGTGTTGTTCTCTGGTTGACGCTGCTGATCTGCTTCCCGGCCCTGTCCGGCTGCGGAAAGATCCCCTTCCTCGGCAAGAAGGGACCTAAAGGCATGGATGCCGACGAGGTCCTCATGCAGGCGCTGCAGGACAAGAACCCGATGGTCCGCCGGGACGCCGTCCGACTGCTGGGGGAGATGATCGACACGCCGGAGAACCAGATGAAGAGCGCCCGCGCCCTTGGCATCGCGCTCAAGGACAGGGACGAGGAGATCCGCCTGGAGGCGGTCAAGACCCTGGGTAACATCGACCCGCTCTACAGCAATCGCTATCTGAAGGAGGCGCTGAACGACCGCAGCATCAAAGTGCGGATGCTGGTGGTCCAGGTGATGAAGCAGATGAACGAGCGGCGGATCGCGGAGGCCAAGCAGAAGGAGCTGGAGCAGGCGAAGGAGAAAGAGAAGGAGAAAGAGAAGCAGGCCGCGCCGGCGTCGGAGAACCCCCTCCTGGTCCCCACGTCCCCTCCGCCGGGACAGGAGGGGCAATAGCTCAGGACAGGGAATTGGAAATAAAAAGCCCATCGGCCTTAAACAAATCCTGCCTCTCTGTCGTCTAACAGACGTGTGGGAAACGTATCTCATATATCGTGAAGTAGCCCTCAAGAAAGGAGTCCCTATGAGGCGCATTCTGTTGTTGCTCACCCTCGCCGTCGGCCTGCTGGCCGCTGACGCCATTGCCCAGCCACCCGGAGGCGGAGGAGGGGGGATGGGCGGCGGAAGAGGGATGGGAAATCGCCCCTCCGGAAAAACCCGGTTCATGTGGATGTCGTTCTGCTTCGAACTGGCCCCCACGGACGCCCAGGTGGTGAAGGCCTGGCCCCTCTTCCGCGATACGTTCGCCAAGCAGAGGGCCCTCGAAGACAAATATCAGGATGATCCCCCGGAAGAAGCCAAGAGCGAGATGCAGAAGGTCCAGGCGGACCTGGAGACCAAGGTCAAGGCCCTGCTCACGCCGGAGCAGCAGAAGAAACTGGCCGACCTGGAGGCCCAGCAGCAGCAGTGGCGGGAGCGCCGGGGGAGCGGTGGTCCCGGCGGCGGGGGACCTCCCCGGTGAGGCACGGCAGTAGATAAACAGGCTAAAGCGCCCTTCTGATCAGGTCAGAAGGGCGCTTTTTTGGGGACGCCTTTTGCGCGGCCGACTTGACAACGCAGGGGGGGCGATATATCTTGGTCCTATGGAGCCCTGGCGCAAAAATCTCTATGTGATCTGGGGGGCGCAGTTTCTGGCGATGGCGGGCATGTCGATGGCCATGCCGTTCATGCCGTTCTACATCCGTACGCTGGGCGTGACGGAACTGGCGTCCGTGAAGCGGTGGAGCGGGGTGGTCTTCGCCGGGCCGTTCCTCGTCTCGGTGTTCATGGCCCCGGTCTGGGGGCTGGTCAGCGACCGGTACAGCCGAAAGCTGATGGTGGTGCGGGCATTCCTGGGTATTGCCCTGGCCACCGGGCTGATGGGCTTTGCCCAGAGCGTGACGCAGCTTTTTCTTCTGCGGATGCTGCAGGGGGGGTTCTCCGGCTTCATGTCGGCGTCCGTGGCCCTCGTGTCCACGACGACGCCGAAGGAGCGGATGGGCTACTCTCTGGGCTTCCTGCAGACCTCCACGGCCACCGGGAGCGTGGTGGGGCCGCTGATGGGCGGCGTGCTGGCCGACCTCGTGGGATACCGGGCGATCTTTTTCATCACGAGCGGTCTGGCGCTGGGGAGCGCCGTGGTCGTGAGCCTCGCCGCGTCGGACGGGCCGAAGGGGGACGGCCGGGGGAAAAAGTTCACGTTGCGGGACAATTACCGGTTCGTGTGGGAGACGTCCATCGTCTGGAAGGCGATGATCGTGATGTTCCTGGCGCAGCTCTGCACCATGCTCGTACAGCCGATCTTCGCCCTCTACATCGAGTCCATGTGGCCCTATTCAAGATACCTGTCCACGGCGACCGGGGCGATCTTCGCGGTGACGGGCGTGGCCACGGCCCTCTCCGCCCCGAGATGGGGGCGGTACAGCGACCAGCGGGGGTATGGCCGGACGCTGACCTTCACGACCGTCGGGGCGGGGCTGGTCTATGCCCTCCAGGGAGTCGTCACACACCCCTTCATTCGTGATCGGATAAGGGGTTTAAATGGCCTGAATGCGCTTCAACAGGAGCATTCGCGAGCGATTGGGATCGGCTACCTCTCTTCGGATCAGTTGTGTTAGGGAGTAGTCGGATGTTTTCACACCAGCATATTTGAGGACAGC
>SICM01000103.1 GCA_009694805.1 Candidatus Latescibacterota bacterium
CGGTGGGTAGGGGATGAAGTGACTACCGATTTGATCCGCAAGTACATTACCTATCATCAGCACCAGAGCAGTAATATGCAGTTAGAGCTGCCGTTTTAGGGGTTTTGGGTTTTAATGCCCCGCAGCTCTGCTGCGGGGTTCTTTACTGAACAGCGTCCTTGAACACTTTAGCGGCTTTGAATCTGGGGACCTTGCTGGCGGGAATGGCGACAGAGTCTCCCGTCCTCGGATTGCGACCCGTACGGGCTGCCCTGTGCCCGGCGGAGAAAGCCCCGAACCCTGAGATGGTCACCTTCTCCTCTCTTTTCAACGCCTGTGTCAGGTAGTCGATCAGGGTTTCAAAGGCGTTCTCGGCGTCCTTCTTGGAGAGCTGCGTGGCCTCTGCAATGGCCTGAACCACATCGCCCCGGTTGGCCAACGCGCTTCACCTCCTTTCGTCACCAGGTCGCGCCCAGAGTCCGTGCTCAAATTCCATACGGTCTCTTAAAGCGGCTGGCTGTTCATCATCTCGGAGAATCTCATCAGGACCCAATAGATCGCGGCGACCACGAACCCGATGCCGACGGCAATGGCCAGGAGCACCCACTGGGAGGGCCTGGGAAAACGGGACTCCAGGTCGGGCTTCATGGCGCGGTCTCCGGTGGGGATGGGGAGGAATTGCGGGTATTATAGGACGGGTGGGGAAAATTGTCAACCCCAAATTTCAGGCCCTGCATCCCGGAGAAGCGTCTCACAGGATCGCCTCGACCTGCCTGGCCAGCGCGTCCCAGTCGAACAGCGCCTCGGCCCGGCGGCGTCCGGCCTCGCCGAGTCTCCGGGCTTCGGCAGGGTCTTTCAGCAGCCGCTGGATCGCCTCTGCCACCCCCTGATCGGAACGGGGATCGACGAGCAGTCCCGTCTCGCCGTCCAGAACCGCCTCCACGGCCCCCCCGGAGCGGCCCGCCACGACCGGCTTTCCGCAGGCCCCGGCCTCCACAAACGAGATGCCGAACCCCTCCACGTCTCCCGCCAGGGCCGTCCCCTCCGTCACCCGGTTGGGCATGGCGAAGATGTCGCACAGGTTGTAGACCGCCGGGAGGTCGGCATCGGGGATGAACCCAGCAAACCGGACGCGATCCACCACGCCGCACGCGCCAGCCAGGGCGCGGAGCCTGGCCTCCTCCCGGCCCCGGCCCACAATCAGGTAGACGACATCCGGGGCGTCGAGCCGGGCCAGGGCGCGGAGGACCACGTCGTGGCCCTTGCGCTGGTCGAGCCGGGCGACCGTCAGGATGACCCGTTTTCCATCCAGGCCGTAGCGCCGCAGGAGGTCGGGGTCCCTGGGGCCGGGCCGGAACCTCCGGGGGTCCACGCCAGGATAGACGCGCATCAGCTTCTCCCCCGGCACGCCGAAGGATCGGAACTCCGCAGAGGTGGCGTCGCTGTTCGTCACGACCCGACAGCTCCCCTCCAGCGCCCGCCGCATCACCCTCCCTCGTCCCCACCGGACCGACTCGGAGCCATAGACGTAGACGACGTAGGGGATGCCGAAGAGCCGCCGGCAGACCCACCCGGCGACGCCGGAGGAGAGGACCTGGCCGCAATGGAGGCGCGAGGGCCTTTCGAGGGCCGCCATCTTCAGGGCGTGCAGGAGGGTCACGCCCGTCTTGAGGAGCTTGGAGACGCGACCCTCGCCCGTAGGGAGACAGATGCGCCTCACTGGGAAGGGCAGGTCGGCGTCCACCTCCCGGTCTCCCGGCAACCGGGGGGCGATCACCAGGATGCGCTCCGGCGGGAGCCGGCGGCAGAGGTTGAGGAAGGCGGTGGCGATGCCGCTGGCCACGGGGGGGAAGTCGTTGGCGAAGAATACGGATCGATTTCTGGAAGAGACAGGCATGAATGGCTGAAGATAAGGATTCCCGACCTGTAGGGGCGGGTTTTAAACCCGCCCCTACAGCGGACTTCTTAGAGGGAGCGCGGGAATTCATTCCCGCGCAAAGAGACGCTTTCCAGCACGCCGAGGATCATTTGTGTGACGCGCTCGACGGAGAAATGCTTCACCCGCTCCAGACCCTTTGCATGGAGTTCCGCCCGGAGGCCGGCATCGTCCAGGACCCTCGCGATGGCCTCTGCGATGGCCTCCGGACGGCGGGCATTCACGACGAGGGCGGCCTCCCCCACGACGTCCGGCAGGGGCGGCGCGTCGGAGCAGACGACGGGGGTCCCGCAGGCCATCGCCTCCAGGGGGGGGATGCCGAACCCCTCATAGAGCGAGGGGAAGACGAAGGCCGAGGCCCCGGAGTAGAGGGCGGGGAGGTCCGCGTCCGGCACCGCGCCGGGAAAGACCACGCGGCGTCCGAGGCCCCGCGCGGCTGCGGCGCGCCGGACCTGTTCGCCGAAGGCGTCGAGATGCCCGCAGAGCAGGAGGAGGCAGCGGTTCTGGACGGGCTGCGGGAGCCGCGCGTAGGCATCCAGAAGTCCCTTGACGTTTTTGTGCGGCTTGAAGTTTCCCACGTACATCAGGTAATCCTCCGCGATGCCGTATCTCGCCTTCACCCGCTCGATCTCCGCCCCATCCTCCACCCTGCGACAGGTCCTCGTGACGGCATTCGGGACGATGCGGATGCGCTCCGGAGGGACGCCGAACAGGGCGACGACGTCGTCCCGCGATGCGGCGGACACGGTGAGGATGGCCGCGGCCCGGTCGAACATGCGCCGGTGGAGCAGGGTGTACCAGCGGTCGTAGAGGACGCGCCGGACCCCGTGAAACTCCGACAGGGTCAGAAAGAGCAGGTCGTGGACCGTCAGGACCAGGGGGCATCGCCCGCGCAACGGCCCCTTGTCGTAGGGGGAGAAGAGGACATCGACGCCGTCCCTGGCCACTGCGCGAGGCAGGGAGACGTGGTCCCACCAGGGCGTCAGACGACCCGGGATCACCCGCAGCGCTGCCGGGGGGGGCACGGCCCCGGGGTCGGTCCTCTCATCCCCGTAGACGAGGATCTCGTGGGGAGGCCGGAGGGCGGCCACGCCTTCGAGGAAATTCCGGAGGAAGCGGCCGATGCCCGTGATATGCCCCTGCAAAAGCTCGCGTCCGTCGATGCCGATGCGCATGGATATCCGTGAATCGTGGATCGTGGATCGCGACACCCCCTTCCACCCCCTGATCCCCTCCCTCCCCCAGCATTAGGGGAGGGAGGGGGCGTCAGGTAGGGGCGGATTTCAAACCCGCCCCTACAGATCTGGGGGAGGGCAGGGGGCTGTCTATGTTTCTTTCAGGGTCTCTTCGTAGATCCTGGTGACCTGCTGGACGTGTCGCTCTGCCGTGAAGCGCTCCTCGAACCGCTTCCTTCCGCGCTGGATGAGGGCCGCCCAGCCCGCCCCGTCCCGGAGCAGGTCGAGGGCTGCCGCGGCCAGGGCTTCAGCGTCGCCGGGAGGGACCAGGACGCCCGCCTCGCCGTGGTCCAGGACCTCCGGGATGCCCCCGGCCCGCGCGGCCACCACGGGCGTCCCGACGCTCAGGGCCTCAGCCGCGACCCGGCCAAACCCCTCGCTCTTGAGTCCGCCCGGCGTGCGCAGGACCAGCGAGGGGATGAGCAGGAGGTCGAGTTGCCGGATGACTTCCGTCCCGTCGGGCCGGAAGCCGAGGAAGAAGAGGTCGGATTCCAGGCCGAGTTCGCGGCTCAGGCGCCGGAGTTCCGCCTCGTGCGCGATCTCCTCCGGGGAATCCCCCGGGCGGCCCGCGATGACGAACCGGGCGTCGGGCCTGCCGGCGCGGATGCGGCCCGCGGCCCGGATGAAGACGTCGAGGCCCTTCCAGGGGTCGATCCGGGCGACGGCCCCGACGAGCGGGGTCCCCGGCGGGAGGCCCAACTCCGTGCGCAGGTCCGGGGTCTGCGCCCTCTTTTCAGGCCACGCGACCGGATTGTAGACGGTTGTGAACCGCTCCCGCAGGTCCGGCGCCTCCTGGCAGAAGTGGTCCCGCACGGCGTCGGACACGGCGATCACCCGGTCGCACAGCCGGACGAACAGTCGGTCGACCCAGGTGAACGGAAAGATCACCCGGAGGTGCCCCACGGCCGGCGCGCCGGCCCAGCGCGCCGCGAGCGCCGCCCGCAGGTCGAAGGTGTTGACGTGGACCAGATGGACCTGCCGCTGGCGGATCAGCCGGGTGAGCCGGGGGATGAGGGCCGGGTCCCGCCGGAGGACCTCCACCTCGACGCCCAGGTCGCGCATCCGACCGACGAGTTCGCCGTCCTCATAGGTCACGACCACCGGATGAAATCGGTCGCGAGGGAGGTGGGCAACCAGCGTCAGAAGGCTGATCTCTCCGCCGCCGAGCCGGGCGGGGGGGCTGATGTAGAGGACAGTCATTGGGAAAGGATAAGTGCCGAGTGTCAAGTGCCAAGTGCCAAGTAACCTCCCCCTACGAATCTGACGTGGCACGTGACACGTGGCACGTGGCACTTTGCGAGAGAGGGAGGGGAATGGTGGTTGAGGGTTACCGCTCCGCTACGGCCCCGACCGGCAGGGGGATGGCCCGAACCGCGTCCGGCGGGAGGCCGTGGTAGATGGCGAACCGGCCTGCCCTCAGGCGTTCACAGGTCACGCCGAGGTCCGAGAGAAGGGCGCGAAACCGGGCGTCGATCTCCGACCCGTCCTCAAAGATGTAACAGATCCGCGCCTGCGTCCGGACCTTGTCCGTGTAGTGCGGGAGGCGATCGAAGGAGATCGGCCCGGCCTTGGGGGACAGGATGATCGTCTCCTCCGACAGAAAGGCGACCGGGTAGGCGATGTCGTAGCCCGTGTAGCCATAGCGGAGGTCGTTGGCCCGCAGGGCGGCGACCAGGTCGCGGTAGGGGGCGGACTCATCCGTCCCGAAGTCGGTCCAGATCTGGCGGGCGTTGTAGAACAGGATGACTGCGAGGGCCGCTGCGAGCAGGGGGGTCCTCCTGCCCGCCAGACCGCGTCCGGCCAGCGCGGCGAAGAAGATGACGCAGGGCATCAGGTAGCGAGCGCGGAAGAACCCTGTGATCACGGTCGCAGCCAGCATCCAGAGGGTGAGGGTCCGGCCGGAGGGCCGGTCCCCCTCGCGCCCCCTCATCCAGACGGCTGCGGCGACCGCGGCCGCGTGAATGCCCAGCACGACCAGCGAAAGGGGCGAGAGGTCGACGGTCTCCACGGCGGGGTCGGACTCGGAGGTGTAGAGGAGAGCCATCTGCTTCGGAAAGGCGGCCACGTCCGCCGCCCGCTTCAGGGCGCCCTGGAGGACGGCCCCGACAGCGCCGTGCGTTTTGTACATCCCCCCGGTCACGCCCGCATACTTCACCCCGATCTCCCAGAGGGTGGCGAGGGGGTGGAGGACGTTATAGACCAGCATGGGGGCCGTTCCGAGCAGGAACCCGGACGCCCACCAGGAGGGCCCGGCGGCCCCCCGGAAGGCCCTGCGCACGCCACTGGAGCGCCGCCAGGACCAGGAGATGCACCGCAAAGGTCTGGTAGGTCCAGACGGTCAGGCCGCAGACCAGGCCCAGGCATCCGACCGTGCGATCCGATGCGCCCCGGGCGACGCGGCGCGCAAGCAGGAGGACGAGCAGGAGCAGGGCGATGGCCTCGACGAACCCTCCCCGCGCCCGCAGGCTGAAGTCGAAGGCATAGGCGGGGGAAAAGGCCACCAGGATCGCCGCGATGCAGGCGGCCTCCCGGCCGAAGGCGTCCCGCGTCCAGGCCCAGGCGAGGCCGATCAGGGCCACAGAGAAAAGGGCAGGGACCAGCTTGAGGCCCAGGGGGGACGCGCCCAGGGCGGCGACCAGGTAGGCCTCCAGCGCGCCGAGGTACGCCTGGCCGTAATAGAACGCCGGCCAGGCCTGGCCGGTCAGGATGTGCCGGGCCATCAGCCCGACCACGGCTTCATCCGCCTCCGGGGCGGCCTGGAACTGAATGGCGTGGAGGAGGCGCAGGGCGGCGCCGAGGAGGGTGCACAGGAGGGCGGCGGCGGGGAGCCAACCCCATGCCGCATTCCCACCTTTCTTGCTTGCCCAAGAAAGGTGGGGCCAAAGAAAGGCACTCCTCAGACGCCGGAGGGGCTTGGGCGCGCCGTAATTCATGTTTCCATAGCAGATCGGAATTTTGTAACCCTCGATATGAGGTGGCCGCTTCAGATTCGTATGTAAGGGATGCTGACGGCGCGCCCTCTTTGGGTCTGTACGTTGTGTTTTTCTTCTTTCCCTGTAGGGGGTAAGGGGTCTCTACTCCAGACGGATTTCATAGATCATCACGCGCGGGGGATCGGTCTGGTGGACCAGGCGGAAGGCCCCTTCCCGCAGCAGGGCGGAGGACCGTTCGGCGAGATTGACCCCTGAGATCGGAAAGTCGTTGATCAGGAGGTGGGTGGCGCCGGTCCTGCGCACGGTGGCGAGCACCTCCGCCGTCGGCTGCGTCCCGGTGTACCACCACGCCTTCCGGCTCGACCAGAAGGCGGCCTCCCGTGGTTTCCGGCAGAGGACCACGGCCTCCACCGGCGCGTGCCCCTGAACCCAGAGGCAGGCCTCCCGGTAGCGGGCCATCTCGTCCGTGTAAAAATGGGCGTGGTTGTCGTAGGCGACGCTGACACACCCCGCGAACCCGACGACGATCAGCAGGCCCGCGGCCTCCGGCGCCAGCCGCCCGAAGCGGAGGCGTCTCCCCACGACCTCCGCGCCCTGCAACCCGTGTTCGATCAGAAAGGGGAGGACGGGCAGGAGGAACCGGGTATCGTGGTAGGGCCAGATCAGGCAGACGCCGAGGTAGGCCGGCAGATAGAGCAGCGTGGGGGCCACACGGTGAGTCGCGGGTCTGTCGTGACGCGTGACTATTTTCCGAATTGCAGCCATGAGTCCCAGGGCGATGCCCGCCGTCAGGACCAGGCTGAGGGTGACCTTGAGGGGATGGTAGGGGTCCACGTCAACCAGGAAGGGATGGAAGAAGAGATCTCCCGTCACCTTTCCGGCATAGCGCGGGGCGTTGTAGAGGAGGCGGGAGAGCCAGAGGAGGCGTGTGGAATGCCCGCCCGTCTCCGTGAGAGGGGCGTCGAAGAGTTGATAGAGATAGGAATTCCGAAGGGCGAGGCTTCGCCAGATCCAGGGCGACATCAGGACGGACACGACCCCGGCGAGGGTCAGGGCCTCGCGCCTCCTGCGGCAGAGGAGGAGCGCCCCGCATCCCGCCAGGGCCAGGGTGACCCCGATGGTCCGGGCATAGATCGCGGCGGCGATCACCAGCCCTGCGAACGCCGCCGTTCGCGTCCCGCCCTTCTCCCCGGCGCGGCAGATGAGGATGAGCGCGGCAGCGGACAGGGCCGTGTAGACCGTCTCGCTCATGATCTGCGTGGACATGGCCAGAAAGTAGCCATTCATCCCCGTGAGGGCGGCGACCAGAAAGGCCCGGTCGGGGCCGAGTCGGGGACGCAGGAGGGCAAAGAGGACGACAAGCGCGAGGGCCCCGCCCCAGCGCGGGGACCAGCTTCAGGAGGAGGAGGTTCGGGCCGAAGAGGGCGATGAGCGGCGTCAGGAGCAGGGGGAAGAGGGGGGGATACTGGAGTTCCGGCGGCTCCCCCGGGTAGATGGCGTTGACGTAGCCCCGGCCCGATGCGAGGGACTGCGCCAGGGTGACATAGCTGACGTCGTCGCCGTCCGGGGGGAGGTCGGGGGTCAGGGCGGCGCCGGCCAGGGCCAGGAAGATCAGAAGGAGCGCCGCCATCCGGGCCCGAACCTCTGTCCGCAGGGATTGAAAGAAATTGACAAACATGAGAAATTTCGGTAAACTTTTACCTTCAAGAATGTGTAAAATGAAAAGTGCAAAGTGCAAAGTGCAAAGTGCAAAGTGTAAATTGAAAGTCCTCATTTTGCATTTTGCATTTTTCCATCTCTTGTATTCGATCTCTATCGAGGATCTCATGCCTGACCCTCCGACCGAACCTTCCCCCGACCGTCCTTCAGAACAGTATCCTCGATCCCTTTCAGCGCTCTATGAGATCAGCCTGGCCCTGACCTCGGGGTTCGACCTGGAGATCCTGCTCCGGAGGATCGCCGACATCGCGGTCTCCGTCCTGGGCGTGAAGGGGTGCTCCATCCGGCTGCTGGATGAAAAGACCGGGGAGATGATCCTCCGGGCCGTGTCCGGGTTGAGCCATAGCTACGTCAACAAGGGCCCCGTCGTGGTCTGGAAGAGCGTGTTTCGTGAGGTGTTCGAGGGCGGCGCGGTGGCACAGGTCTATGACGTGAAGAACGATCCCCGCATCCAGTACCCCGCCGCTGCGGAGGAGGAGGGGATTGCCTCGATGCTCTGTGTGGGGCTGATGCACGGGGGAAAGGCGTTCGGGGCGATCTGCGCCTACTCGGAGGGGCCGAAGGTCTTCGACCAGGAGGAGGTCCGCCTGTTCCAGGCCATCGCCAACCACTCCGCGATGGCCATCCAGATCGCCCGGCTCCACCGCGACCTGATTGAGGCCCAGCGGATCGAACAGGAGCTGGCCATCGCCAGCGACATCCTGCGCAACCTGTTGCCGGCCGCGCCCCCGAAGCCCGAGGGGTTCGACCTCGCGGCCCTGAACCTCCCCTCCCAGGAGGTGGGCGGCGATTTCTACGACTTCATCGAACTCCCCGCCCAGCACTGGGGCATCGTCATCGCCGACGTGGTGGGAAAGGGCATCCCCGCCGCCATCCTGATGGCCGGCGCGCGCGCCGCCCTGAGGGCCGAGATCGAGGACGTGTACCGCGTGCGCGACGTGGTGGGGAAGGTCAACCGGGCGCTCTGCCGGGACACCCGGCCGCACGAGTTCGTCACCCTCTTCTACGCGGCCATCAACGCGCGGGAACGGATCATCACCTACACCAATGCCGGGCACAACCCGCCCCTGCTGTTTCGCTACGATCTGGAGATGTTCCTGGACGATGGCGGCCCCCCCATGGGGCTGTTTCGGGACGTGACCTACCGGGAGGGGCAGGTGCAGCTTGAGCCGGGCGACGTGCTCCTGATGTTCACGGACGGCGTGACCGAGGCCGCTGACGCGAACCAGAACCTGTTCGGGGAAGAGCGTCTGCGCCACGTCCTGCGCGACCACAAGGACGCGTCCGCCGCCGACCTCGTCGGCCATATTCACGCCGCCATCCGCGCTTTCACGGGCGACGCCCCGCAGAGCGATGACCTGACGCTGGTGGTGGTGAAGGTGAAAGAATAGTGCCAAGTGCCAAGTGCCAAGTGTAAGGTTTTACGTGGCACTTACCATTCTTTTTTCCAGAACAGGTCGAGGGATGTCTTCTTCTGGTCGTCCACGCTGCCGATCAGGCCGATGTTGCGGCTGAACTCGTACTCCGCCGACACCTTCCTGCCCAGCCGGTCCTGCCCCTGTCCTCCGGCCTCGATGAGGTCCTGGTTGAAGGTCAGCAGCAGGTCCTGGCTCACGTATTTCCCGATGGCCAGGTGGGTCAGGGTGTTACTCCCCATCTCCAACTCCAGCACGTCCAGGCCGAGTTCCCGTCCCACGGTCTGCTTCAGGCGGTTGGCCGTCATCCCCACCACCAAGCTCTGTGCCTGGGACTGGAAGCCCCCCCCCGTGCCCCCGCCTCCGCCGAAGGGCGCGAGCAGGGCCTGGCTGGAGGGCCGGCCGAACAGGGCGTAGGAGAGGATGTCGGCCTGGTCGAGGGGCATGGGCGCGTCACTTTCGAGAGAGATCTGGGGCTTGTTGAGCGTACCGCCCACCACGATGCTGACCGTGAGGTCCTGGGTGAGTTTGCCGCTGGCGTCGGGGAGCACGCGGGCCAGGCGGCGCACGCCCACCAGATAGATCTCCGGGTCCTCGTTGGCCAGACCCCGAAACCGGAGTTCCCCGCGCGCGATGGAGAACCGCGCGTTCTGAAAGATGTACTGCCCCCGGATGGCATTCAGCTCCCCGAACAGGATGAAGACAGATCCCTCCTTCTCCACATCGAGCTCCCCCTGCACCTCCGCGTTGAAGTCGCTGCTGCGCACCCAGGCGTTGCGGGGCACCCTGAGATGTCCCCGGCCGGTCATCCCCTGGATAAATTCGGAATCGTAGATCGAAGGAGACCCCGCCGGCGCCTCCTCCTCCGGGAGCGGGATGAGGGCGCGATGGACCATCACGTCAAAGTTCAGGTCGGGATGTATAGGCGTGCCCGTCAGCCGGAGCGTGCCGCTCAAGCTCAACTGCGCGTCTTTCCGGTCCAGGGCGTCGAATTTGTTTGCCTCCACCTCCACCTTGAAGTCCTTTACCCGCAGGCCGTCCAGGCCTACCTCCCCGCCCCCTTCGAGCGATCCGTCCTTCGTCCTGAGCTTCAGGCCCGACAGGATCACCCTGTCCGGCGCGGCGTCGAGGCGCATCTTCGTCTCTCTCAGACGCAGGCCGAGGCTGGGGATGCGGAGGCTTCCGGAGGGGATCTCCAGGAAACCGGAGAGGACTGGCCGGCGCATCGTCCCCCTCAGGGTCAGATCGCCCCTGAGACTCCCCTCCACGTCTTGGAGGTCGGAGAACGCCGCCTGGAGGAAGGAGAGGTCGAGGCCCTCTGTGCGGACATGAACATCGAAAGGGCCGTCCGGGCGCATGGGGAGGGGGACGAACCCCTGCAGGGTCAACTCCTTGGATTTCAAAACCCCTCCCTGGTCCAGGCGGAGGTCCAGCATTCCCACGCCCCTGCGATACTCGAAGGTTCCGGCCAGGCGTTTATAGGCGAAGTCCGAGACCTTTCCATCCACGATCTCCACGGCCCCCGACACCTCCGGGTCCTCCAGCCTGCCCGAGGCCGTGGCGCTGATGTCCAGCTTGCCCGACACCCCGTCCTGCCGGCCGAGCAGGTCCTCCCACCGCTTCAAGTCGATGCCCTGAAGTCGGGCCTCGAACCGGACGCGGTCCTCCTCCACCACGCCGCTGGCGGTCAGTTCGCCCCCCTCCTGGACCATGCGCAGACGTTCCAGACGAATGGGCCCACCATAAGTATACCGGAGTTCGCCCTGTCCTACGCTCTGGACTCGGAACTTTCTGGCATCGACGGAGAGGGTATCCAGCCGGGCGACGAACCCCTCCGGCGAGAACGTGACGCGACCCGCCGCGTCCACGAGCGCCCAGTCCGCCGGGGCGACGTTCAGAGCCAGGTCGGCGATGCCGGGGGTCAGGTGCGCCCCGGCGATCAGGTCGTCGAGCACGAAGGAGGAGAGGGCGAGACTGCCGACGCGGACCGTGACATCTCCGAAGACGGCCCGGTCCAGGCCGGCGTCGGGGCGCCTCAGGTTGAGGCCCCCAAGGTCCATGTCGAACGTGGCGTCCCGGAGGACGGTGGTCCCGGAGGCGAGGCTGTCGGCGTGGCCCTCCGCTACAACGTGGAGGTCTTCGAGCCGGCCCCTCAGCGTGCCCGTCACGTCTCCGCTCAGGGCGAGGTTCAGGCTGCGGGTCGGCAGGAGCTGGCGGGCGTGGAGTTCGGCGCGCACGTCGATGGAGTCGGAAGGCCCCAGGGTCCCGGTCAGAACGACGTTCACGGCCTGGCTCTCCAGGTTGAATTGTTCCACGTTCCAGACCCCCTGCCGCAGGTCTCCTCCGGCCGTGAAGCGGTCGATGGGGATGCCCAGGAGTTTCGAGGGATGGCCCTCCAGACGGAGGTCCATCTCCTCTCCCCCCTTTCCGGCCAGGGTCACGGTCGCATTCAGGTCGCTGCGCAGCGTGGTGTCTCCGGTGACCCGGGCCAGGTCCAGGCCCGACACCACGATCTCCCCGTCATAGGTCAGGAGCTGGTCGGGCGGAAAGGTCACCTGACCCGTCCCCCGCGCCTCTCCGGCGGGGGAGCGGAGGGCGAGCCGGCCCAGGGACAGGACACGCTCCCGGTAGCGCCCTTCGGCTTCGAAGCCGTCGAAGCGCTGGCCTGCGATGCGGGAGGGCCTCAGGGTGAGGAGAACCTCTGCGTCCAGGCTGTCCATCACCACGCCTGATCCGCTGATCTCTATGCTTCCCGACAGGTCGCTCTGCAACGAAGTGTCCTTCAGGGCCGAGGCCAGGTTCAGGTCCGTCACGTCGGCGTTGACCCGGTAGCGCAGGGGCGTGGCCGTGAGTTCCAGATGGCCCTCTCCCCGGAGGTCCCCCCATCCCTGCAGCCGTACCTGGGCCTCCGCGTCGAGCAGGCCGTCCTTCAGCCGAACGCGGGCCACCGAGGAGTCGAAGGCGGCCTCGCCGAAGGAGGAACCGGAGATGACGAGCACGCCCGAAAGGTCCGCCTCCTTTGCGCTCAGCCCCTTTCCGGAGACGGAGAGGGAGAGGTTGAGGTCCGTCGGCGTGAGGGAGTCCGGGAGCAGCCTGGCGAGGTCGATGTTCCGCGTCGTCAGGACAATGTCGTAGCTCACCGGTTCGGCAGCGAGGTTGACGTGTCCCCGGCCTTCTACGCTCCCCCCCTGCGTCCTGAGTTCCGTGGCGATGTCCATAGTATCCTGCTCGCCCTTTACGGAGGCGGTCAGGGCCAGCGGTCCGGTCAGGGAGAAGGCCGGGAGAAAGCGGCGCACCTCGTCGGAGGAGAGGGGGTCGGCCTCCAGGACCAGGTCCACCTGGGGGTCCGAGAAGCGCCGGACGCGGCCTGTCAGGCGGAGGTGGGAGGCCTCGGTCTCCAGGTCGAAGGCGGACACGTTGAGGCTGTCGCCCCGGAGAAAGGCCGTGGCTTCGACGCGCCGGATGACGAGGGGCGGGGAGAGGAGGACGGAATTCAGGCGACTGAGGAGGAGGGTGTGGCCCCTCTCTTCGGGCCGGATGCCGAAGTCCAGGTTGAGGCTGTCGAGGCTGACGGTGGTCAGGGAGTCAACGCTGACCTGGCGGAGACTGTCGGGAAGGACTGCGAGCGTGGAGTCCGCCCCGGTTCGGTCGAGACTGACCGTGGTGAGGGAGTCAACGCTGACCTGACGGAGACTGTCGGGAAGGACGGTGGTCAGGGAGGCGGCCCCGTCCCGGAGGGTCCCGTGACGGACCTCGATGACCCAGCTCCACGGGTCCTTGGCGCTCTGCACGGGCGCGTTCAGGATGGGGAAGTTCCAGTGCCCCTCCGCGTCGCGTCGCAGGTGGAGGGCCGGGGCGACGACCTCCAGGGTGTCGATGACGATCTTTCGCCGGAGGATGCCCCAGGACGAGGCCACGATGTGGAGACGACCGAGGCCGGCGATGCGCTGGCTGTCCCGTTCCACGGAGACCCCCTCCACCGTCACCCTGGACAGGCCCCCGATACGGAAGCTCTGGATGCGGACCTGCGCGCCCAGGGCCTGCGTCAGAGCGGTCTCAACATAGGCCTTGAGGTTGAAGGTGTAAACAAACCAGGCGCCAGCGATCAGGACGAGGGCCAGGAGGGGCGCCATGATGCGACGCCAGCGGGGACGGGATACGGGCGGTGTCTCAGGCACGATAAATCCTTGCAGGTCGTGAAAGCGGTGTATATTTTCAGTACATTTCGAATGGGCGAACCATCGCCTGACTTTGGCCCCATATGCGCCATTTCATAAATCTACTGATTCTAACCCCATTGCGCCAGGGAGGTTCCCGTGAAAATCGTGAATGTTGAACCGATCATCGTCAGCGTGCCCTACCGGCACCGGGAGAACAGCTCGCGCGTGCAGCGGGACGGCGTGACCAACGTGCTGGTCAAGATCACGACCGACGACGGGCGCGTGGGCTGGGGGGAGAGCTGCCCCGGCCCGAACGTGGAGAGCCTCTCCGAGGTGATCCGGTCCGCGATCCCTTACCTCCAGGGCCGGAACCCCTGGGACCGGGAGGCCATCGCCGCCGACTTCTTCGAGACCGCCCACTGGTACAACCGCGCCATGACCGGCAACTTCGCGTTCTGCGGGATCGACACGGCCCTCTGGGACCTGTGCGGGAAGGCGTGCGGCCAGCCCCTCTACAACCTGTTCGGGGGCCTGCGTCGACGCCGCGCGAATTATTTTTATTACCTCGCCTACGGTACGCCCGAGAACGTCGCGGCCCAGGCCCGGGAGGGGGTCGAGATGGGCTACACCGTGTTCTACGTCAAGGTGGGCATCGACTTCGAAGCGGAGCTTCCGATGGTCGCCGCGCTGCGCGAGGCCATCGGCCCGGAGCGCAAGATCCGGATCGACGCCAACGGGGCCTGGTCCCTGAACGAGGCCGTGCGCTATCTGGCGGCGTTTGACCGCTACCGGATCGACTTCGCCGAGCAGCCGGTCTGGCCCGATCCCGTCCGGGACATGGCCGAGCTCCGGGGCCGCACGCCGGTGGCCCTCGCGGCCAACGAGGGGCTCTGGCGGGTCTGCGACGTACACGAGGTCATCCGGGGCCGCGCTGCCGACGTCCTCTGCTTCAGCAGCGCGTGGGTGGGGACGCTCGCGCAGTTCCACCGCCTGAGTCACCTGGCGCACCTGGAGGGGCTGCGGGTGTGCAAGCATACGCACGGGGAGCTGGGCATCATGGCCGCGGCCATGCACCACGTCTGCCTGACCCTGCCCAACCTGGTGGACGGCAATCAGCAGACCGCCGCGATGATGGAGGACGACGTTCTGACAGAGCCCCTGCCGATCGCCACGGGACCGGTGTGGGGCGTTCCCCAGGGCGCGGGACTGGGCGTCGAAGTGGACGAGGAGAAGGTGAAAAAGCACCACCGCCTGTACGAACAGCGGGGGCAGTTCCTGCCGTATCAGCCGTCGATGTTTGGGCGGGAAGAATAGCTATCTCAACGTCCTCAGGAAGGACAGGCTGAGCGTCCCGCGCGCCACCTCGGCCACCGGGCCTTTCATGGTGAGGCTGAAGTCCGGGCCCACGTCGATCTGAAGGGTCCCGCCGGGGGCCTTGACGGCCACGGGGCTTTTGACCAGGCCGAGACGGACGGCGGCGCTGGCCGCCGCGCAGGAGGAGGAGCCGGAGGCCTGGGTCTCACCCGCGCCGCGCTCCCAGATCAGGATGAAGAGTTCGCGGGGGCCGGTGGGCACGGCGAGCTGGACGTTGATGCGCCTGGGAAAGATCGGGTGGTTTTCGAGTTCGGGACCGAGCTTGAGCAGGTCCTCGCGCGTCCACTCCTGGCCCCTGGGCTTGAAGATGACGCAGTGCGGGTTGCCGACGCTGATGCCGGTGAAGGTGAGCTTCCGGCCGGCGGCGGAGATCGGGCGCTGGAGGAGTTCGTCTACGTCGAGCGTGCAGGGCAGGGCCTTGGGCTGGAAGGTGGCCTGACCCATCTCGACTGTGGCGGCGCTGGCGTCGCCGTGCCGGTCGATGTGCAGGTCGATCTTCACGAGGCCGCCTCTGGTCTCGACCGTGAAGGCCTTTCGGCGGGTCTTGCCGGTGGCGTGCAGGTAGCGGGCGAAGATGCGCAGGCCATTTCCGGACTTCTCGGCCTCGCTGCCGTCGGGGTTGAAGATGCGCAGGCCGAAGTCGGCCTTTTTGGACTTTTCGAGCGTGAGGATGCCGTCGCTGCCCAGGCCCCAGTTGCGGTCGCAGATGGCGCGGATGTTCGCCGGGGTCAGACGCACCCCCAGTTCCTTGGGGTCGATCACAATGTAGTCGTTGCCGAGGCCGTGGCCCTTGAAGAAACCGTTCTTCATGTCCCTCCTCCGATACGGGAGATCAGCTACAGGAATTCCAGACGATTTTCGACACTGTTCACTCACGATTACCAAAAATTGACGCAAGATATTGTTTTAGCTGATATAAATAGCAGTTTTGGATTATCGCAGGAACCGCCTCTTAGAGAGCCGTATTCGTTGGTGAAGCTGACGCCTATATTTCAGGCCCGAA
>SICM01000104.1 GCA_009694805.1 Candidatus Latescibacterota bacterium
TCCGCCACCTCCGCCGCTTCCGACTGGGACGCCCCTGGCCGGGACGCCGCCTCCGCCACCTCCGCCGCTTCCGACTGGGACGCCCCTATCTGGGACGCCGCCTCCGCCACCTCCGCCGCTTCCGACTGGGACGCCCCTGGCCGGGACGCCTCCACCTCCACCTCCCCCGCCGGGTGAGATCCCTGAGCCGCCGCCCTGCTCCGAGGCGCTGAAGACCAGCGAGCAGAGCCCCCAGAAGACCAACGTGCCCTGCAACGGCAAAGAGGGCAACCTGCTGTTCCGCACGGTCTGTAACGCGGCGGGCTATGACCAGCAGGCCATCACCCTGCCTGCGGGCCGCGCAGCCGGGTGCTTCGGGGTCGAGGCCATCACGCACAACAAGGTGGTGTGGGGCATCCGCGTGGAGGGCGGTGCAGAGGTCTACCGCTCGGACAAGCCCGCGCCTCTGAGCGGTCTGATCGTCTCAGACACGGTCCCCTCGGCCACCGGGAAATACACCATCTTCCTGGATATGGCCGCCTCCGACCCGGGCGCTCGCGTCACGGTCCGGTTCGTGGACTATCCGAAATGATCTGATCGAACGTGAACAGGGGTAGAGAAAATCGCCGGTCGCTTTTCTGCGACCGGCGATTTTTTTGACCTCTTCCCCCTCTCCCGTTTTTGGGAGAGGGGGCCAGGGGGTGAGGGCTATCGCCACGCCAGGGCCTCCACCGCGCCGCTCTCGCAGCCGACGATCAGGTAGGGCCGTAGACCCTGCCGACGGGCCACGGACAGGCGGGAGACGGGTGACGGCATCGGGTGCATCCCCAGGACGCGCCCGTCGAGGGCGAGGAGGGCCAGAAGACCCGAGGAGGTCGCGGCCACCAGTTCAGGCCGACCGTCACTGTTCACGTCGTCAGCGACCAGGCCGGTCACCGGCTCGCCCAGGTCGCAGCGCCACAGGCGCGTCCCGTCCGCGCCCAGGAGGGAGACGTTTCCCCCGTCGTCCCCGGCGGCGACGCGGTGTTCCTGGGGGAGCAGGACGGCGTGCCGGACGCCCCCGGCCAGGAGGGTCTTCCATCGGACCGCCCCGGTCCGGGCGTCCAGGGCGTGGACGTGCGCGTCCAGGGATGTAAAGAGGACCTCCTGGGCCCCGCAGCCGTCCAGGTCGAGCGCCCCGACCGCGGTGAAGCCAGGCCCTCCCCGGACCATCCATCGGGGGCTCCCGTCGGCCTCCAGCAGGTCGGAGGTATGGTACTCCGTGCCCACGATCAGCTCCATCCGGCCATCCCCGTCCACGTCGCAGGGCACCACGGACTGGACGGCGTGGTAGCGGACAGGGGCCTCCCACAGGAGGCGTCCGTCGGGGGTGAAGCAGAAACAGAGCCAGCCGTCGGTGACGGCGAGGATCTCCACGACGCCGTCGCCGGTCAGGTCTGCGGCGGCGACGGCGTTCACGATCTGGTCGCGCCCGTGCGAACGGCTGAAGGCGTGCGACCAGCGGACGGAACCCGACGGGTTCAGGACGCTCAGGGCGCAGTCCATGCCGCCCGCCACGACCTCGATCCGGCCATCCCCGTCCAGGTCCGCGAGGAGAACCGTCCGGACCCCGCCCTCGAAACGCCTGCGGCAGGTCTGCTCTCCATCCAGGCCGAGGCAGGCGAGGTCGCCGGAGGCCGCGCCCACGGCGATCTGCTGATCCGGGAGGGGAGGCGATCCCGTGAATCCTCCGGAGGGGGAGAGCGCTCGCACAGGGCCGTCCGAGGCGAAGGACCAGACGCGATGGAGCGGAGACCGGGCCGGAGGGAGGAGGCTCTGCCTGGGCCGCGTCTCCTGTCGGAAGGTCCGTCTCTCCTGCACGGCGTTGGAGAGCGCTTCGAGGGGATGTCGGGGGAAGCCGACGCGGTGGACCCCGGCCTCCAGCGTCAGGGTGATCCTGCCGTCCAGGCCGGCCCTGTGCTCCAGGCCGTCGATCACCAGGCGTGCGCGCCAGATGCCCTGTACCTGGAACTCCGTCCGCCTGCGGACGCGTACCTCGGCCCGGCCCTCCCCGGGGGTGATCTCGATGGAGAAGGGCTCGGAGGCCGAGACGACGATGCGGCCCAGGCGCATCGCTGTGACGCCGACGCCGACGATGTCCTCCGGGGTCAGGAGGAACGCCTCGCCCGTGAATCGGAAGTCGTCGAACGCCCCGGGGCCGGCGCCGAGCGCCCCGAAGACCACGGGCGCTCCCCGGTCGGAGACCCGCACGGTCTCCGGCCCGATGCGGCGGACCTCGACCTCCGGGCGTTCCTCTGCCGACGCTACGGACAGCAGGTTGAAGAACCGGACGACCTCGCCGGGGCGCCCGTGGACCTGGAGGCGTTCCGACAGGATGTGGATGCCGCTGCGGGCGTGCGGGTAAGAGGCCCAGGGGTCCTGGGTGGGGATGCGGCGCGGTTCGGAGGTGAGGGTCCGGGCCGAATCGTCGGCGTTCTGGATGTGGAAGGCGACCCCGTCCTGTTCGACGACCAGGCCATCGTTCTGGAGCGCTGGCTCACCGAGCGTGCGCCAGAGACACCGGAGGTCGTAGTCAGCGTCGCGCTTGAGCAGGAGGGTATCCACGACCAGAAAGTACCGGCCCTTCTTCCAGAAGAGGGTCCGCGACCAGTCGGTCCCGTTCAGGCCGGGGACGGTGGTCCGGGTCACGGCGAATGTCCCGAAGTCCTCGGCCCAGTCCAGGCGCGCCAGGGGGGGCATCTTTCCGGAGGTCCCGTCGCAGGCCACGACCACGGAGGCGTGGTGCTCGGGCCGGCTCCAGATGTAGTCGGCCTCGTCCATGAACATCCTGCCGCGCCAGGTGAGGCGGACGATGGAGTTGCCATCCTCGTGGCCGTGGGCAAACGTCGAGAGGCCTTCGAGCAGCAGGTACTCGTCCTGCTCGCTGAACCCCGCGCGAAGGGAGAGCTTGTCGAAGGCCTGTTCCTGCGGCACGCCGGGCACGTCGGGCAACTGCCCCCCCTGTCCTGCCGGGGTCATCACATCGCCCACGTCCGAGTCCAGGTTGAGGCTGGGCCTGTCCGGCAGGGCGTGCCGCTGCACCCACGCGTAAGCCGGGGGGGCCAGCCTGGCCACGGCCACGCCGGCCAGGTGGTCGGGCGGCAGGGGGTCGATCCGCCGGTAGTAGGCCTCCACGCCCCTGGGTAAAGGTGCGCCCACCCAGCGCATGGCCCAGGCGTAGCGGCCATCGTTGTAGTACCACGCGGCCTTCGAGAAGGTCTCGACGAGCAGGGGAGGAGGACTGGACCGGGACCCGCAGGTCCCGGTGTCGCCGAAGGCGCAGGGGACGCCGAGGTTGTCCGTGATCAGGATGCCGTAGTCGGCCAGGGCGCGATAGTGCCCCTCTTCGAAGATGCGGAAGTCCCCGCGCATGAAGTCGTACGTGACCAGGTGGTTGGGGACGAGCCAGCAGTAGCCCCCCCCGCCCGCGTCGTCGTTGGGCTTGAAGGTCTTCGCCTGGCCCTGGAAGATCAGGTCCGCGATCCGCTCCTGGCGTGCGAAGTCCTCGATGCCGTAGTACTTCCTGAAGTAGTGCGCCCCAGAGAACAGGCTGAGGGCCGCGAAGGTGGAGTGGTTCTGCCGGATCTCAAGTTCGGGCTCCTGCCGGAAATAGGACTGGGCCGCCGTGTGGCGCGTCAGGCCCAGGAGGGCGTTGGTGAATCGGAGACGGTCCTCGTCCGTGAAGCGATCGCTCTCCTCGATCAGATCCCACACGTAGACCAGGCGGGAGGTCCAGAAGTAGGTGGCGATCATGTGCTCGAAGTTCCACTCGCCCCCGTGCTCCCGCTCCACCAGGTCGAAGTAGTGGAACAGGACGTCCCGGAAGATGCGGGCGCAGGCCGGGTCGCCGGTCAGGTGGTGGCGCAGGCCGGCGGTGATGGCCTGCTCGATGGCCCCCCGGCCCACGTTGCCCGCGAACGCCTCCCGCGCCCGCTCCAGGTGACGCTCCGGGGGATCGGAGGGGACCAGGCCCTCGTGGTAGAGGGCCCCGGCGGCGTTCAGGCGGTTGAGCCGGACCCCGTCCTGCCGGAAGGCGTCCCGGAGCCGCTCGACCGCAGCCGACGCCCCGGCCACGTCGGACGCGCCCAGGAGAAGGACGTTCTTGCCGTGGCCGAAGGGGTTGTGGATCGTCCGGGCCTCGAACCCCCCCTCGCCCGGGTAGAAGTCGTCCGTGAAGGCCATTCGGTTCCGGTAGAGCGTCAAGAGGGCGGGGTTGTTCATCGCGCTGCCCAGGAGGATGCGGTGGCCGCTCGCGAAGGAGGCCTCGTCGAAGGGGCCCTCGCAGCGGACCGGCAGGTCGAGGCCCGCCTCCCGGACGATGCGGCGGACGTGATCGGCCACCATGCGCCACGCCGGGGCCGCCGGGGCGACGATCTCCGCGCCCTCGCTCAGGTCGGTGATCAGGTGGAGGTTCTTGAGTTGGGTGATCATGGTTAAATCCAAATTGATCCGCAGATGTCGCAGATAGGCGCAGACAAAAAGTCATCTGCGTTCATCTGCGGATGCATTAACCTGTCAGTTCCTTCCGTACGATCTTGGTTCCTTCCACCATGGCCTTGAGCTTGAGGAAGGCCAGCCAGCGGGGGAGCTGGAAGAAGCCGCAGTCGGGACAGATATGCAGCTTCTCCGGGGAGACGTGTTGCAGGGCCTCCCGGATGCGCTCGGCCACGTCCTCCGGGGTCTCGACGTAGAAGGACTTGACGTCCACCACGCCGATGCCCACCCCCTTGGCGGTCGCGATCTCCCGGATGATCTCGATCTCCTTCATCTCCCGGTTGGCGAACTCGAACACCAGCTCGTCGCACCGGGTCTCCATGATCTCCGGGAACATCCAGCCATAGCGCCGCTTTCCGCGCGCCCGGCTGCCGAGGTTGCCGAAGCAGACGTGCAGGGCGATCCGGGCGTTCACGCCCTCCACGGTCCGGTTGTAGAGGTCCACCCAGTCCTTCGTCGCGCCGGGGATGATCGCGAACGACGGCTCGTCGATCTGGATGTAGTCCGCGCCCTCGGCCACCAGGGCCTTCAGTTCCCGGTTGATGATGCCCGCCACCTCGTGCGCCAGCTCCAGGCGATCCCGGTAGATATTCTCGTCCCGGAGCTGGATGTGGATGGTGAGGGTGAGGGGGCCGGGGCAGGTGGCCTTGAGGAGGCGGTCGGTATTCCGCTTCGCGTAGGCGAACTCCGACGCGATGCCGAGGCCCTCCGGGGCCGCGATCCGTTCGACAGGCCGCCAGCGGCGGGGGCTGTCGTAACCGTAGACGCCGATCTTGCGGACGGGGTCGATGGGTTCCAGCCCCGTGAATTTCTCGTAGAACCCCTGGACGAAGTACCACCGCCGCATCTCCCCGTCGGTGATGATGTCCACGCCCGCCCGCTCCTGGTCGCGCAGGGCGATGTGGACAGCGTCGTCGAGGGTCTCCTTCACGTCCGTCGCGCCATAGTTCCCCTTCTTGATCTCCTCCAGGGCGGTCCAGAGCCAGGACGGGGTGGCGTAGCTTCCGATGACGGTCGTGGGCAGCAACGGCAGGGCAGGGGGCATGGGAGACTCCTTGCAAGGACATAGATGAAGAGAACGAGGTCAGGGGTCAGGGGTCAGGGGTCAGGCCCTCACCCCTTTTCCCCGCGCAATATAGCATGCCGTCCGGGGGCTGTCAACGCCATTTTCCCTCTTGTATTCTGAAAGGGGGCGTGTTATCTTGTAAGGCCCAAAGGCAAACGACAAACAGAAAACCGGTGTCGGGGGTTAGGGGTCAGGGATCAGGAAAAGCAAAACCGGTTTCAGGGTTTCGTTTTTTTCCGGCCCCCGACACCCGACACCCGACCCCGCTGTTATCTTTCACGTCTCCCTTCTATGGAACGTCTCCTCCGCCTGTTCGACCTCCGTCGGGAACACCTTCGCCAGGCGCTTTTGATGTTCGGCGCCCTGATGTGCGTGGCTGCGGCCGGGTTGTCGGCGCGGACGACAGGGGATACGCTGTTTCTCATCCGATACAGCGCGGCGTGGATCTCCTACATGTACGTCGCCACGGCCCTGATCGTGACCGGCGTGGCGCTCATCCTGAGGCGGCTCGCCCGCGTCTATCCGCTCCATCGCCTGATCATCGGATTCGTCCTGACGCTGAGCCTGGCAGCCCTCGTCCTGCGGGTCGCCCTCCTGCGGGGCCCGGCGTGGCTGGCCGTCCCCGTCTACCTCTGGGCGGACGTGGTGGCTGCCCTGGTGGTCGTGCAGTTCTGGATCTTCACCGGGTCGGCGTTCAACGCCCGCGAGGCCAAGCGCCTGTTTGCCTTCATCGGGATCGGGGGGACGCTCTCCGGGGCCATCTTCGGCCTGCTCATCCGAAACTACGTCCGGTGGCTCGGCGCGGAGAACCTGCTGGTCGTCGTGGCCGTCCTGCTGGGGGGGTTCGCCGTCCTGCTGAGCCTGGCCGTCCGCGCCGGGGTGGTCACGCCGGCCCCGTCCGGGGGGCAGGCCCGGGGGGCGAAGCGGGGGTCCCGCGCCTACGCTTCACAGGTCCGGATGATCGGGGCGATGGCCGTCGTGGCCACGGTGACGCTGACGCTGATCGACTACCAGTTCAAGGCCAGCGCCCGGCTCCACCATCCGACCGGGGCGGATCTGGCCTCCTTCTTCGGCGTGTTTTACGCCTGCAACAGCATTACCAGCCTGATCCTGCAGGCCCTCTTCGTGAGCCGTATCCTGAAGAAGGGGGGGGTCCTCGTCGCCCTCCTGATCCTGCCGGGTTGCCTGCTGGCCGGGGCGGCGGCGATCCTGTCCACATCGGCCTTTCAGGCCATCGTGGCCACCAAGTTCGCCCACGTCCTGCTGTTCTTCACGATCGACAACACGGCGTTTCAGATCCTCTATCTCTCGATCCCCCCCCAGGGCCGGGGACAGGCCAGGACGTTTGTGGAAGGCATCTGCAGGCCCGTGGCGCTGGGCGGGGCGGGACTCCTCCTGATCCTGGTGGTCCCGTTCGTCTCGATTTCGCTCATCAGCGCCCTGGTCCTGCCGCTCATCGCCGTCTGGATCGCCCTGGTGGCCGTCAACTTCCGGCGCTATCTGGCGGCGCTCATGGAATCCCTGAGGAAAGGGCGGTTCGACGTCTCGGGGGAGGCGCACATGTCGGACGAGGGGTCGCTGGAGGCGCTCAAGCGGCTGCTGGCCACCGGGACGGACGACGAAGTGCTCTATGTGTCCGAGCTGATTCGACAGATGGAGACGGTGGATTGCACACCGGAGGCGCTCGCGGCCCTGAAGCGGGAGTCCCCCCAGGTCAAGATCCAGGCCCTGGACTATCTGCGCGGGCGGGGCCGGCCCGTGGAGATTCCTGGCATCGAGGCCCTGCTGCGGCACCCCTACGCCGGGGTGCGGGCCTCGGCGGCGGCGGTCGTCTGCCTGTCGCCGGGGGCGAAGGTACTCGGGGAGGTGGAAGCGCTCCTGGAAGATACGGAGGTGCGCGTCCGGGCAGAGGCTGCGGCCGGACTGATCCGCTGCGGCGGCGAAGAGGGGGGCCAGCGGGCCTGGCCTGTGCTCGTGGCGATGATGACCTCTCCGGAGGCGGAGACCCGCATCTGGGGCGCCCGTGCCCTGGGTCAGGCGGGGGTCGGGGACCCCCGGTCTTCTTTGAAAGAGGACGTGCAGGGGCCGCTGCTGGCGCTGCTTCGGGACGACGTGCTGGCGGTCCGGGTCGCTGCCCTGAAATCGACCGAAAGTATCGCCTGCCCGGAGGCCATCCCCCTCATCGTGCGGATGCTGGCCGAGGACCGGGCCTATGAGGCGGCCGCCCACGCCCTAGTCGCGCACGGAGACGAGGGCCTGGAGGCGCTCCGGCAGGCGGCCACACCGGACGCCTCGGGACGGCTGGGACGAGCCGCCCTGCGGGTCCCCGAGGTGCTGGGGCGCATCGGCAGCCTGGCCGCGTTCAGGGCGCTTCGGGAACTCCTCCGGGCCCGCGCGGACGTCCTTCGACACGCCGCCATCGACGCCATCTGCCATCTGGTGCGGGAGCGCCCGGCGCTCCGGGCGGAGGTCACGGACCTTCAGGACCTCCTCCTGGCCGAGATCGGAAGGGCGCTGGTCCTGCAGAGCCTGCAGGACGATTTCCGGTGGCTCAAAGAGGCGGACCTTCTGGGGGATACCCTGAACGAGATGCGCGAGGGGTGTCTCCACCGGGTCTTCGCCCTGCTGGGCGTTCTGTTTCCACAGACGGACATGGAGGCCATCCGGCGCGCGGTGATGGAGGGGACCCCGGAGGTCCGGGCCAACGCCGTGGAGGTGCTGGATAACACGCTGAAGGGGAAGATTCACGACCGATTGATGGGCCCCCTGCTGGAGCCGTTCGATCCCTCGGAGGGGTCGGTGGAGAACGCCACGGCGCGCCTGCGCGCCCTGATGGAATGGAATGACGACTGGCTTCAGGCCTGCGCCCTCCACGCCGCCGGGCGGGGACGCTTGGCCGAGGCGCTGCCGGAGGTGGAGGCAGCCACGGAGAGCCCGGATGCCCTCGTGCGCGAGACGGCGCTCTGGGCAAAGGCGCAGATCTATCAAAAGAATTAACGCTATGATGCCGACGGTGGAAAAAGTCCTCTTTCTGAAGCGCGTCCCCCTGTTTTCGGGGGTGCCTGCGCGGGATCTGGTGCAGGTGGCCGGGATCGCCGAAGAGGTGTCCTGTGAGGCGGAGGCGCGCATCATCACGGAGGGGGAGCAGGGGAACGCCATGTTCCTGATCGTGGAGGGAGAGGTCATGGTCCACCGGGGACCTCAGCGCATCGCCACGCTGAACCCGCAGGACTGCTTCGGCGAGATGAGCATCCTCGACAATGAGCCCCGGTCCGCGTCGGCCACGGCCCTGACGGACTGTCTGCTGCTCAAGGTGGATCAGGATTACTTCCACGACATCCTCTTCCAGAACGCGGACGTGGCCCTGGCGATCATCCGCACGCTGACCCGCCGTCTGAGGTCGATGGATGTCAAAAAAGAGGCAGGGGCAGCGTCGGGTTGATCCCCCATGGCTGGGAGAATTTTTTGGACGTCTATTTCCAGGAGGTCTCATGCTTATCTCAAGAACGGATTGCAGGGTCTTCCTGATCGTTGCACTACTCTGTACGTTCCAGATGGATCGCCCCGGGGCGCAGCAGCCCTCCGGCCAGTCCTGGCAGGGTTACGGGACGTCGACCCCTGCTTACGGGTCAGGAACCGGTCTTGCCGAGGAGGTGACGCCGTTCGGGTTTTCGATGAACTCCACCTACCGGTCGCTGCGAAAGACGAGTCTTCTCCTCAACGACACGGCCGCCTACATCCTCTACGCCCTCAGCTACACGGAGCAGGCCGGTGAGGAGGGGTTCAGGATGACCAGGGACAGGGGGATGATGGAGGGACGCTATTTCAGCAAAGAGACTCAGGGCAGCCGGATGACGATCGAGTTCGCCGTGACCCCCAGGGCCACCGGGGGGTTCCGCATCTACGCCTACGGGCAGGCGGTCGCGGGGGATGCCGCCCCGACGCCCAATCCCGAACTTCCGTACGTGCAGGCGAAGCTGCGGGGGCTGCTGAGCGCCGTCCCGCAGCAGCAGGGGGTGGTCGACCTGAAGAGTGTGCGCTACGAGACCATCCGTCTGAGCTACGTCCACGCGGACCGGGTGATGGCCCTGCTCAAATCGCTGGGCTACAGCACCGTGGAGTACCAGCAGCTCCAGGGGGAGACGCTCTACGACAAGGTCTACACCCCCCTCGCATCCCAGGACCGGAAGCTCCCCATTGTCATCAAGCTGATCGACCCCACCAAGACGAGCCTTCAGGACGCCGCGCCCGCGGGCTCAGCGGCGACGCCGGGGTACACCCCTTCGGGGGGCGCAGGGAGCGGGGTTCCGGAACTCGGCGGCACGTTCCTCCACCAGTTGACCGGCGGAGATCCCATGCAGCGCCTGCTGATCGCCTACGACGAGGACGACCCCGAATCCCTCGACGCCCTGCTCCGCCTGATCCGGGATCAGATCGACATCCCCTCGCGGCAGCTCATCATCGAGGCGCTCGTCATCGAGGTGAACACCGACAAGCTCCGGGACATCGGGATCGACTACGAGCGGTTCCAGAAGGATGGGGGGTTTTCATTCTCGGACGCGCTGGGGGGAACGAGGCCATTCACGTTCACGTTCGACGACCGGTATCAAGCGGGCTTCAATTCTCCCGAATATTTCAAGTCCTCGATCAAGGCCCTGCTGGAGCGGGGGGAGGCGGAGGTCCTGTCCAGTCCGTCTGTGCTCGTTCTGAACGACCGGCAGGCGCGCATCCAGATCGGACAGCAGGTCCCGGTGACGGAGGAGACCAAGTCGCAGTATGGATCTACGTTCAGCTACAAGTATTTTCAGGTGGGCATCGTCCTGAACCTGCGCCCGCGCATCAGCGAGGACGAGGCGCAGGTGACGATGCAGGTCGAGACGATCATCAGTTCTCTGAGCAGTCCGCGCACCGTCCCGCCGGGGGTGGACAACCGGCAGGTGCAGACGTTTGTGCGGGTGGCCAACAACACGCCGTTCATCATCGGGGGGCTGATCTCTCACGACAAGAGCAGTAAATCGCAGGGCATCCCGTTCCTGTCGCAGATTCCGATCCTGGGTGCGCCGTTTCAGAAGCAGGTCGTCACGCAGAAGAAGCGGGAAGTGATCGTGGTGCTCACCCCCCACATCGTCCCGCAGGATGCGCAGAGCACCAGCTTCCTGATCCCGAAGGACTCGGACCGGTTCGACTCGTTCGACAATCAGCTCTTTCAGAGTTCTTACCGCATTCGGAGCGCGGACGTATTCGACCTGACCTTTTTGAGGGAGAGCAGCATTCTGAAAGACCTGGTCCATCAGGTGAACACCAAAAGCCTGGTGGACCCGACGATCAAGCAGTCCCTCCCGATCTCCACCCTGTTGAAGGGGCAGGTGCCGGGGGAGGAGATCATGGTCCGGCGGATGCTCTGGGAACTCGTCCGAAAGATCCGCAACTGGGAGGTCGTGGACCTCCCTCGCATCCTGTTCTTCAAGAAAGAGGGGGAAGGCCGCTTCAACATCGCCTGGCTTGAGAAACAACTCACGGCCATGCGGGAACACAAAAAGAACGCCCTCGTCCTGGTCTACAACGATGAAGAGCAGAGTACCCCGGAGCACCCGTTCGTGCAGCCCACGGCCACGGTGATCGAAGAAGACCTGCCGGAAGAGGAGGGGTTTCGCCGGCCCAGGTATGAGGAGATGCTCCACGCCTATAACAAGCGGGACCCGTCAGGGAAGCCCCTCCAGTGGGCCATCGTGTTGCGCCGGGAGAACGACATCACGATGCTCAAACAGTGCCTTATCCTGAAAAACCTGATCGACCTGAACTCCCCCTCCGGCCTCAGCCTGGCCTCCTTTCACGTGGGGCGACAGCTCCTGTTCCCCACGCGGGAGGCCCTGGAGAAGCGCTTCCACATCGCCGACCGGCAGGCGGCGCAGCTCTTCTACCAGGTGCAGTTCTACTACCCGGCCTTCGAGCAGGAGTTCAACCACCAGACGAAGCTGATTCTGGAGGTGCTGGGGAAGTAGGGAGAGGGCGGGTGAAGGAAGAAAGGGCGGGCAAGGCCGGGATAAAACCCTTGATTTTAGAGGGGGCGGGGCCTATATTAAAAGTCGAAACCATTTTGACGGGGTGTGGCGCAGCCCGGTAGCGCACCTGCTTTGGGAGCAGGGGGTCCCCGGTTCGAATCCGGGCACCCCGACCAATAAATACAAGGGGTTACAGACATTACTCTGTAGCCCTTTTTTCTTGTAGTGCCCATACAGTGCCCAAAACTCCATTACCGCCTCAATTTAGCTGAAAATTCTCCTCTGAAAAGCTTATTTTTACCCCCGGAGCGGTTCTGTTGAGGCAACACCCACGGCAAGAAGGATGGAGGGAGCGTGGCCACAGTTACGAAAGCGGAATTGGCCGGTATTCTTGCCCGCGACCTGGGTATGCCCAAGATGCAGGCTCTCAAAGCCGTAGATGCCCTGTTTAATGGCCTCCGCGAGGCCCTCCTGCAAGGAGGCCGGATCGAGGTTCGGGATTTCGGAAGCTGGACCGTGAAGGCAACGAACACCAAGCTAAACGCCCGAAACCCCCGAACCGGCGCGGTGGTAGTTGTCCCGGCGCGGCGGAAGGTGAGATTCAAGCCGGGGCGGATCCTCAAGGAAGCACTTTCTCAACCGTCGTGATAACCCGCTCATAGAAGAGCATCTGATAATTCATAAAATTAGGCCGCTCCACCACGCCCCATGCAAATCAAAATCCTCTGGTTCGAGACTGGCGACCTCTACACCATTCGCCGTGGCAAAGAGGCAGGAGAACGCCTTGGTATTCAGGTGGACTCCATCGACGCTCTCGACCTCACGTTCATCGCTGGCGACAGTAGAAATAGCGTTCTCGCTCACGGTCGAGACATCATTGCAGAGTATGACGCTGTCATCATTCGGTCGTTCATGCCATTCGTATCGGAGGCTTTGACCTTGGCACGACTGTTTCGAGAGGCAGGCAAGGTCGTCGTGGATGAGAACATGACTAACGAGGGCTACGCCATAAGCAAGATGTACGACTACATCGCCCTTGCTTCCAGAGGGATCGCGGTGCCTCACACTCGTCAGGTATTTGATCCGAACGACGCAGAGGCTTTTGCCGCAGAGCTTGGGTATCCATGCATCCTGAAGGGCATTCACGGTTCAGAGGGCCGACACGTCCACAAGGTCGATTCGCAACCGCAACTTCGGAGGCTGTTGCTGCAATACAAGACGGGAGAACTCATGGTGCAGGAGTTCTTGCCCGCCGAGCAGGATTACAGAGTCATCGTTGTCGGCTATCACGCGCTCCCGGTTTACGTGTCGCGCAAGCCGCGTCCAGACGATTTCCGCACCAATTTTGAGTTCAACGAGGAGGTGATATCTCACCCTCTTTCGGAGGCTCCGCATTTTCAGGAGATAGCCGAGCGCGCAGCCCGGGTGCTTCTGCGGGAGTTCTCTGGCGTTGATATCCGCTGCCGATGCATCACTCCGGTCGTTCTGGAGGCCAACCGCAAGCCCGGTTTCAAGGGCTTTGAGGAGGTTACTGGTCACGATGTAGCTGGAGCGTTTATTCAGTATGTCGCCGACAAGTGTAGAGCCAACACAAGAACGGCCTAACTTATCCCTTCCTACACTCCTCATGCGGCGAACCCCACCGGCAGAAAATACAGCACCGCGGATAAAACGCCTCGGCCTCAATCGCCCGCCATATCCCGTCCACAATCTCGTAGAGCCGCCCAATATCCCGGTCGTCCCGCCGCAGGCAGTAGCGCAAGAACTGCGGCTGCTTGGTTTTGAGCAGCACATCCAGGCGCAACAAAACATCCCGCCCCTCCACGACATCCAACTGTTTCACCGCGGCCGCGTAGATGAGCATTTGCAGATCCCCCTCGATCTGCTGCTCGGTATATGACCGGCTGGATGTTTTATGGTCCACCACCCAGAGCGTCCCGCTCTCATCCTCCTCCACCAGGTCAATTATCCCTTTGATGGGGATATGAAACTCCTTCCCGGTCTGCGGATGCTCCAGCTTGAATTCGAACGGGACCTCCACGGCAATCACCTTCATCGGGTGCGCCACCCGCGCATATAGCCGCAACATCTCGCGGCCCTGCTCAAGAAGTGAATCAAAGCTCTCTCCCGCGCTGTAAACGACTGCCTTGTCCTGACACACCTCTCGCCACGCCGTCTCAAACACATCCAAGAATCCCGGCAACCAAAATAGTTGCCCCTCCATCGCCTCCCGATAGAAGTGCGCCAGAGCCGTATGCACGGCCTGGCCAAAAAGAAGCGCCGAGGGCATGCCGCTTTCGCCTTCACCTTCAGATTCATCCACGTAGCGATGCTTGTATTTTAACGGACATTCCAGATACAGCGCCAGTTGGGAGTAGGAAAGATAGGGTCGCATACTTCCACTCTATCCCGTCGCCAGATCCCGCCAAGCCGGGCGATTTTTACGGAGCGAACAACCCCCCTGTCCCGAACTCACTCTTGAAGGACGCTTTTTTGTATTTCCTCCTGACACGCCAACCCTACTCCCACAGCCGCGAACATCGGCAGCCAGTAAGATTTCCCCCATTGGCTGGAACGGTCCTTGTAACGACCGAGGTGCGGATACTGCGCGACGATGTGCACCACCAGCTTTTTCCGAGTCGTCCGCTCCTGACCGCACAGCCGCCGCCTGACAGCCGTTGAATCACAGATGCAAAAATGCAGAGACGAGGCCAGGGCCACTTCGCGTATCCGGGCTGTGATCGCCGGGAGCGCTGGCGAAGCCTTGAACCGTTTCCGGCTCGGCCACTCCACAACCAGCGTCTTCGGCTGATAGGTCTGTATCAAGACCTCCACCCGTTTCTTGACCAGGTCGAGGAGTACCCGCATATCTCCTTCCCGCAAGCCAACCACTCCCCAAAAAAGCAGTTCCCGCCCTTCCAGAACGGCTACTCCCATTTTTCGCTTACCCGGATGAATCGCCAGAATCGGCGTTGTGATTTTTCTTTTTTGCATAAAGTTGAACCAAAAAGTTGAATAAAGCGCCTCGGCTGGTCCGGATCTTATCCGGGGTCGGCTCTTTGGCGCGCACATAGGCCTTGAGAATGATCTCGGCCGGAAATCGCCGACAGTAGCTCTGGTAGAGCCGCAGGTTTTTCATATCTCCTAACCCGTCAGCTATGCGACAGGCCAACCGTTCTGCCGCGTCCGGATCGCGCTCTCCATCTGGCTTGTGGACAACCTCCCCATCGCTTATATCGCTTATAGATAAATCTTTAAGATTACTATATTTATCGCTGTGTTTTGGTCGAGCGTTTTTTGGTCGAGCGGTGGCATCTTGGGACAACTTCTCCCCACTTGACGGAATCTCAAAAATAGTGGGATGGAATTGATTGAACCCCCGATGATACCGAATCAGCCCCCGTCTGGTCAGGGATGCGACCGCCCGTTTGGTCGTGCCCAACGACAGCCGACAATGCCGCGCCAGCCTGGGCAGAGGCAACATAAACCGTCCGCCCGCGCCGCCGCAGAGGTTTTCCAATGTCCAAAACACCACGGCCTCGGAAGGCCGCTCAAAGGCGGGGAATGGATGGGCTGGTTGTGTCATAATCATAGGTCATTTCAGGCTTGAATACGCGTCTCTCGTCGCTGAAATAGCGCAACGCGCCGCCGCGCCGCCGCGCCACCGGCTCTCGCACCGTCTCATACAGCTTGGGGAAGATGTCGGGGATAAGACGCTGGAACGCCACCTCCAACTTCATGGCTGTTTTGATCGAGGGCAGCTTGTGCCCGTTCTCCAAGTGCGACAAAGAACTGACGCTCTGGTAGCCGATTATCCGGGCCAGGTCTCTCTGGGTCAGACCCTTCTCCATGCGGAACCGCTTGATGTGGTTGAGGTGATGATGGGATGATTTCGGCATAGTTCGTTTTGTCTCGTTAGTCAGACATTGGTTTTGGATGTTTCAAACCATACCAGACCATCCACCACGCTCCAAGAGGGTAAAAGTTGTCGGATGAGATAACTTGTTTCTCCGCGCAAAATTGACACTGTTCGGTCACTGTTCCCAGAAAACGGCTATTGTGGGGTATAACTTGTTGTTGGTATTGAAATAGAGAAGGGCTCCTTCCGATAGATATGGTAGCCAGCCACCTATCAGGAGGAGCCCAGATGAGATACGTTGATTTTATCGG
>SICM01000105.1 GCA_009694805.1 Candidatus Latescibacterota bacterium
AACCCGGAGCGCTTCGTCAACGGGTCGCCTCGCATACGGCCCCTCCCAAAGAAGGTCTGGATCAACGCGCCGATCGAGGTCGGCTCAGATGCACCACGTCAGTAATTTTTTCGCGCACGTGTCTCAAAGTCCTTGACAGGCTCCGGGGACGACGGAAGAGCAGACCGTGCGGGGTCTGATGCGGAACTGGATGAACTCCCCCGGCCATCGCGCCAGCATCCTGAGCGATCAGTTCACCCACACGGGTATCGGCGTCGCGGAGGAGGGCGGACAGGTCTACGCGACTCAGGACTTCGGCGAACTCGTGGCCGTCCTGGAGGGGGAAGCGCCGAAGGAGGTCCCGTTCGGGTCCGAACTCACGCTTCGGTTTCGCTTCCTGGGGAGGTTCGCGCAAAGACGTCTCACCGTCTTCGTCCACTTTCCGGACACCAAGGCGAGGGTCTATCTGTCCGGAGGGAGATACTACACGGGCGCCGGCCCGTATGAGCCCGCCTGGGAAGGGGATCGCTTCACGATCAAAATCCTGTGCGACAAAGGGCGAGGGATTTACAACCTGACGATGGGAAAGGATGGGCGGTTTTATCCCGAAGGCCTGCGCTTTGAGGTGAGGTAGCACGGATGGGATTTCTGTACGGGATCTTATGCCCTCCAGCTATCCGACCATCCGACACAGCGCCTCGTAGAGCCGGACCATGGCCAGCGAGTCACGTTCACAGTAAGCCCGCAGGTCCCGCGCGATCTCCTGCTTCCGGCCAGCCGACGTCCCCGGAGCGATCATCTCCCGATAGGCCGCCAGGGCGGTCATGCCGTCGGAGATGGGGAGATCGTCATAGCCGAGGTCCGGCACCACTGCCGGGAGCGACTGCTTGATGGAAAAGCTGCCGCCGAAGTCGGGGTGATAGAAATGGTTCCGGATCACGGCGCACAGGTCATAGAGGCGTTCAATCAGATTTTCCAGGGCCGGGGCCAGGTCCGGGAACCAGACGGCAAGCCCTGAGAGGATTCGCTTTTCAAAGACGCTGTAGACGACGACAGAGCCCTGATCTCCCAGGTCTTCAAGCAACTTTTCAGCGAGCGTCTGCCGGGGATCGGTGGGGTCCTCGTGCAGGAACTCCCGGTGCGCCGCAGGGCTCCCCGGGGTCGGAACGACATGGATGGAGTACTGAGTCGGGATCTGTTCATAAGGCGCCGTGTCCCGGTGAAGCGGCCAGGCCGTCTGCATCGACTCAAAGTCGAGGAAGAAGAGCGGATAGGCCACCTGATTCAGCGCATCGGCCAGGCCGGGGTCCGCCTGAGGCATCCCTGTCCTCAGGGCATCCCGCATGCGCCGCTGCACGGCCGTGAGTGAAAATCGGTCGGGGATCTGATCGATTCGTTCGACCTTCAGGGCGCAAAGTTCCTCAAACTTCTTTTCACGCAGGTTCGGCAGGCTCAGGATGTGTCGATCCGGGAGACATTTGTCGTAATGACCGCAGTTGCGGCAGTGCAGGCCCGTGGGGACCCGGGGCGGAGAGGACTGCTCGAGCGCGTCGAGGAGCGCGCGGACCCGGCCCTCCGTCTCACCGGGGTCGAGGACCGTCTCCTGAGTCACATCGTGGTCCACGAAGAACGCCTCGATGGGCATGCCCAGCCGGAAGCCCCTGTCGATCAGCCTGAGCGCGCAGGAGACCACCGGCCATCCCGATGAGGTGATGACGCAGCGCGTCAGCGCCACGTCCTCCAGGTGCTTCTCCCTGGCTGAGGCGGCGGATTTCACCTCGATCAAGTTCCATCCCTCCCCCCGCCGGACCAGAATGTCTGCCCGGACGCGGAGCCCCCCGTGCTCGAAGGCCCCCTCGAAGATCGCCGGCACGCCGGGATCGGCCATGAATTTTCGGGTCGTCTTCACGGCCTCCGCGTGGACGACCTCGGTCACCAGGATGCCGCCGGGAAAGCCTGCACGCGCCCGCTCGCCGACCTGCCGGCCCTCGTCGAAGCGCAGTTGCATCGCCGCGTCCACGTCCTCCGGCGGCTGACGAACGTCCAGATAGAGCGCCCTGGGACAGAACTGACCGGTCAGGTACTGGGCCTTGTTGAGATGCGTCATATCGAGAAATTGACTTCTGTTCAAATCGAATCGACCCTCACGAAGGCCTCCGACCTCCGGTCGAACCGGATCGGGTTTCTCAGGGGCCTCCCGAACCCTTCCCAGGAGATGACCATCACGTCCCCGTCCTCCAGGGAGAAGCCCTCCCCGAAGCTGAAGGCGTCCGCCCCGAAGAAGTAGACGTGGGCGTCGCCGGGCCGGCGATGCGCCTCGTATTTGAACAGGTGGTGCTCCAGATTGGCCAGGGTGTGGGACATGTGGGCCTCGCCCGTGGCGATGGCCCTGGACCAGACGACCTTTCCGCCCCGCTCGATGGACACCGTCCCGCTCACGTCCTCAAACGCCGCGCCCGCGATGAGTTCCGGTCCGACCGAGCAGAGGCGCAGCTTCGAGGGGGCCAGGTAGAGGTAGTTCTGCTTCTCCATGACGTGGTCGGAGAACTCGTTGGCGATCATCAGCCCGACCCGCCTGGGTCGGCCCTGAGGGTCCACGAGATAGGCCCCGGCCACCTCCGGCTCCTCCCCCCCGTCCCCGGCGAACGCTGGCGACTCCAGCGCCTCTCCGTGCGCTCGCAGGATGGTCCCGCACCCCTTGTAGAACCATTCGGGCTGGACCCCGACCCGGCCCGGCTCAGGCCTTCCGCCCTCCACGCCCCACTGGTACATCCGCATGCTGTCCGTCACAGGGGCCTCCTCACCCTTCGCTCCGCCGTGCATCGCCTGACGGTTCCTGGCGCTGGCCATGTGCGTGAGTCCCGTCCCGCTCACCAGGCAGCGCCCCGGCTCCTCCGGGTGGTCGAAGGCGGGCAGGAGTCTCCAGTCGGACTGCCCGTTGTAGACCGCCTCATAGTTCAGGGACTCACCGGACAGGTTCCGCTCGGCCTCCGAGGTCAGGCCCTTCCCGGACTGGAGGGCCGCGCCGGCCAGACCGTAGACGGTCGTGTAACCCTGGATCAACAGGCATCGGTCGCCATCGACCTTTGCGACACGCCGCCCTTTTTCTGGATGTCTGATCTGAATCAGTCGCATTTGAATAACCTTTCAAGTTTGCCGCAGAGGGTCAGGGAAATGCAAAGTGCAAAGTGGAGAATGGAGAATGCAAAATGGAAAGGCCAACTTTTGCATTTTGCATTTGGTTTTTAGCGCGGCGTGACCCGGGGCCACGCGATCTCGATGCCCTGCCGCTCGATCTCCCTCTGGAAGTCGCGCAGCAGGTCCGGCGTGTTGCGCACCTGCGTCGGCAGGACCTTCCGGTGCAGACAGAACGCGGCCAGCGCGCCCGCGGCCTCCCCGACGTTCCACTCCACGGGGTGCAGCCGATAGCAGCCGTTCGTGATGTGCGTGACCCCGATGTTCTTGGCCCCGGCCAGGAGGTTCGTGACGCGCCGGGGGAGGAGGCAGCCGAGCGGGATCTGGAACGGCAGGGAGCTGATGTCGATGTAGTTGTCCCCCCCGCTGCTGGGATGGAGGTCGATCCGGTACGAGCCCACCCCCACGGAGTCGAAGAAAGACTCGGCCTGGACCTCCTCCCGGCCCTGGTCCGTGAGCGCCATCCGCGCCTCCGTGCCCACGTGCTGCTCCAGGACCGTGAATTCCGCCCGGATGCGGCGCGCCTCCCGGACATAAGGATATTTGGCGAGACCGTCCTCCGTGCCCACGACATCCCTGCGAAGACGCAGGCCGGGCCATCCGACGCCCCCGTCCGGCCTCGGGGCCTCGGTCTGCATCCAGTGGAGCATCGAGAGGCTGAGTTGTTTGGCCCGTTCGAGGTGGCGCGCGGCTTCCTCGGCGCTGACCTCGCACAGGTTCCCCAGCCAGTAATCGTTGTGGGGCCAGTTGATCAGGCAGATGTCGCCGGGATAGGTCCCCGGAACAAAATTGCCCCGGTCCGCGATCCGGCGGTAGGTCCAGAACCCCCGGTCCCCCGGCGGCCCGCACGTCGGGTCGAACGGCAGAATCCGGGGCTCCAGCGTAATGGGATGGGTATACGCCCAGTCGAGCAGGCGGCCCGGCCAGGGAGGGGTCAGATCAGGGACGTAAGTCTGCCAGAAATCGTAGTCGCGCGGTTTCTCAAGGGTATGGTCTTCTCCCTCCACGTGGTCCACGGCGAAGCAGCAGGTGAAGGCCTGCATGTTCTGCGGTTGCGCCCCGGCGGGGGCGTGCGGCTCCCCGGTCTCGGATTGCGACTCGAACCCCGTCACGAACTCCGTCCCCGTCAGCGGGAGCAGGTCTCCCAGCTCCGTGGCGTCGATGAAGAGCGGCGCGGTCAGGACCACCTCATCGCCGGTGAGGAGGCTTCGCACGGTGATGGCCTTCACCGCATCGCCCTCCGTCTCCGCCGAGATGGGCCGATGATGCGGCAGGACCGTCAGCCGCGCTCCGCTCGTGAACGGCGCGAGCATCTCGTTCAGCGCCGCAAGCGCCACGCGGGGCTCGCAGCAGAGGCGGGACACGGACCCGCTGCCGGGGTTGAGGTTCCACCGGCCCCGCGCCTCCGGGGTCAGCGGATAGTTGCGCCGGTAGAAGTCCCGGATGCGCGTCCGGAGTTCGCGGTAGGCCTGCGTGCCGCCGAATGACTCGATCCAGGGGTGTTCATCCGGCGGCACGGCCTGTTGCGTGAGCTGGCCCCCGATCCAGTCCGTCTCCTCGGTCATCACGACGCGGAGCCCGGACCGACAGGCCGCCAGGGCTGCGGCGCATCCCCCCAGGCCCCCGCCGGCGATGATCAGGTCGGCGCGAAGTTCGGTCAAGAGAGATTCCTTTCGAGCCTACGCCACCCGATACTTCTCCACCACCTTCAAGTCCAGCGTCACCCCCAGCCCCGGCCCGTCGGGCACGACGAAGTGCCCCTTCTCCAGGACCAGTCCCCCGCCCACCACATCCGCCGTGCGCGTGAACGGCATCTCGTCGCAGGGCAGGGTCGCGTTCGGGATCGTGGCCTGCACGTGAACGGAGTAGGCCGCCAGGACGCCTAAGCAGATGCCCCCCATCTGCACCCAGCAGGGCACGTTCGCGGCCTCGGCCACCGCCGCGGCCTTCTTGACCTGCTGCGCGCTCCCGCCCAGGTTCACGTAGTCCACGCACTCCGCCTTCATCGCCGCCAGAACGCCGGACGGCGCACCCAGGTGAAGGGCCATGGGGATATGCGTCTTCTCCCGGAGCAGCCGGTACCAGTTCAGGTTGTCCTTCAGCACCGGGTCCTCGAACACGGACACTGTCCCGAACGGCTCCAGTTCCTCCGCCAGTCGCGCGGCCACGTGCGGCAGCTTGAACTGCGTGTTCGGGTCCACCCCCACCGTGTAGTCCGGCCCGGCGGCCTCTCGCATCAGCCGCACCGTCTCCACGATGTCCCACGGCCGGGCCTTCAGCTTGTGGTTCTGGAACCCCAGCTTCGCGCCCTGCGCCGCCTCCGCCGCGGTCTCCTTCGGCTCCATGTGGCAGGACCAGTAGGAGACCGGAACCCGGTCCCGCACCTTCGCCCCGAAGAACCGGTGGACCGGAAGCCCGTAGGCCTTCCCCGCGATATCCAGCAGCGCACACGGGAACGGGCCCGACTCCTCGAACGCCGAAAGCGCCAGCGGGTCCTTTCCCACGTAGGACGCGGCCTTCTGCTCCAGCGAGGCCCGCGTCCCCTGGCATTCCCCGATGCCCTCCAGGCCCTCGTCCGTCCGCATCCGGCAGATCGTGATGTCGTAGATCTTCGGGAAATACTTGGCGATGGGCGGGATCAGCGGGACCTCGACCTGGTAGAGATCGACCTGGGTGATTTTCATAACACCTCCCTGCAAAAACCGTGAGCCGAAAAGGACACGCAGGAGACAGGAAATTCGATTTCAAAGTACCTCTGATCCAATCCGGTGTCAACAGGATTCTGTCGGGACGTTCCCCTACATTTATGTGGCGGCGTGATCTCTGATTGATTATCCTTAAAATCTGTGATGCGACCCCTGATGCCAATCCCTTTTTTTGAGGGTCCCCATGTCATCCCCTCCGAACATCGTCCTCATCCACACCCACGACACCGGCCGACACCTCGGCTGCTACGGCGCCCCGGTCCCCACGCCCCACCTGTCACGCCTCGCCGGCCAGGGGGCGCTGTTCCGCCGGGCCTTCTGCGCCTCGCCCGGCTGTTCCGCCAGCCGCGCGAGCATGCTGACCGGACAGATGCCCCACACGAACGGCGTCATCGGCCTGGTCCACCGGGGCTTCCGGATGCGCGACGTGAAACGTCACCTGTCCCACCTGCTGCGCGATGCCGGCTATCACACGGCCCTGATCGGGTTTCAGCACGAGGTTCCTGCCGACCAGGTCGGGACCCTCGGCTACGATCACATCGTCCCGAACGGCGACCTCCCCCGGCACAGCGCCGAACGATGCAGGATCGCGGCGGACTATCTGTCCCGTGCGAACGACGAGCCCTTCTTCCTGAACATCGGCCTGGTCGAGACCCACAGGCCCTTCAGCCCCCTGGAGCCCCCGGACGACGAGCGCTACGTCAACCCCCTCCCCTTCCTGCCTGACGACCCGGAGATCCGCCGGGACGTGGCCGAACTCCACACCGCCGTCCGGCACGTGGACGACGGCGTCGGCCTCCTCCTGGACGCAATGGACCGGGGGGGACTGACGGACCGCAGCCTCACGATCTTCACGACCGACCACGGCGTCCCCTTCCCCCGCGCCAAGGCCACCCTGTTCGACGCGGGCATCGGCATCGCCTTTTTGATGCGCGCGCCCCGATTGTTCGCGGGCGGGCAGGTCGTGGACGCCCTGTTCAGCCAGGTCGACCTCCTGCCCACCCTGTTCGACTTCATCGGCCTCCCTATTCCGCCGGACCTCCACGGCCTCAGCTTCGCCCCCCTGCTGACCGGCAGGGCCGACGCCGTCCGCGACCAGATCATCGCCGAACTCACGTACCACGCCGCCTACGACCCGGCCCGCGCCATTCGCACGGCCCGGCACAAGTACATCCGCTATTTTGAGGACCGCCCCCGGTGGGTCCTCCCGAACGTGGACGGCGGCCTCACCAAGACCCACCTCATGGACCTGGGCCTCCCCGTCGGGGAACGCCCGCAAGAGATGCTGTTCGACCTGGCCGCAGACCCCTGCGAATTTGAGAACCTGGCCGACAGCCCGCACGATGCCGACGCCCTGGCCGACCTCCGACGCCGGCTCGACGACTGGATGGAGCGCACGGACGACCCCATCCGACACGGGCCGATCCTGCCTCCTCCCGGCGCAAAGATCACGCCGCACGATGCCATCGACCCGTGATTCGTAGATAGGAGACTCGAAACATGGCCTTCTCTCCTCCCCTCCACGAAACCGACCTCTCCTCCGGCGTCTGTATCGTCTCCCCTTCCTCGGAACCTTACCGCGCCGCCGCAGACCGCCTGCGCTCCGCCCTGGAGAAAATTCTCGACTCCAGCGTAGAGATCCTGCCGGATGAAACTTCTGAAATCAAGGGCCGTCACGTCCTGGCCCTGGGGAACATGATGGACAGCGCGTTCCTGAAGACCCTCTATTTTCGTGCCTACGATCTGACGGACCGGGCCTGGCCCGGCCCCGGCGGCTGGGTCCTCCGCACTGCCCCCCGCACCCTGAGCGACACGGGCCACGTCATCGTCCTGGGTGTGAGCCAGCCGGAGGATGCCCCGAATGCGGCTGAAGCCTTGATCCGCATCCTCCAGCCCAGCGGAACGACCCTTCCCTTTCAATATCACGTCCATCTCGGGCAATGGGCGGACCTCTACGCCGGTCCCGCGCAGGAACGGCTGAAAAAAGGGGACGCGGACCTGGAGTTGGAGTTCACCAGCGGGCCGGGGGACTGGACCTACATGTGGGCCATCGCGGACATCGGCATGCTCGCCGTTCAGACCGGCGACCCCGACCTGATCCAGATGTTCTGCCGCCAGATCCTCCTCTTCACCCGGACGCGCTGGTTTGAACGACACCTGCCTGACCCTCCCCAGATTCACGGCTTCCTGAGGACCCTGCTCCTCCCCTTCACGATCCTCGAAAACCATCCGGCCCTCCCGCGCAACCTGCGTGAGGAAGTCCTGACCGCCTTCCTGGGCATCTACCGCTCCACGGAGGGGGCCGGCAACCCCGGCTTCCTCGCCCACGTGGGCCTGAACCGGGTGCGGCAGAATCACCAGACCATGTCGGCGCTGGACCTCTTCTACGGAGGCCGCTACTTCCACCAGGTACACGGCCTGGCCGAGGGCCTGGCCTGGATGAAACTCGCGGAGGTCTTCTTCGCGCCCCAGATGACCTCCAACAAACCCGTGTGCGACACGCTCGCACACGGCCACCAGTGGAACTTCTCCCTGTTCAACACCGCGGACTTTGCGATGGCCTCCGGCAGGATGGACTACCTCTCAAGCCAGCCCTTCCTGGAGGCCGTGGACCGGGCGCTGATGGCCCACAGCCATTTCGACTTTGAGGTCGAAGAGGGCTGCATGAGGACCCAGGAGTATTTCCTGATGGCCGCGACGGTCACGGGGAATGGCGAGTATCTCCAGCTCTGCGGCGTCTCGGATGAGGACACCCTGGTCCGGCGGGCCGTGCGGAGCCCCCTGGAACCCCTGCGGACCTGGGTGACGGGCCGGCAGGCCTCGGAGCCCCGACGGCTGGGTCGCGTCCGGGCGGCTCCGCTCTCGCGGCTGTTCTACGATTCCATCGAGGAATTGAGCGCCTACGCCCCCGAAGGGGTCTACCTGCGAGACGTGCCGTTCGAGAAGACCTTCGACAAGGTCTTCTTCCGCTCCGGCTGGACGGAACAGGACGACTACCTCCTGCTGGACGGCATCTCCGGCGGGTCGCACTCCTACCAGGACGCCAACTGCATCGTCCGCTACACCGGTGAAGGCAAGTCCTGGTTCGGGGGGCGTATCGGGCTCGGAGTGGCGTCGGTGCGGGAACACGTGGGGGTGAGCGTGGCCGTGGACGGGGCAGGGCCGGGCTCCGAGTCCCGGTATGCGGCGCTGCGCTATCTGAAGGAAGGGGATCGCCTCTCGGTAGCGGGGACGTCGATGAACTATCCGGGGCAGGCGGACTGGCATCGTCACATCGTCCACAGCCAGGAGGGGTGGTTCCTGGTGATCGACGAGGTCCGGGCCCTGCAGGAGGGGGAGTTCCTGGTCGAGGGGCGGTGGCACGTCCTGGGGGAGGTGACGCTCTTCGACAGCGTCCTGCGCGCATCGCAGGAGGACGCCCGGCTGACGATGTGGCACGCAGGCAGCGGGCATCAGGCCCTGTCTCCGGCGGTCTGCGCCAGCGCAAAGGGGGGGACCCGCTGGGTACAGCGGTCCCTGAAGCGACTGAGCGCGGGGGAGGGCATCCGGTTCGCGACGCTCTTCTGGGCGGATGCGGGGGGCCGTCCGAGGAATTATGCGCTTATTCCGGAGACGTCAGGCTACCGGGTCGAGGGGGAAGGGACGCGGGTGTCCGTCTCGTTTGGGACAGATGCCCCTGAGGTGGAGACGACCTCGGCGAAGCTTCCAGCCTCTGGCCGCGGGGTCGTGGATGCATCCGATGCGCGTCCCTTTCACGTCCCGACAGGACGCACGATGACGCCGGCCTGGACGGGGACGTGCGACGGTTCCGTGACAGCCCTGGGGGCCTGGAAGGGGGGGTGCTGTGCGGGCGACGAACAGGGAGGCGTCAGCGTCTTCAACGGAAAAGGTCAAACCGCCTGGGCCACCCGTCTATCGGGCGCCATCCGGGCCATCGCGGCGATGCCGGACGGCGGCCTCGTGGCCGGGGGAGATGCCGAAAAAATCTGCCGCCTGGACGCCTCTGGCCAGGAGGTCTGGTCCCACCAGCTTCACTGGCAGCCGATGAACTGGGACTACTGGACCCTCCATAACTGCATCGTGCTGAGCCTGGCCGCTGGAGACGTGGACGGCGACGGAAAGGAAGAGGTCCTGGCCGGCTGCGCGGACCGGCACATCTACGCCTTCGATGACACAGGCCGCCTGCTGTGGCGCTCGGCCTGCCAGTGGGGGCCACCCACCTGCCTGGCCCTGGCCCGGCTGAAAGAGGGGAAGGAGATGCAGGTCCTGGCCGGCCTGGCCGACCCGTCCATCTTCGGCTGCGTCCGGGTCTACGACGCGCGGGGGAACGGCGTGCAGACGCTCCAGCGCCCGGACGTGATGTGCTGGTCCATCCCCTCCTGGATGAAGCGCCTCCGGGTTGCTGACCTGGATGGAGATGGCTGGCCGGAGGTGATCAGCGGCGTGGACACGAACCACCGGCAGGTGATCGTCTACCGGAGAGACGGTCAAATCCTGTGGGACGCGGACCTGGGGAGCGCCGCCCTGTCGATAGAAGTGGCTGGAGACCGGGTCTATGCAGGGGCGGCGAACGGGTTCGTGCAATGCTTCACCTCCGACGGTCAACGGCAGTGGAGCCGGTTTCTGGCCGGACCCGTCATCGGCCTCTCCCCGCTGGAGGAGGGCGGGTGTCTGGTCGCGCTCCAGGGGGGCGCGGTGGTGAAACTGGATGGTTCGGGGCAGATCCAGGCGTCCGGCGGCGGAGGGACCGAAATAACCGCCGCCGCGCGAGGCCTTCACAGTGGCCTGGTGGTGGGCCGAAAGGACGGAGTCGTGGAGGGTTATGCCTGATACGGCTCTGAAGGCGTCCCGGGGAGAAAGCCCTTGACGCCCTGCGCAAGGGGGGCTATATTGGGCGCGGCAATTGGACTCTGACCCACACATCGGAGGTGTTCTCATGCGCGCCGCAGTGCTCTACGAACCCAACAAACCCATGGTCATCGAAGACCTCACCCTGGAGGACCCCCATCCCGGCGAGGTCCTGGTGCGGATCGCCGCGACCGGCGCCTGCCACAGCGACTATCACATGATGGACGGCTCCTGGCACGACCCCCCCTACCCCCCGCTCCCGGTCGTGCTGGGCCACGAGGCATCCGCCGTGGTCGAGGCCATCGGCCCGAACGTCACGCTCGTCAAGCCGGGCGACCACGTCATCCTCTCCTTCGCCCCGTACTGCGGGCGCTGCCGGTTCTGCGTCTCCGGCCAGCCCCACCTCTGCGGCGGCTTCCCGGGTCCCCCCGGCACGCTCACAGACGGCACCCGGCGGCTTCGGAAGGGGAACGTGGAGATCAGCCACTTTGGCCGGATGTCCTCGTTCGCGGAGAAGGCGGTCGTCCACGAGACCCAGGCCGTCCCCATCCGCAAGGACATGCCCCTGGACCGGGCGGCCCTGATCGGCTGCGCCGTGACCACCGGCGCGGGCGCGGTCCTGAACACGGCGAAGGTCGAGCCGGGGGCCACGATAGCCGTGTTCGCCACCGGCGGCGTGGGCCTGAGCGTCATCCAGGGCGGCGTCCTGGCCAGCGCGAGTCAGATCATCGCCGTGGATCTCCTGGACAACAAGCTGGAGTATGCGCGGGAGGTCGGCGCCACGCACGTGATCAACGCCAGGCGCGAAGACCCGGTGAAGGCGATCCGGAAACTCACCGACGGCCTGGGCGTGGACTACGCCTTCGACGCCATCGGGCTTCCGCAGGTCAGCCGGCAGGCCTACGACGCGGCGCGGCGCGGCGGGACGGCGGTCATCGTCGGCATGGCCCCGACCGGCGCGGAGATCCCGATCCCCGGGACGATTCCGGGCGATGAGAAGACGGTCAAGGGGAGCTTCTACGGCTCCCCCCGCGTGTCGCTGGACTTCCCGCGCCTGGTCGATTTCTATCTGCAGGGCAAGCTCAAGCTGGACCAGATCATCTCCCGCCGCTACCGCTTCGAGGAGATCAACGAGGCCTTCGACGCCCTCGCGCGGGGCGACAACGCCAGGGGCGTGATCGTGATGGAGGGTTGAGGGCCGTTTTCACGTTTCACTTCTGCCTTCTGCCTTCTGCCTTCTGCCTTCTGCCCTCTCATTTTCTTTTCGGAGGTTTTCATGTCACGTACCCCCGCAGTCAAGAAGGGCGCGGTCCTTCAGGCGGAGATTGCAAAGACAAAGTTGAGGGAAGGCGAGGCGGCCCTCTGGTGGCTCGGACAGGCCACCTTCTGCTTCAAGATCGGGGAGGCCGTCGTCTACTTCGACCCGTTCTACCGGGCCGAGGGTCAGAAGCCCGACACCCTCCAGGAGATGCCTCTCCGGCCCGATGAGATGACCGGCGCATCCCTCATCTGTTGCAGCCACGACCATCTCGACCACACCGATCCCCTCACCCTGCCCGGCGCGGCGAAGGCATCGCCCCAGGCCCCCATCCTGCTCCCCCACCTGGCGCGGGACGTGGCCCGCAAGGCGGGCATCCCGCTCAAACGCATGCGCGTCATGCGCGGGGACGACGCCTACACCGCTGACGGCTTGCACGTGACCGCCCTCCCGTCCGCGCACATGGGCGTCGAGTACGACCTGGAGGCCGGCCACCGCTACCTCGGCTACGTCCTCCAGGGGAACGACGTCACGATCTACCACCCCGGCGACACACAGCCCTATGTAGGGTGGCGCGAACGAATCGACCGCTTCACCCTGGATGTCGCCCTCCTCCCGATCAACGGCAACGACAACCTCTTCTACCCCCAGGCCGTCTATTTCTGCGCCAACCACCGGCCCCGCGTGGCCGTCCCGATCCACTACGGCATGTTCGCCGGCAACACCGAAGACCCGAAGAAGTTCACCGACCTGATGGCGAAGAACGTGCCTGACCAGCAGGTCAAGGTGCTCAGGGTCGGAGAGCGCTACATCTACCGGCGATAAAAAACGGGGTCAGGGGTCGAGGAAAAGATAACTGCGGTTTCGGGTGTCAGGTTTCGGGAATCAGATAAAGACCAATATCTGACACCTGACACCTGACGCCTGATACCCGTTTTTGCTTTTCCCGGCCCCTGACCCCTACTTTTTTTGAAGCCTTTTCGGCTGGCTCAGCCCCTTCCGGGGAAGGTCAACTCCGCGATTCCCGACTTATCCAACTCTCCTTTGCCGATCTTGATCATCCGGTCGTACTGCTGCTTCGTGGCCTCGGCCAGGGGGAGGTTCAGGCCGGCGGCCTTCGCGAGGTCCAGCGCGATGCCGGAGTCCTTCGACGCGTGGGCCGCCGAGAAATAGCATTCGTGGTCCCGGTTCTGCATGTCCGACCCGTCCGTCTCCAGCACGCGGGAGTTGGCCCCGGTCTGCGCGAACACCTCCCGCAGCACGGTCAGGTCCAGCCCCAGTGCGGCCCCCAGCCCCAGCCCCTCCGCCAGGCCCGCCGTGTTGATGTTCATCACCATGTTCACCAGGGCCTTGACCTGCGCCGCCCTCCCGGCCTCCCCAACGTATCTCAGGTCCTTGCTCATCGCCTGCAGGATCGGCCTGGCCCGCTCGAACACCGCCTTCTTGCCCCCGCACATCAGGTAGAGCGTCCCCTGCCGGGCCTGCGTGATGCTGCTGGCCATGCAGCCTTCGAGGCTCTGCGCGCCGGCCTTCTCCGCCAGCGCCTCCACCTCGACGTGTACCTGGGGGGTGATGGTGGCGCAGTTGATGAACAGCCGGCCCTTCGCGTCCTGGAGCAGGCTGTCGCCCTTCTCCGCGAAGATCGCCCGCATGGATTTGTCATCTGTCACGACGGTGATGATCGTGTCCGCTGCCTTCGTCACCCCGGCCAGGGCGCCGGGCGCCTGCGCCCCTAGTTCTGCAGCCAGCGCCTGCGCCGCGTCCGGGCGGGCATCGTGGACCGCCGTGACCGAAAACCCCTCATCTTTCAGACGGCGTGCGATATTGGCGCCCATCCGCCCCACGCCGACAACGCCAATTTTATAATCTGAGTTTGCCATGCTTCTCTCCCTTAAAGAGTAGTGATGAGAGGACAGACCCAACCTTCTGCTCCCCTCTCCCTGCCTGCCCTGAGCGGAGCGGCGCTTTCGCGCCGCGCAGTCGAAGGGTGGGGGAGGGGTCTCACCTTTTACCGTTATACACTTCGGCCACGCGCGATGCGATTCCATCCCAGTCGAGTGTCTGTGCCCGCGCAAACGCCGCGCCTCCGGCGGCCTTCAGGTCCCGCCCCCGGACCGCCACGAATGCCTCCTCCAGCGCCCCCGGGCGCGCCGGGTCGTAGAGCAGGCCCATGGTGTCGTCCGCCAGTTCCGGCAGACAGCCGAGCCGGGGCAGGATCACGGGTTTTCCGAACGACATGGCCGTGATGGCTGACCCTGAGGTGAGCACGTCCACGAAGGGGAGGACGACGACGTCGGCGGCGTTCAGATAGACCTGAAACTCGTCGTTCTGGAAAAAGGAGGAGGTGAATATTCTGATCCGTCCATCCTGGCCTGCCATCCCTTCGATCTCTTTCCCGTAGGCGGGATTCAGCCCCCATCTCGTCATCAGGACCAGCGTCGCATCCTCCCCCGCCACCTTCCGAAACGTGTCGATCAGCCGCTCGATCCCTTTGTAAGTCCTGGCGTTTCCGAAAAACAGATAAACGAACCTCGTTTCAGGAATGCCGAGCTTTCGCCGCGCCTCTTCCCGCGAAACCTCGTTGGGATATGCGTCGATGAAGTTGCCGTGCGGGATGACGTGGAGCGCCCCGGTCCTGTAGAACAGCCGGCGCGCCAGCCCGGCGGCGTGCTCGCAATGGGCGATCACGGCGTCCGCCAGGTGGCAGACCAGGAGCCGGGCCAGGTGATCGACCTCCGGGTAGAGACGCTCGTGAGGGTAGAGATTGTGCATCGTCCAGACGATGCGATAGCCCGGCGTACGCGCGAAGGTCAGGTTCTCCGTAAATCGAGTATACCGCTTCAGCGTCGTCTCAAGATCATCCGCCCTGTAGAAATGATGCAGCCAGTTCAGGTGCAGGACCTCATGGTCTGCTCGATGAGACCTCAGCCATTCCTGCTCAAGGGCATAATCTCCAAGTTCCAGATGGATGTCTCGCTTCTCCAGCGCCCGGGCGAGCAGCCCCGCATAGGGATTGCAGGGATAATCCAGGGAAAGGCCGCCCACCCGTTCCCAGAAGAAGAAGGCGCGCAAAGAGGGTCTCCTCACGTCTTATAGATACTCAGGCATCAGCCCTTGCCGAGGGACTCGATCAGGCGTTCGGCCTCGGCCACATCCGCCTTCGCCCCCAGTTTCTGGAAGCCGGCCAGGGCGGCTTCAAGGGATGCCCTGGCTTTCGCCTTATGCCCCCGGGCTACATACATCTTTCCCATGTCCCGGTGCGTCTCGGCCAGGTCCAGAGGGTTCTTATGTTCTTCATTCAGGCGGAGGCTGTCCTGAAACAACTGGGTTGCCGTGGTCCACTGCCTCCGCTGCGTGAAAGCCCTGCCCAGCAGCCGGTACGCATCTGCCTCGCCGAGGTGATCCTCTATTTTGCGGCAGATGTCCAGCGCCTTCGCGCAGAAGGAGGCCGCCATGGAGCTGTCTTCCCACTCCAGCATCAGTTCAGCTCGGTTCAAGTAGATAATAGCCATTATATTTAGAAACCATTTCCGTAAAGTTAAGCTTAACATATTGAATAAAAATAAGATACAAAAAATTATATGGGGGATTCTGCGAGCATTTCTTAGGAGAACTCACCCATTGGCCCGCCTAAAGTGGCCTCTGCGCCCCTAATTGCTGAAAAATCGA
>SICM01000106.1 GCA_009694805.1 Candidatus Latescibacterota bacterium
TAAAATGCAAAACGCAAAACGTACGCTGGAAAGGAGTGGGGATGGCCGGAATCGGAATGATGGCCAGAGATAGACGCGTGAGGGGGACAGGGTGGTGGGCGCACATCACCACGGTCATCGTCATTTTGCAGTTGCTGTCGTCGGTGGCAGGGGAGGCTCAGGATACGCCGCTGTCGCAAGCCCAGGTATTCATCGCCCAGAGAAATTTTACGGCAGCCCTCCCCATCCTTCAGGAGGTCGTCAAGCAGACGCGCACTTCCCACGAGGCGCACTATCTTCTGGGCGTGGCGCTCAAGGGGGTTCGCCGTCCCGACGAGGCGATGGCGGAGTTCCAGGAGACCCTGAAACTCAAGAGCAAATACGCGGAGGCGCAGTTCCAGGTCGGTCTGCTCCTGCTGGAGAAGGGCCAGACCGCAGAGGCGGAGGCCATTTTTCTGAAGGGGATCAATCAGCAGGCCAAACCCCTTGCGCCGCTCTACTATGGCATGGGCCTGGTCAAGACGGCCACGGACTCCCTGAAGTCGGCCAACATCTGGCTGATGAAGGCCACCAACGAGGACCCCCGTAACGGGGCGTATCACAAGGCCCTCGGCGACATCTACGCAAAACAGGGGGTGACGGAACTGGCCGTGACCGAATACAACCGGGCGCTGGAACTGGACCCCGGCGCCCCGGATGTTCACTACGCCATCGGCAAGATGCATTTCAAGGATCGGAAGTGGACGGAGGTGGTCAAGGCGTGGCAGGATGCCGTGGCCGCGGACTCGAACTTCGTCCCGGTCTACAAGGATCTGATCAATCTTTATATGATCATGAAACCCCCTCGCTACGAGGAGGCGGTCCCCCTGCTGAAGAAGGCGGTGGAGTTCCATCCCGAAGACCCGAAGCTCCAGGTCGAACTGGCCAAGGCGATGGCCAGGACGCAGGCCTACCGGGGGGAGGCGCTGCCCTATCTGGAGAAGGTGGCGACACTGGTCTCCGACGACGTGGAGGTCCACGTCCTGGTCGGGGACATCTCCCTGGAGAACAAGGACTATACGCGGGCCGTGTCGGCCTACCAGAAGGCCACGCAGATCGACCCGAACTTCGTGGGAGCGCTCAAGGGGCTGGCCGAGTCGCAGAAGGCGTCCGGGGACACCACCGCCGCCATCTCCACGATGAAGGAGATTGCCGAGAAGGACACCTCCGGCAGCGGCAACGTGGAGGGCGCTCTGGGGCTTCTGCTTTACAACCAGGGGCGCTACGACGAGGCCATCCCGAACCTCAAGGAGAAGCTGAAAACATCCCCCAAAATTTCGATCCTCTACCGCCTGCTGGGGCTGTGTTACATCAAGAAGAACAATTATGCCGCGGTCCTGTCCGACGTGAAACCCGCGCTGGACAGCGCCGTGGCGACCTACCCGGACGTCAAAGAAAATTTAAGCGCGGTCTACAGCGACCTCGGCGGCGAACTTTATAAGGCCAAGCGATACAGCGAGGCCATTGAGATGTTCCAGAAAAGGCTGGAGCAAGACCCGGGGAACTGGAGCGTGCATCTCAATGTGGGATTTGCCTACCTGCAACAGAAGTCCTACTCTAAGGCCCTCGAGTCGTTCAAGAAGGTGGCGCACCTCAAGCCTGACAATGTCCAGGCCTATTTTCTGCAGGGTGTCTGCTACCTTGAGACCAAAAACAACACCCAGGCCAAGTCGGCGTTTCTGAAGGTTCTGGACCTGGACCCGAAGAATGTGGATGCGCTCAAACAGGTGGGACTGTCTGAGCTGCTGGAGGCGCAGGCCCTGCAGAAGGCCGACAAGCACAAGGAATCTCAGGCCATGGCCGCGCGGGCTGTCGGTTATCTTCAGCGGGCCGTGGCGCAAAAACCGAACGATGTGCAGGCCCGCGTCCTGCTGGCCCAGGCCTACGTCCTTTCGAAACAACTGGACAAGGCTAAAGAAGAATTCAGGAAAGTCTTGAAGATGGATCCCAACAACAAAGATGCTCACGATGGGCTTGAACGCCTGGAAGGGGGGCCGTGAATGGGGGCGTGAAGATTCGACAAAAAAATCATCAGAGACGTTTCACGTTTCGCAGTTGAGGGGTTTTTTCACAGAGGCAAGGAGGAGGACTCATGCGTCAGTCGACCTTCATCACGATCGTTCTGATTGCGGCATTCGTCGTGTCGGGTATTATCTGGGCGTTCTTTCTGCCGAAGTTCATCCGGGACGGTGGACCTCTGGTGGTCGCGTTGATGGTGCTCACGATCATGCAGGCCACATTCATCATCGAGCGTATCCTGACTCTGAACAAGGCGAAGGGGCGGGGATCGATGATACAGTTTGCCGTGAACGTCGTGGAGCGGGTGCGGCAGAAGGACATTGATGGGGCGCTCGCGCTGTGCGATGACCAGCGGGGATCGTGCGCCAACATCCTGCGCGCCGGGTTGGAGCGGTTCCGCCAGGTGGACCGGGAAAAGGACATGACGGAGGAGCGGAAGGTCTCGGAGATTCAGCACGCCTTTGACACGGCGAGCGGTCTGGAGATCCCGCTTCTGGAGCGCAACCTGATCGCCCTGTCCACCATCGCGTCGATTGCCACGATGGTGGGGCTGCTCGGCACGGTCATCGGCATGATCCGGTGCTTCAACGCAATGGCTAAGACCGGCGCGCCCGACGCCATCGCGCTGGCCGTCGGCATCTCCGAGGCGCTGATCAACACGGCAGGCGGTCTGTTTGCGGCGATCGCCGGGATCGTGGCCTACAACTTCTTCGTCAACAAAGTGGACGGGTTCAGCTATGAAATCGAGGAGACGACCCACAACGTCGTGCAGCTCCTGACCGGCCGGTCCAGCTAGTTTTGGGGGAGAGCAGACATGGCGATGCACAAAAAAGCGAGGGTCGGGGTCAGGATCGACATGACGCCCATGGTGGACGTGGCGTTTCTGCTCCTGATCTTTTTCATGAGCACGACGCAGTTCAAGCCACCGGAGGAGGCGCAGCTTGAGCTTCCGTCCTCTCACTCGGAGATCAAGCTGCCGGAGTCCGACGTGATGATCCTGGCCGTGGACAAGAACAGCCAGGTCTTCTTCAAGGTCGGCGCGGCGGGCGTGGAGCAGACCACGTCTCTGGCAGACCTGGAGAAGGCGGTGATGGACGCCCGCATCCGGAACCCGAGGCTTCGTCTGGCCATCAAGGCGGACAAGGACGCGGACTACGGCGTGATCAGCGACTTGATGGACATCCTCCAGCGGACCGGAAACACCCGGTTCAACATGGTGACCCTGCTGGAGGAGGACAAAAAACCGGTGAGTACACCCTGAAGGAGGTGATACCCGATGGCCGCTGTTGACACCGCACAACCCAGTAGAGGCAAAAAGAAAGGGGGAAGGCGGCAGAAGAAGCGAATCAACGTTTCCATCGACATGACGCCGATGGTGGACGTGGCGTTCCTGCTTCTCATCTTTTTCATGCTCACGACGGTCTTCCGGACGCCGCAGACCATGGAGATCAACCTGCCGCCTTCCGACCAGAAGGTGGATATCGCCGAGTCGAACCTGATGACCTTCTACATCACCGAGGACGGCTCGATCTTCTGGACAATCGGGAGGGATAAGCCGCAGAAGGTTGACATGAAGAGTGTTCAGGCGCTCCTTGGGGAGAAGAACAAGGCCAACCCCAAGTTGATCACCCTGGTCAAACTCGACCGGAAGGCGCATTATCACATGATGGTGGACATGCTCGACGAGATGAACGTCGGGAATGTCACCCGATTCAGCCTTGCGCCTCTGACGGATCGCGACAAGGAGGTGTTATCCAAGGCATGAACATCGTGGACTATGGTGCGATTGAACTGAAACGCACCTATCAGGATTACGTCAGGAAGGCGTTCACCTACTCCGTCGTCGGTCATCTCGTGGCCCTTGGGCTCTATCTTGGCGTCATGTGGTACCTGACTCGAGAGGAGAAGGCCCTCGCCGTTCGCTTCATCAAGTATCAGGATCTGGGACCGCCTCCCTCCATCACCAACCAGCAGGCCGCGCCCCAGATTCAGGTGTCGCAGGCCACGGCCCGGCCCACCATCGGCATCCCGGAGCCGGTGCCCGACGCGGAGGTGTCGTCCGAGACGACCATCGCCACGCAGACCGAGATGAGCCAGATGAATTCTCTGTCCGGGGGCGAGGGGGTGGGCGAAGGGTCCGTCATCCAGGTGGAACAGCCTACCCAGCAGAACGACAACATCGTCGTGGAGGAAGATAAACTGCCCGATGCCGGGGAGTTCATCCCGGTGGAGGAGCAGCCCGTGGCGGTGGAACAGCCCAAGCCGGTCTATCCGGAGATCGCACGCCGGGCAGGGATCGAGGGGGTGGTCTTCATCCAGATCCTGGTGGACAAGACCGGTAAGGTCCGGGACGTGAAGATCCAGAAAGGGCCTGAGATGTTCCACGAATCCGCCAAGGAGGCGGCCTGGAAGAGCGTCTGGAGGCCTGCGATCCAGAACCAGAAGCCCGTGGCCGTCTGGGTGGCCTACCCGATCCGGTTCTCGCTCAAGTAGGGTGGCTCGCTTGGATCTGTTGAGGAACCTTATTGATGTGACCCTCGTCTAAAGGTACAGGGGGAGGCTGGCGCGCCTGGCGCGATTCGGTCGAAGCAATTCTCCGTTTCGAGCGTCTAACAGGCATGCCCAGAGGGGCACATTGAAAGGGATCTTTCTCCAACAGAAGGGCACCCATGAACAGAAGACACCTTCTCCTCCTCATCGCGCTGGTACTGATTGTCACGGCCGTGGTTTATGCCCTGGTCACGGCCGGAAAGACCGAAGGGGGGGCCTCCTATCGGTTTGCGGCGGTCGAGCGAGGGCCCATCGTTGCCACCGTCACCTCCACGGGCACGCTCAATGCCGTCACCACGGTGGAGGTGGGCACACAGGTCTCCGGGACGATTGCCGCACTCTACGCCGATTTCAACACCAGGGTCAAGGCCGGGCAGGTCGTGGCCCTGATCGACCCCACCTTCCTCCACGCCTCGGTCGTGGATGCCCAGGCCAGTCTGGAACGAGCGCGCGCCAACACGGAGGCCGCCCGGCGCAAACTCGACCGTGCCAAACTCCTCTTCTCCAGGAACCTCATCCCCCAGACGGAACTGGACGACGCGCAGACCAACCTTCAGGTCTCCGTGGCCCAGGAGAAGCAGGCTCAGGCTACCCTCGACCGCGCCCTGATCAACCTTCGCTACGCCACGATCAGGGCCCCGATTGACGGCGTGGTCATCAACCGGAACGTGGACGTGGGGCAGACCGTGGCGGCCAGCTTCTCTGCGCCGACGATCTTCGTCATCGCCAACGACCTGGCGCAGATGGAACTCCAGCTCAGCGTCGATGAGGCGGACGTGGGGCGGGTGAAGGATGGGCAGCGCGTCACGTTCAGTGTGGATGCCTACCCCGAACAGCAGTTTGAAGGGCGCGTGTTCCAGGTCCGCCTGTTTCCGCAGACTGTTCAGAACGTTGTCACCTATAAAATCATCGTCCGGGTGGACAACTCGGATCTGAAGCTCCGGCCTGGCATGACGGCCACGGCCACGATCCTGGTCGATCGCCGGGAGGACGCCCTCAAGGTGCCTCTGTCGGCCACCCGGTTTGTCCCTCCTCCGGATCAGTTGGCCGCCCTCCGGGCAGAGATGATGAAGGGGGCAGGGGGCAAAGCCTCGGCGGATACGAGCCGGTCCTGGTGGTCGCGCATAGCCTCACTGGTGAAGAGAGAGGCTCCCCCGGACACGGCCCAGAAAAGGGGGCAGGGAGCCAGGGCCGGAGGCTGGGGGGGCGGGTCCGCTGCCGCCGGTGGGGGGGGATGGGGCTCCGGGGGAGGTACCGGCGGGGGGACAAATGGGGGCTGGGGTTCTGGGGGCGGTTCCGGTTCCGGTGGCGGGGGTTGGGGTTCTGGCAGCGGGGGTTCTGGTGGTGGATCAGGTTCCAGCGGCACCGGTGGGTGGGGTTCGGGTGGAGGGGGAAGGGGCGCGGGGAATACGGGCGGTGCAGGCGTGCAGCGCGTCTGGATTCAGGCCAAAGACGGCAGGCTGAGACCGGTTTCGGTCCAGCTCGGCATTCAGGACCGGACCTTTGCGGAACTGGTCAGCGGGGATCTCCAGGAGGGGGATCAGATCATCGTCTCGGTGGTCGGTTCGGCCGCTTCTCCGGCCTCGCAGCAGAATCGAAGCCCCTTCGGGGGAGGCGGGTTCGGGGGAGGCGGGGTCGGTGGCACAAGGGGTGGCGGAGGGGGAGGGGGTGGCGGTGTCCGACGTTAAAGAGGGGAAGCCCGGAGGTCCTGTCATCCGGGTGGTGGACGTGACCAAGGTCTACCGGCTGGGAGACTACGAGGTCCACGCCCTGCGTGGGGTGTCCCTGGAGGTCCCGGAGGGGGAGTTCATCGCGGTCATGGGGGCGTCGGGATCAGGGAAATCGACGCTGATGAACATCCTGGGCTGTCTGGACCGTCCGACAGCGGGGCATTACTACCTGCGCGGCCAGGATGTCTCGCAGCTCAACCGGGATGCCCTGGCGGAGGTCCGCAACCGGGAGATCGGGTTCGTGTTCCAGGGGTTCAACCTGCTCCCCCGGACGAGCGCCCTGGAGAACGTGGAGCTTCCGATGCTCTACAACGGGACGCCGACCCGCGAGAGCCGGAAGCGGGCGCTGGAGGCCCTGGACCGGGTGGGATTGGCAGATCGTCATCACCATTATCCGAATCAGCTCTCCGGGGGGCAACAGCAGCGGGTGGCCATCGCGCGGGCGCTGGTCAACCGGCCGGCCATCATCCTGGCCGACGAGCCCACGGGCAACCTGGACAGCAAGACGAGCGTGGAGATGATGGAGGTATTCCAGGACCTGAACCGGGAGGGGATGACCATCGTCCTGATCACGCACGAGCCGGACATTGCGGCCTACGCCTCCCGGAACGTGGTCTTCCGGGACGGTCAGATCATTCAGGATCACGCCGTGGAATATCGGCGGAGCGCCGGAGAAGAGCTGCGGGCAGCCGTTGAGCCAGCGACGGCTGTTGAAAAGGCATAGGATTTAACGAGGTTCAGGGCATGATCTATCTCCGCGTACTCCGCACCGCAGTCCGGGCGATTGGACGGAACAAGCTCCGGTCGGCGCTGACCCTGCTCGGCATCATCATCGGCGTGATGGCCGTGATCTCCGTGGTCGGCATCAGCATGGGCGTGCGGGAGATGATCGAGTCGCAGGTGTCGAGCCTGGGTTCCAACGTGCTGATGATCTTCCCCGGGTCGACGTCGTCGGGCGGGGTGCGGGCGGGGTGGGGGTCGAGCAGCACGCTGACGGAGGATGACGTCAAGGCGGTTATCAAGGAGTGCCCGGCGGTGGCTGCGATCACGCCGACGGTCCGCACGAGCGCACAGGTGGTGGCCGGGAACAACAACTGGAGCACGAGCATTCAGGGGACATCCCCTGATTATGAGATTGTCCGGAACTGGCCCGCTGAGATGGGGTCCTACTTCACGGACCAGGACGTACGCTCGGCCAACAAGGTCTGTCTGCTGGGTCGGACCGTGGCTGACCAGCTCTTCGCGGACCAGAATCCGGTCGGAGCGACGATCCGGGTCAAGAACCTGCCGTTCGTGGTGATCGGCGTCCTGTCCAAGAAAGGGGCCGGGCTGGGCGGCAACCAGGATCAGGACGATATCATCGTCGCCCCCTATACAACGGTACTCAAAAAATTGATGGGGGCCACGTACCTGAGCATGGTGATGGCCTCGGCGGTCTCCGCAGAGAAGATGCAGGAGGCGCAGGATCAGATCACCACGCTCCTGCGGGTGCGCCATAAGATCGGGCCTGAAAGCCCCGATGATTTCACCGTCCGGAACCAGGCGGAGATCAGCGATGTCCTTCAGTCGTCTTCTCAGCAGATGCGCATCCTGCTGATGTGCGTGGCGGCGGTCTCCCTGATCGTGGGGGGGATCGGCATCATGAATATCATGCTCGTATCGGTGACGGAGCGGACGCGGGAGATCGGCATCCGGATGGCCATAGGCGCCAAGGGACGACACATCCTTTTGCAATTTCTTTCGGAGGCCCTGGGCCTGAGCGCCCTGGGCGGCCTGGTCGGCATCGGCCTGGGCCTAGCCGTTTCCCGCGTCTTATCGGCCACCTTCGGGTGGAACACCGTGGTGCCTCCCTGGGCGGTGGGGATGGCGTTTGCCGTGTCCGGCACGGTCGGCATTTTTTTTGGCTTCTATCCGGCCTGGAAGGCATCTCGTCTGGACCCGATAGAGGCGCTGAGGTACGAGTAGAAAACAGGGGCCGGGGGTCAGGGGGCAGGGGTCAGGAAGAATCAGAATTTTTGCTTTTGTTCTTCCCGATCCCCAGCCCCCGATCCCCGACCCCGCCTTTCCGTTCACCTGGGGGATTGAGGAGGTTGCCATGTTCGGTGACATCGGATTTGGAGAATTGCTCATCATCTTCCTGGTAGCCCTGCTATTCTTCGGGGCCAAGCGTCTGCCCGACCTGGCCGGGGGGCTGGGCAAGAGTATCCGGGAGTTCAAAAAAGGGCTGAAGGACGTTCAGGACGAGGTATCCAAGGAGATCCATCAGCCCTCGAACAACACCTCAAAGGGCGACGAGAAGACGGTTCATTCGTAAAAAGGGTCTGAGATGTCGGATGAAGAGGTCTCTCGCACGGCGAACATCCGCTGGGTGGCGGCTGCCGGCGCCATCTCTCTGCTGATCGTGGCCGGGGTGGCCTGGTATCTGTTGCGTCCCACCAAGGTCACGGAAATCCAGGACATGCATACGCTCGTCGAGCGCCTGGACGATTTCCACAAGCAGATCGAGGTCCGCCAGCAGTCCATTGCTGAGGCGGTCCAGAGCTTCAACGCCAACCATCCCAACGACCCGATCAGGGTCGATGACGTCAAGGCGCTCAAACTGAAGGACCTTCAGCAGCAGATCCTCCAGAGGATGGTGAAGTCAGAGAAGGATGTCTCCTACCAGGGGCTGCTGGATGAGATCGGGCGTCAGGATGGGGAGATCAGCCGGCTGAACAACGAGATCGCGGCGATCCAGGCCCGTCTGCCGGAGCCTGTGGAGGCGAAGAAGGGGGACACCCACTACGGCCTGTCGATGAAGTTCCTGACCGAGAAGAAGGGGCTTCCCCCTGAAAAGGCCAAGGAGATTCTGGACAAGATGGCCGTCGTGGAGGACATGGCGCCCGGGTTCCAGGTCTGGATGATGTACGACGAGACGAGCGGGGTGTTCGGAAGTTTTGTCACCCAGGGGACGGCGTCCATCACGCCCCGCAGGGCGCAGGTCCGGGCGAAGCGGGCGCTGATGGCCAGGATCGAGCGGGCCCAGCAGGAACAGAAGAAGGCGGAGGCGCAGGCGGAGACCCTGTCCACCCAGAAAGCGGAACTCCAGCAGGACGTGCAACGCATGGAGCAGACCGCATCCGAACTTCAGGCGAAGATGACCGTGACCGAGCGGGAGAAGGAGGAGGCGCAGGTCCGGGCGGAGACGAGCGAGCAGCAGCGCCTGACGACGGAGCGGCGGGTGAACTCCTTCTTCTACACAGCGGGCAACCTGAACGAATTCAAGAACCGAGGGGTCGTGAAGGGCGGGCAGATCGGCCAGGTCGGGGACGAGATATTCTCAGAGTCTCTGGACCTGCGTTCGGACACCGTCGTGAACCTCTCGGCGGGAGACGCGGGCCTGGGGCGGATCGGGTCGGTGAAGGTGATCCCGTCCTCTCTCAAGAAAGGGAAGGATTACGAGATCGTCTATGCGTCTGACCGCCAGCGCGTGATGGTTGAGGTCCTGAACAGGGCTGCCTTCCTCCAGGCCCGGCGCGTGGTCTTTGGGATTGAGGATTGAGTGACTCACGTGTGTGATGACCTGTGAACAGAAGGGCGATCTCAGGATCGCCCTTCGCTTTTAGGGAGGTGCAAGATGGTGGAGACATCCGTCAGACTCACGGATGAGCAGCTCCAGACCTATCACCGCGACGGGTACATCGTCGTGGAGGACCTGGTCCCGCCGGAGGAGATCGAGGCGCTGGGCGCCCGGGTGCGGGAGTACACGCACGGAGGCCGGCCGCTGAGCCCCGGCATGGGGGTGGAGGTCGAGCCCCGCATCCAGCGAGGGGAACTGAAGGTGGACCATCCAGGCGACGGCATCCGCAAGTTGGGGGGGCTGGTGGTGGGGGATGACCGGTTTCGCGGGCTGGGGCTGCACGACAACATCGTCGGGATCGTCGAGCAGATCCTGGGGCCGGACCTGAAGCTGTTCCGCAATGCGCTCATGCTGAAGCCGCCGGAGGTGGGGTCGCAGAAGGGCATGCACCAGGACTCCCCCTACTGGCCGATCGAGCCGATGAACCTGTGTACGTGCTGGTTCGCGCTGGACGACGCCACGGCGGAGAACGGGTGCATGGGCGTCCTGCCCGGCTGGCACCGGAAGGGGCCGCTGCCCCACAAACACGTGACGGACGACTACGTGGTGGACGAAGGGTTCTACGACCCGAAGGACATGGCGCTGGCCCCGGTGCGGGCCGGGGGCGGGCTGTTCTTCCACTCCCTGTTGCCGCACTACACGGCCCCGAACCGCTCGGCGAAATGGCGGCGGGCGATCGCCCTGGCCTACATGTCCTCCCGATCCCGGTACACGGGCAAGGGGGAGTCGCCGATGTATTTTCACGTCAGGGGAGAGACATATCCGGGTTGCATCCGGTGAGGAGTTCGCGATGCCAGATCGACCGAACCTGCTGCTGATCCTGACGGACCATTTCCGGGGCGACTGCCTGGGGCGCCTGGGGCATCCGGTCGCCGAGACGCCGCACCTCGATTCGCTGTCGCTCCAGGGCGCGGTCTTCACGCACGCCTACACGCCCTGCCCCTCCTGCATCGCGGCCCGGCGTTCGCTGATGACCGGGCAGACGCCCTACACGCACGGCATGGTCGGCTACCTGGACGGGAAGCCGTGGCCCTACCGGACGACGCTGGCCGGGGAACTGACGCGGGCCGGGTATCAGACGATCAACATCGGCAAGACGCACTTCCATCCCCCCCGGCTGCACCTGGGGTTTGAACAACTGATTCTCCCTGAAGACCACTCGGCGTGGCTGGCGGCGCAGCCTGGCGTCGATGTGGAGAAGACCGCGCACGGGGTGCACGGCAACTCCTGGATGGCCCGTCCCAACCATCTGCCGGAGACCCTGATGGAGGAGACGTGGTTCGTCAGCCGGGCGCTGGAGTTCCTCCGGAAGCGCGACCCGACGCGACCCTTCTTCCTCTGTCTGTCGTTCAACGGCCCGCATCCGCCCTGGTGCCCGCCGCAGGTCTATTATGACCCATTTATCGGTCGGGAAATCCCGATGCCGGTCGTGGGGGACTGGGCGGAGCGGCACGCGCTGGAGGCGGGCTTCCCGCTGGACGTGAACGCCTGGCGGGGAAAGCTGCCGGACCCTCTGAACCACCGGGCGCGGGCGGCCTATTTCGCCACTCTGGCCTACCTGGACGCCCAGGTGGGACGGCTCGCGAACGCGCTGACGCGGAACCGGCTGATGGACAATACCTTCATGCTCTTCACCTCGGACCACGGGGAGATGCTGGGGGATCACCACCTCTGGCGGAAGACCTACGCCTACGAGGCGTCGGCGCGGGTGCCGTTCGTCGTGCACGCGCCGCGTGGGATGGAGATGGAGCGCAACCGGGAGATCCCGCAGGTGGTGGGGTGGGAGGACATCCTGCCCACATTTCTGGAGGTCGCTGGTGCGCCCGTGCCCGATTCCGTGGAGGGGCGGAGCATCCTGTCGCTGCTGCGCGGAAACGGAGCGTGGCGGGAGTATTATCATGGCGAGCACGCCCCCTGCTACCACCCGGAGAACGCCAACCAGTTTTTGACGGATGGTCGATGGAAGTATATCTGGAACCCGATCACGGGCGAGGAGCAACTCTTCCATCTGGCCGAAGACCCGCAGGAGCGTCACGACCTGGCCGGAGAACGGTCCGCCGCTGACGCCCTGGCGATGTGGCGGGGCCGGATGGCGCAGGAGCTGGCGGGACGGGAGGAGGGGCTGTCAGACGGGAAGCGGCTGATCCCCGGAAAGGTGCCGGCCTGGCGAGGGGGCGATGCAGGAGGCCTGCATCTCGGATGAAGGCATTTGCCACCTGTCGCAATTTTCTTGACTTTGTACGGGATTTCAACTATACGTAAAAGGCCCATTTACCTCCCTGGTAAATGGGCCTTATGTTCAAAAAGAGAACCGTGTAAATGGCGGACCATGATTCGCCACAAGACCTGTACTTCTGGTGAGATCATCAAGGAGCATCTTCGTGGATTCTGAAAAGGTCAAGCACCCCGTCTATCCCGTGGCCGCATCCCCGGAGCGGATCGAGACGTTGAAGCAGGCGACCGCGTCGTTGATGGCGATAGGAGAGGCGGAGATGGTCGCCCTGGTTCCGGACCGGACGGGGTTCCTGTTCATGGGGTGCCCGGACTGCGACGAGGGGACGCAGGAGGGGCAGCTCATCTGGTCGGTCGCTCCCCCGTACCACGTCCGGTGCAAGTACTGCGGGATGGTCTATCCCAACGAGAAGTACCCTGAAGACAGGGTCCTGCGCGTGAAGAATCCGGCCGGCGTCGAGGTCGAGTACCCCTACTGGGAGGATGAGACGGGGTACCGCTACTTCTTCAGCGCCCGGGGCTGGCGGGCGGCGCGGACCTATCTTTCAAGCCAGGCGCAGGACCTGGGGGAACTCTGTCAGGCGACCGGAGACCGGCGCTATGCCCGGCGGGCGGCGCTGATCCTGGACGCCTTCGCGCGGCACTATCCGGGTTTCCTGGTCAGCCGGGACTGGCCGCACCAGCCCAAGGGGTTCGCCCTGGAACCGCCCTACCCCAACGGCGGGGGCAAGTGGGGACGATGGCAGTCCGACGAGATGCCGACGAACCTGGTGTTTGCGTACGATGCGATCTACGCGAGCGGGGAGCTGGAGCGGCTTTCGAAGGAGTCCGGGGCAGATGTGAAGGCGCGGATCGAGAACGACTTCTTCCGTGGCGCGATCCGGCAGGACGGGTTTCGCGGCCCGACCTACGGCAACGCCAGCCCGCGCATCTACGAGGGCTACGCGGCCATCGGGCGCGTGATCGGAGACCCGGCGCTGGTCCACGAGGCCGCGCGGCGCAGTCGGGGGATCTTCGAGCGAATGTTCTTCCTGGACGGGTTCTGGTGCGAGGGGAGCGTCGGGTACCACGAGATGACGATGCACGGGATGCAGCGGGTCTTCGACGCGTTGCGGGGCTATTCCGACCCGCCGGATTACGTGGACCCGGAGGACGGCGGACGTTTTGACGGTCTGGACCTGGAGCGGGACATCTCGATCATCCGCCGGGCGAAACGCATCGCCGAGGTCTTCCGCTACCCGGATGGGAGGGAACTTCCGACACACGATAACCACGCCCATCCGACCCCTATCGACGCTCCGGAGCGGGCTGTCTCCACCCTGCTGGCCGGCATCGGGCACGCCTGGCTGGGACGCGGAGCGGGGGAGGAACAGGTTCACCTTCACCTCCACTTCTCCGGGGGCTACGGCCACGAACACGCGGACAGCCTGGACATCTCCCTGTTTGCGAAGGGACACGAACTCCTGTCGGACCTGGGCTATACGCACACGCGGCATCGGGCGTGGAGCACGAGCACGCTGTGCCACAACACGGTCTCCATCGACGAGCAGCGGCAGTACACGCGGGGCGACCAGGGGCCGTCGGACGGGCAGTTGCTGGCGTTCGAGACGGCCTTTGATCCGGTCCAGTGGATGGAGGCGAGCGGGGAGCGGGCCTATCCGGGCCTGGCGAGGGTCTACCGGAGGATGGTGATGCTCGTGGACGCCGGCGAGGGGGAGGTCTACGTCGCAGACCTATTCCGCGTGGAGGGCGGGTCGAATCACGACTGGGCCCTGCACGGGAGCGCGGATCACGACGGGACCGGCGAGGTCAGCGTCTCCCTGGCCTCCTTCGGAGAGCATCTGCTCCCCGGCGTCCGGGTCCGGTACCCGGAGGGGGAGGCGGACCGGGGCGAGGCGGAGGGGAGGAACCCTGACTATGCGTTCTTCCAGAACGTGGCGCGGGGAGAGGTGGAGGGCGGGGCGATGGTGACGTTCACCGTGCCGGATAAGGCGGTGGGGGTTCGGACGCACCTGCCCGGACAGAAGGGGGCGGAGGTCTTCCTGGGGGATGCGATCTCATTCCGGCGCGCGGAGGAGAACGACGCCCTGCTGGACCGCTGCCGGATGCCGATCTTCCTGCTCCGCTCAGAGGGGCCGGCGCCGCTGGTGAGCCGGGTTGTGGCGGTGCATGAGCCCTACAGGGGGCATCCCTTCGTGGAGGGCGTTCATCTGGAGACGCCGCCGGACGGCGAGGGCGGGGTCGTCCTGAAGGTGCAACACCACGGCGTCACGGATCATATCGTGCATCGGGTCAAGATGGAGCGCGATCCCCTGGTCATCGGCCCGATCATGCTCCGGGGCGAGGTGGGGTTCGTCCGGGAACGGGACGGCGTGCCGGAGACGATGGGGATATGGGGCGGGTCCGAGTTACGATGGCGCGACTGGACGCTGACGGGGAGCGGCGCCTACGAGGGGGACGTGCTCAGCACGCTCAGACTGGAGGCAGGGGACGAATACGATGCCCTGGTCGTGGCGGGAGAGGATCTGCCGGGGGGAGAGGTCCTGAAGGGGGCGACGACGGTCGTGGCCTTCGGCGACGGGTCCACGCGCGGGTATCGGGTCCTGGTGGTGAAGCGGGTCGGCGGCCGGACGCACGTGGCGCTGGAGGACGATCCGGGGTTCGTCGTGGAGGGAGAAGGGATGCGGCATCTCTTCTTCCCGTTGCGGGAGATCGCCGGGCCGGTGACCTACCGCATCCGGACTTCGGCGTTCGTGACCCTCACGCCGGGGGCAGCGCCCCGGCTGACGAGCGTGGGGCAGGCGAATTTTAAGGCGACCTGATCGAAGAAGGGAGAAGGAGATGGACCCCCAAACGTATCTCGAATCCATCGTGCCCACGCGTGAGATGGTGGGTGATTTTGCGGACCCCCGGGAAGGAGGATCCTCCTTTGACCCGGAGCTGGGATGGGTGCTGCGCGACGGGGTGCGCAAGGACGGGGTACACGGCTCCAAAGGGTTCTATCGTTACGACCCGGATGGCGCGCGCCGTGCCGTCCACTTTCCCGAACGGCCCTGCCGCGTGCATACCTACGGGGACAGCTTCACGCACTGCGACCAGGTGAGCGACGGGGAGACGTGGCAGGAATATTTGGCGGCGCACCTCCAGGAGCCGATCCGGAATTTCGGGATCGGGGGCTACAGCGTGTACCAGGCCTACCGGCGGATGCGCAAGGTGGAGCGGGAGGGGGGCGCGGAGTATATCATTCTGAATGTCTATGACGACGACCACTTCCGAAACCTGGACGCGTGGCGGTCGATCCGCATGGGCATCCCCGGCCGGTTCACGCTCCCGCACCTATAATGGTCTGGGATTTTTGGACAGGGGAATAAGGTGGATTTGCCGATAGGATCAGGGATCGATTCAGGAGGCAAACCATGCGGAAGAGCTATACGGCAGAGTTCAAGGCGAAGGTGGCGTTGGAGGCGGTGAAGGGAGAGCGGAGT